>JAICKK010000180.1 GCA_025927955.1 Nocardioidaceae bacterium
AGGACGCCCTGGGCCACCAGGTCGCCGTACTCCTCGGTCGCGGCGTTGTAGCCCTCGCCCGCCTTGCCCTCGCGGACCTTGGCGACCACGACGTAGCCGTTGACGCCGCCGTTCTCGGCGATCCAGCGCAGCGGCTCGTCGACGGCCTTGGCGACGATGCGCACGCCCGTCGCCTCGTCACCGGTGAGCCCGAGGCCGTCCTGGAGGACGCCGGCCGCGTGCACCAGGGCGGAGCCGCCGCCGGCGATGATGCCCTCCTCGATGGCCGCACGGGTCGCGGAGACCGCGTCCTCGATGCGGTGCTTCTTCTCCTTGAGCTCCACCTCGGTGGCGGCGCCGACCTTGACCACGCAGACGCCGCCGGCCAGCTTCGCGAGGCGCTCCTGGAGCTTCTCGCGGTCCCAGTCGGAGTCGGTGCTCTCGATCTCGGCCTTGATCTGGTTGACCCGGCCGGCGACCTCGGAGGAGTCGCCCGCCCCCTCGACGATGGTGGTGTTGTCCTTGGTGATCGTGACCCGGCGGGCCTGTCCGAGGACCTCGAGGCCCACCTGGTCGAGCTTGAGGCCGACCTCCGGGGAGACGACCTGGCCGCCGGTGAGGGTGGCGATGTCCTGGAGCATGGCCTTGCGGCGGTCACCGAAGGCCGGGGCCTTGACGGCCGCCGCGTTGAACGTGCCGCGGATCTTGTTGACCACCAGCGTGGAGAGGGCCTCGCCCTCGACGTCCTCGGCGAGGATGAACAGCGGCTTGCCGGCCTGGATGACCTTCTCCAGCAGGGGGAGCAGGTCCGCGATCGCGCCGATCTTGCCCTGGTGGATGAGGATGTAGGGGTCGTCGAGGACGGCCTCCATGCGCTCCGCGTCGGAGACGAAGTACGGCGAGATGTAGCCCTTGTCGAACTGCATCCCCTCGGTGAACTCGAGCTCGGTGCCCATGGTGTTGGACTCCTCGACCGTGATCACGCCGTCCTTGCCGACCTTGTCGAAGGCCTCGGCGAGCAGCTCGCCGATGTGCGCGTCGCGGGAGGACACCGTGGCGACCGCGGCCATGTCGGCCTTGTCGTCGACGTCGCGGGCCGCGTCGCGCAGGGCGGTGCCGACGGCCTCGACGGCCTTGTCCATGCCCCGCTTGAGGCTCATCGGGTTGGCACCCGCGGCCACGGCGCGCAGGCCCTCGTGGACCATCGACTGGGCCAGCACGGTCGCGGTCGTCGTGCCGTCGCCGGCCACGTCGTTGGTCTTGGTGGCGACCTCCTTGGCGAGCTGGGCGCCGAGGTTCTCGAACGGGTTGTCGACCTCGACCTCGCGGGCCACGGTGACACCGTCGTTGGTGATGGTCGGCGCGCCCCACTTCTTGTCCAGGACGACGTAGCGGCCCTTGGGACCGAGGGTCACCTTGACGGCGTTGGCGAGCGCGTCGACGCCGCGCTCCAGGGAGCGCCGTGCGCTCTCGTCGAACTCCAGAATCTTCGGCATCTGTTGATGCACCTTCCTGATGTGACTAGTGGTGTGGCTCTATGTGACGCCGGTGATGGCGCCACGACACGCGCCCCAGGGGCTTGGTGCGTGACCAAGTCCCCCCGGGGCGGTGTCGTGCGAGGCTGCGCGCCGGGCGACGCAGCTCAGGCGATGACGGCGAGCACGTCGCGCGCGGAGAGGATGAGGTACTCCTCGCCGCCGTACTTGACCTCGGTGCCGCCGTACTTGCTGTAGATCACCTTGTCGCCGACCTTGACGTCGAGCGGGACCCGGTTGCCGTTGTCGTCGATGCGACCCGGACCGACGCTGAGGACCTCGCCCTCCTGGGGCTTCTCCTTCGCGGTGTCCGGGATGACCAGACCCGACGCCGTGGTCTGCTCGGCCTCGAGGGCCTTCACGACGATCCGGTCCTCGAGAGGCTTGATGTTGACCGACACGATGTCGACCTCCACTTTCGGAGTTGGTTCGAGTGTGCAACTGGTGTTCAGAGCAGGTGCTCGCTGGACCGGACGCCGTCGCGGGGGTCGCCGCGGCTTCGCGAGCTCTGGCACCCTCCAGAGGAGAGTGCTAACGCGAATCTAGCACTCGCTTCGCGCGAGTGCCAGGCGGGTCTGCCAGGATGGCGGTGTGCGACCCGAAGCCTTCCTCTGGCTGCTCGGCGACGAGGGCCACTCGCTGCTGGCGAGGGCCACCGAGGTGTACGCCGAGCACGCAGGCGACCCCGTCGGGGCGGCGGCGGCCCTGCGCCGGGAGGCCGGCCCCGGCGACCCCGGTGACGGTGCCGCCGAGCACGCCGCGGCCGCGCTGACCCAGGTGGACCTCCGGGTCCGAGCCGCCGCCAAGTTCGGCGCCGAGGCGGCCCGCATGTACTTCACCCCGGACGGTCTCGAGCAGGCGACCCGCGCCCGCGTCGCGGCGCACCGGGCGGCGCGGGTGGCCGCCGCCGCGCCCTCCTCCGTGCTCGACGTCGGCTGCGGCATCGGCGGCGACCTGCTGGCGCTGGCCCGCGCCGGGCTGACCGTCGCGGGCGTCGACCGGGACCCGGTGCGCGTGGAGGTCGCCCGCGCCAACCTCGCGGCCTTCGGGCTCGGCGGCGCGGTGCAGGTCGCGGACGCCGGCGACCTCGACGTGTCCGGCTTCGGGATGGTGTTCGCCGACCCTGCCCGTCGTACGGCTCGTGGACGGGTGCTCGACCCCCGGCACCCGGACGGGTGGTCGCCCCCGTGGACGTTCGTGCTGTCCCTGCTCGAGGGGACGGCCTGCGTGAAGGTGGCGCCCGGGATCCCGCACGCGCTGCTGCCCGACGGCGTCGAGGCCGAGTGGGTCTCCGACGGCGGCGAGGTGAAGGAGGCGGCCCTGTGGTCGCCGGCACTCGCGACCGTCCGGCGCCGGGCCACGGTGATCCGGGGAGCCGGGCTGGCCACCCTGAGCGACGAGGACCTGCCGGCCGCCGTGGAGATCGGCCCGGTGGGGGGCTACCTCTACGAGCCGGACGGCGCGGTCGTCCGGGCGGGACTGGTGGCCGCGGTGGCGGCACGCGTCGGGGGCCGGCTGCCGGACGAGCACATCGCCTACGTCACCGCAGACCAGGCGCACGCCCTCCCCTTCGCGCGGGCCTACGAGGTGCTCGAGGAGCTGCCCTACCGGGAGAGGGCGCTGAGGGCGGCCCTGCGGGAGCGGCACGTCGGGCGGCTGACGATCAAGAAGCGCGGCGTCGACGTCGTGCCCGACCGGCTGCGCACGCGGCTCGCCCTGCGCGGGGACGCCGAGGCCACGGTGGTGCTCACCCGGGTCGCGGGTCGCGGCACCGCCCTCCTGGTGCGTCCGCTCTGACGCCGAGGCGTCCCGTTCTGTGCTCGCGGACCCGCCGAGGCGTCTTGTTCCGCGGGTGCGGACCCGCCGAGGCGTCTTGTTCCGCGGGTACGGCGGCGGGGGCGCGCGCACGCCGTACGCAGAACGGAGCGCCTCGGCACACCCTGCACCACGGAACGGGGCGCCTCGGCACACCCTGCACCACGGAACGGGACGCCTCGGCGCAGTTGGGACCACAGGACGGGACGCCTCGGCGTCAGGCCTCGCGGCGGTAGGTGGCCGGCGGCGTGCCGACCACGGCCGTGAACGCGCGAGTCAGGTGGGCCTGGTCGGTGAAGCCGAGGTCGGCCGCAAGGGCGGCCCACTGCACCGGCTCGCCGCCGTGGGCGGCCGCCGCGGCGTCGAGTATCCGGAACCGCGTGACCACCCACTTGGGTCCCGCCCCGACGTACTCGGTGAACAGCCGCTGCAGCGAGCGCAGGCTCATCGAGGCGCGCTCCGCGAGGTCCTCGGCCCGGTTCAGGCCGCGGTCCTCCTCGGCCTCGCGGACCAGCGCCCGCACCTGCTCGACCACGGGGTCGGCGGCCGGGTCCAGCGCTGAGAGGTAGCCCTCGAGCGCCGCCACCATCGCGGGCACGTCGCACGTCGCCAGGATCTGCTCGGCGACGGGCCGGTCGTCGAGGCCGAGCAGCTCTCCGGCCGGTACGACGGACCCGGCGACCGAGCCGACGCTGCGACGCAGGAACGGCCGGAAGCCACCGGGGTGGAACGCCGCGCCGAGCGTGTGGCTCTCACCGGTCAGGGTGCGCAAGAACGGCTCCCGGCTCAGGCCGTGCACGAGCAGCCGGGCCTCCCCGTGCATCGGCTCGGCAGCCAGGTGCACCCGTGGCTGCGGCACGACCTGCTGCCGGTAGGGCTCGGCGGCGCGCCACCCGACGTACCAGTGGTAGTCCACGAAGCCGGCCAGCGCCTGCGACGGGGGCACCCTCTCGACCGAGATGGTGTGCGCGGCCCGGGTCGGCCTCAGGATCGCGTCGGGGCTGCCGCGGGGGGTCTGCATGGAGACGAGCCTGTCGCGTTTCTCCAAGCCGCGCACGCGGACGGGTTCCTAGTGTCGGCTCATGACCTACTCGAAGAAGGCGACCTGCAGGTTCGACGTGGCCTCCTGGTCCGAGGAGGTGCTGGTCGACATCGACGAGGGCGAGGGCACCGCCGCCGGCGGGGCGTACTACCCCAAGCGGGGCATCACCCGCGCCACCGTCGGCTACACCTACACCGGCGACCTCGAGGGCACCTCGACGCTGACCTACCTCATCGCGTACAAGGCGGATGCCGCCCCGGTGCTGGGCATGGAGCGGTTCACCGGCAGCATCGACGGCCAGGAGGGCAGCTGCGTGCTCGTGCACACGGGCAGCCAGGACGCCGGATCGGTCGGCGGCCGGCTCGAGGTCGTGCCCGGGATGGGGACCGGCGGCCTGGAGTCGCTCCGCGGCGAGGCCGAGCTCGCGATCGGCGGCCACAGCGACGACGGCTACGAGCTGGTGCTCTCCTACGACCTATGAGTGCAGGCGCCAGGCGTCCTCGAGCAGCTCGGCGACCACCGCGGCGTCGCACGCGGGCAGGCTGATCCTCAGCGCCGCGAGCCTCCGGCCCCACCACTGCTCGCCGCACCAGGCGGGCCACTCGGCCACCGCGGCCCGGATGCCCTCCTCCGACAGCATCACCCGCAGCTGCTCGCCGTCGGGCAGGGTGGCGAAGATCCGGCGCGAGGTGCGGAACGACGGGAACCCGTGGTGGTCGCGCTCCACCGCCCCGGGCAGCGCGAGGGCGATGCGGCGGACGTCGGCGGGGGTCACGTGCGCTCCCCCGGGACTGCGCCACGAGGCGCTGCGCTGGCGGTGAGGTCCGGGCGCCCGGGTACGTCGACGAGGAGGGCGAGCCGGGCGGCGGCATCCCGCATGGGGACACCCTGCCAGAGCGGTGACCGCCCCGCCCAGGGCACCGTCGTGCACGTTCTGCAAACTTGCAGGGACTGCAAGAGCGACCTACCCTGGTCGTCGTGCCCGCCGAGTCCGCTGTCCTGGTGACCCCGGACCGCCGCGAGCGCAAGAAGCGGGAGACCCGCCGCCGACTGCAGGTCGCCACGCTCCGGCTCGCCGCCGAGCACGGCCTGGCCCGCGTCACCGCCGAGCAGATCGCCGCGGCCGCCGACGTCTCACCCCGCACGTTCTTCAACTACTTCCCCTCCAAGGAGGCCGCGCTCGCCGGTGAGGACCCCGAGCGCGACGACCGGCTGCGCACGGCCCTGGTCCGCCGGCCGGCCGGGGAGCCGCCGCTGGCCGCCCTGCGGGCGGTCCTGCTGGACCTGGCGGCGGAGCTGGTCGACGGGCGCGAGGAGTGGCAGGCGCGGCTGACGGTCGTGCGCAGGGACCCGCACCTGCTCGCCGCCGGCTTCGCCAGCTGGAACCGGCTCGAGCAGGCCCTGGCGCTGGGGGTGGCCGAGCGCACCGGGCTCGACGTCGAGCGCGACCTCTACCCGTCCTTGCTGGTCGCGTCGACGGTCGGCGCGCTGCGGACCGCGGCGCTGCGCTGGGGCGCCGACGCCGGCAGCAGCCGGCTGCCCGCCCTGGTGGCGGAGGCGATCGACATGCTCGGCGCCGGGCTCCCGCCGCCGTCCGCGGCGCGTGAGGAACGGCCCACCACCCGAGCAGGAAGAGACAGGAAGAGCTGAGATGACCGACGCCGTCACACCGGACCCCGCGGCCGGGCACGCATCGGGCCCGCCGACCGTCACGGGCCGGACCCGGTGGCTGATCATCGGCGCCCTGCTGCTCGGCATGCTGCTGGCCGCCTTGGACCAGACCATCGTGTCCACCGCGCTGCCCACGATCGTCGGCGACCTCGGCGGGCTCAACCACCTGTCGTGGATCGTCACCGCCTACCTGCTGGCGTCCACGGCCTCCACCCCGCTGTGGGGCAAGCTCGGCGACCTGTACGGGCGCAAGATCTTCTTCCAGGCCGCGATCGTGATCTTCCTGGTGGGGTCCGTCCTGTCCGGGCTGAGCCAGTCGATGAGCGAGCTGATCGTGTTCCGGGCCATCCAGGGGCTCGGCGGCGGCGGCCTGATCGTGGGCGCGCAGTCGATCATCGGCGACGTCATCCCGCCCCGCGAGCGGGGTCGGTACCAGGGCCTGTTCGGCGCCGTCTTCGGCGTCACGAGCGTGATCGGCCCGCTGCTCGGGGGCCTGTTCGTCGACCACCTGACCTGGCGCTGGGTGTTCTACGTCAACCTCCCCACCGGAGCGGTCGCGCTGTTCGTGGTCGCCGCCGTCCTGCCGCGCAGCGGACAGCGGGTCCGCCGCTCGATCGACTACCTGGGCACGCTGACGCTGGCGGCCGCGGCCACCGGCCTGGTCCTCGTGACCACGCTGGGCGGCACGACGTACGACTGGGGCTCGCCGTTCATCGTCGGGCTGGCGGTCGCCAGCGTCGTCCTCATCGGCGTGTTCCTGCTCATCGAGCGGCGCGCCGACGAGCCGGTCATCCCGCTGGCGCTGTTCGGCAACCGGGTCTTCGCCGCCGCCAGCGGCGTCGGGTTCGTGGTCGGCTTCGCGATGTTCGGCGCCATCACGTTCCTGCCGCTGTTCCTGCAGGTGGTCAAGGGCGCCGCGCCCACGAGCTCCGGCCTGCAGCTGCTGCCGATGATGGGCGGGATGCTGCTCGCCTCCATCGGCTCCGGACAGCTGATCTCACGCTGGGGCAGGTACAAGGTCTTCCCCGTCGCGGGGACCGCGATCATGACCGTGGGCCTCTACCTGTTCTCGACCATGGACCAGTTCACGGCCTCGGGCCTCGTGTCGCTGTTCATGTTCGTCCTCGGCGTGGGCCTGGGCCTGGTCATGCAGGTGCTGGTGATCGCCGTGCAGAACGCCGTGGACTACCAGGACCTCGGCACCGCGACGTCGGGTGCGACCTTCTTCCGCTCCATCGGAGGCTCCTTCGGCACCGCCGTGTTCGGCGCGATCTTCGCCGGCGTGATCACCGGCAACCTTGCGGGACAGCACATCCCGGCGGGCGCCGGCAGCGGCGGGGCCAGCGTCAGCCCCGCGCAGCTCGACGCGCTGCCCGCCGCCGCCCGCGCCGGGTACATCGCCGCCTACGCCGACTCGTTGCAGACCGTCTTCCTGGTCGCCGTGCCGATCGGGGTGGTGGCCTTCCTGCTCACCCTGCTGCTCCCCGAGATCCGGCTGCGCACGGCGGTCGGCAGCGACGCGGCCGAGCCCTTCGTCCCGCCGGAGGGGCGCACGTCGCTGCAGGAGGTCGAGCGTAGGCTCAACGCGCTGCTGCGCCGGGAGAGCCGCACGGACATGTACGCACGGCTCACCACGCGGGCGTCGCTCGAGCTCGAGCCGGCACCGACCTGGCTGCTCTACCGCTTCGAGGACCACCCCGAGCCGACGCGCGACGAGCTGGCCTCGGTGCTGCACAGCAGCCCCGGCGAGCTCGAGCCCCTGCTGGGCCGGCTGGTCGAGCGCGGCTTCGTCGACCACCGCTCGACGAACGACGGTGGCGACCCCCGGCTGGGACTGACCCCC
>JAICKK010000264.1 GCA_025927955.1 Nocardioidaceae bacterium
AGCGCCTCGCCACCTCAACCAGCGTGAGGCGAACGTGACCATGGTGTCGAGGGCTCGGCTAGCGCCTCGCCACCTCGACCAGCGTGGTGGCGGGCGAGCCGTGCAGCGCGAGCACCAGCTCGAGCACCGTGTGCGGGTCGTCGAGGGCCTCGCCGTACAGCTCGCGCAGCTGGCCCATGCGGTACCTCACCGTCTGCGCGTGCACGTGCAGGTCGGCCGCGACGGCCTCGCGACGCCCCTGGTGCAGCAGCCAGGAGCGCAGCGTCTCCGCGAGCCGCTCCGCGGTGGCCGGGCGGTGCGCCGCCAGCGGCGCCAGCACGGCCGCGCGCAGGTCGGCCAGCGCGTCGGGGTCGGCGCCGACGACCAGGTCGGCCAGGTGCCGCTCGCTGTCCACCGGGCCGGGCGGCAGGCCTCGGCTGGCCACCAGCTCGAGGGTCCGCACGGCACGCAGGTACGACGCCCTCGCCTGCGCCCACGGCCGGGCGGGGCCGACGACCGCGAACCCGCCGCCGAGCAGCCGCAGCAGCCGGCGGCGGTCACGGCCCTCCACGTCGGGGACCAGCAGCAGGGACAGCTCGCCGACCTCGCCGGCAGGGGCCGGGAGCCCGGGCAGGTCCTCGCCCACCGGCAGCACGTCGGGCCCGAGTCCGGACAGCGGTCGCCGGACCTCGGCCGCGGGGAGCAGCACCGCGGTCAGGGTGCGCGGCACCGGCCAGCCGGCGCTCTCGGCGGAGGTGGCCAGGGCCTCGTCCCCGGCTCCGGTCAGCAGCTGGTGTCCGAGCCTCTCGAGGAGCCTCGCACGCACCCGGCCGCTGGTGGACAGCTCGTCGCTGTGCCCGGCGACGCTGGCCGCGGAGAGCTCGTCGATGTAGGCGAACACCAGCTCGGCGAACTGCGCCATCGTCGAGGAGCCCATGCCGGCCTCCGCGGCGGCCTGCGCCATCTCCCGCCAGGCGACCCGCGCGCCGACGCGGTAGGCGGCCAGCAGCGCGTCCATGGAGCGGCCGCTGCGCGCCTCGCCGCGGCCCAGCCCGTAGGCGGCCTGCACGGTCGCGTCCAGGGGCGTGCTCGGGTCGGCGTCCGCGCTGTGGGCGGCGAGCTCGAGGAAGCCGCCGAGCGCCATCTGCACCGCGGCCTCGATGTTGTCGCCCATCGACCCCCGCAGCGCGCCGGTGTAGCTGGGCACCTCCACGATGATCGTGGCGACGGTGTGCGTGGCGACCTCGGGCAGCCGACCGCGCAGCACCCGCACCACCGCCTCCCCCAGGTGCAGTCCGGTGTGCAGGTCGGCCTGGAGGTCGGCGTGCAGCCCCGGGACCCGAGGGGCGGTGACCCCCGTCACGTCATCGGCCACCGGTTGTTCCCTCCGAACAGTTCGAGTCGGGAAGTTCACGTCCTGCGGTCATGAGTTTAGCGCCCAGCCCATACATGATGGAGGTATGAGTCTTACCGGATCGTTGCTGCGGGCCTCCGGCCCACCGGGATCCTCCCTGCGCAGCCGGGCCGTGCGGGTGGCCGAGCGCCTCACCACGCCACTGCTGCCCGCCGACTACCTGGACCTCTTCGACCCCCTGCGCTCCGGCGCGGACCTGCGCGGACGCATCGTGTCGGTCGAGCCGGAGACCCGCGACGCCGCCACGATCGTTATCCGCCCGGGCGCCGACTGGGCCGGCCACCGGCCCGGCCAGTACGTCCGCATCGGCATCGACGTCGACGGGGTCCGGCTCTGGCGCGCCTACTCCCTGACCCACGGGCCGCGCGCCGACGGCTACATCTCGATCACGGTCAAGGCGGTGCCCGACGGCCTGGTCAGCAGCCACCTGGTGCGTCGCGCGCGTGCGGGCACCCTGGTCCACCTCGAGCAGGCGGCCGGCGACTTCGTGCTGCCCACCGGCGGCGGCAAGCTGCTGTTCGTGACCGCCGGGTCGGGCATCACCCCCGTCATCGGCATGCTGCGCAACCTCTACCCGGTCGCCGACTCCGGGGTGGTGCGGCTGGCCCGAAGCGCGGACTACGACATCACCGTCGTCCACGTGGCACCGCGTGAGCCCGACTCGATCTTCATCGCGAACCTGCGCGCGCTCGACCAGGCCGGGTTGATCCGCCTGGTGGCGCGCTACTCCGAGGTGCACGGCCGCCTCGACCTGACCGACCTGGACCACCTTGTGCCCGACCTGTCCGAGCGGACCACGCTGGCGTGCGGGCCCAACGGCCTGCTCGACGCCCTCGAGGAGCACCACGCCGAGCGCGGCATCCCGCTGCTGACCGAGCAGTTCCGCGTCGACACGGTCGTGGCCGGAGAGGGCGGCACGGTCTCGTTCGACAGGACCGGTACGACGGTCGAGGCCGACGGGTCCACACCGATCCTCGACGCCGCCGAGGAGGCCGGCGTGCTGATGCCCTCGGGCTGCCGGATGGGGATCTGCTACAGCTGCGTGCTGCCGATGCGCGAGGGCGCGGTCCGCGACCTGCGCACCGGCGAGCTCACGACCGCGGCGCCCGGCGACGGAGTGAAGATCCAGACCTGCATCTCCGCGGCCGCCGGCGCCTGCCACCTCGACCACTAGCGCTCGCTGGCTTCGAGACGGGCCCCGCCAGCGCGCCGCCCTCCTCGACCGGCTCGACAGAAGGGAACCACCATGACCGTCCTGCAGAAGAAGACCGGCGCCGACAACGTCGCCGCCCACCTGACGCCTTCGGACATCGAGCAGATCGGTGTCGAGCTCGACGCCATCCGCCAGTCCATCATCGACAAGCGCGGCGAGAGCGACGCGTCGTACATCCGCACGGTCATCGCCGCCCAGCGCAAGCTGGAGCTGGGTAGCCGCGGCGTGCTGCTGTTCTCGCTGTTCCCGCCGGCGTGGTTCGTCGGCACAGCCGGCCTCGCGGTCGCCAAGATCATCGAGAACATGGAGATCGGCCACAACGTCATGCACGGCCAGTGGGACTGGATGCGTGACCCGAAGATCCACTCGACCACGTGGGAGTGGGACAACGCCTCGCCGTCGGACCAGTGGAAGCACTCGCACAACGAGCTGCACCACACCTACACGAACGTCATCGGCAAGGACAACGACCTCGGCTACGGCATCATGCGCGTCGACGAGGACCAGCGCTGGGTGCCGCTGTACCTCGCGCAGCCGCTGTGGAACCTGATCAACGCGTGCCTGTTCGAGTACGGCATCGCCGCCTACGACCTGGAGCTGGGCAAGAACCTCCAGTCCAAGAAGCGTCGCAGCAGCCCGGACTTCAAGGTCCGCGCCAGGCAGACGCTGAAGAAGATCCGCGGCCAGGTGACCAAGGACTACGTCCTGCACCCGCTTCTCTCGGGCCCGTCGGCGCTGAACACGCTGACCGCCAACGCGACCGCGAACCTGATCCGCAACCTGTGGACGCACTCGGTCATCATGTGCGGGCACTTCCCCGACGGCGTGCAGACCTTCGAGCGCCGCTCGATCAACGGG
>JAICKK010000222.1 GCA_025927955.1 Nocardioidaceae bacterium
ACCGGGTCACGTTCGCGCGCAGGTGCGCGGGTTTCGAGGCCCTCGCCCTTGGGGCTCGGGCACCTCAACCAGCGTGGGGCTCGGGCACCTCAACCAGCGTGGGGCTCGGGCACCTCGACCAGCGTGCGGCACTGGGACTGCCGCCGGCGCGGCAGGATGGGGTCATGGCGACTCATCGCGCAGACATGTTCCTCGACCCGGCGCTCGACCCCCGTGAGGGCGGCCCCTCGCTCGGCGACGAGAAGGCGACCCTGCAGGAGTTCCTCCGCTGGCAGCGGCTGACCCTCGAGGTCAAGTGCTCGGACCTCGACGCCGAGCAGCTGGCCCGCCGCGCGGTCGAGCCGTCGACGATGTCGCTTCTGGGGCTGGTGCGCCACATGGCCGACGTGGAACGTGCCTGGTTCCGCCGGCGGATGGCCGGGCTGGACGCGCCCCCGTACTACCGGACCGACACCGACGCCGACGGTGACTTCAACGGCGCGGTGCCCGATCCCGACGTGGTCTCCGATGCCTGGCAGCGGTGGCGGGCCGAGGTGGAGTTCGCCGAGCGGCTGGTCGAGGACGCCGACGACCTGGGCGTCACCGCCGACGACGGGCACGGCGGCCTGATCTCCCTGCGGGAGCTGCTCGTGCACATGGTCGAGGAGTACGCCCGTCACAACGGGCACGCCGACCTCCTGCGGGAGCGGATCGACGGCCGGCTCGGCCAGTAGGTGCGCCGTGCTGCTGACCCGCTGGGGCCGTGACCTCGACCCGGAGCGGGTCCTGCCGGAGTACCCGCGCCCGCAGCTGGTCCGCGCCAGCTGCCTGAACCTCAACGGCTGGTGGGACTACGCAGTCACCCCGGCCTCCGGACCGGCACCGGCCGGGTACGACGGGCGCATCCTGGTGCCCTTCTCACCGGAGGCGCCCCTGTCCGGGGTCGGCCGGCAGCTGCGGCCGGACGAGCGGCTGACCTACCGTCGCCGGCTGGAGCTGCCCGACGGGTTCGCGCCCGCCGGCGGACGGGTGCTGCTGCACTTCGGCGCGGTCGACCAGACCTGCGTGGTGCACCTGAACGGGACAGAGGTCGGCCGGAACGGCGGCGGCTACGTGCCGTTCACCTGCGACCTCACCGACACGCTCGGGCCGGGACCGAACGAGCTCGTGGTCGACGTGCGCGACCGCTCCGACGGGCACCAGCACGCCAGCGGAAAGCAGCGGCTGCGCCGCGGCGGCATCTGGTACACCGCCCAGTCCGGCATCTGGCAGACGGTGTGGGCGGAGGCCGTCCCCGACCCGTACGTCGAGCGGCTGACGCTCGTGCCCCTGCTCGAGCAGGGCATGGTCGAGGTCACCGTGCACGCCGGACGCTCCGCACGCGGGAGACCCGAGGCGCGGGTCACCGTCGCCGGCCGGTCCGTCATGACCGCGGTCGGCACGCCGGTGCGCGTGCGGGTCGACGACGTCCGCCCCTGGTCGCCCGACGACCCGCACCTCTACGACGTCGAGGTGCGGCTCGGGGAGGACCGCGTCACGTCGTACGTCGGCCTGCGCTCGTACGGCGTGGGGACGGATGCGCGGGGGACGCCCCGGCTGCTGCTCAACGGCGAGCCGGTCGTGCAGGTCGGGGTGCTCGACCAGGGGTACTGGCCCGACGGGCTGCTCACCGCCCCGGCGGACGAGGCGATGGTCCACGACATCGAGACGATGAGGCGCCTGGGGTTCACCATGCTGCGCAAGCACGTCAAGGTCGAGCCGCTGCGGTGGTACCACCACTGCGACCGGCTCGGGATGCTGGTGTGGCAGGACTTCGTCAACGGCGGCGGCCGCTACCGCACCGCCGCCGTGACCTGGCCCGGGCGCTACCCCGTCCGTCTCGACGACACCCGACGGCGCTCCCTGCTGGGGCGCGGGTCCGCACCTGGGCGCGCCCTGTTCCGAGAGGAGGCCCGACGCACCGTGGAGCACCTGCGCAATGTGCCGTCGGTGGCGACGTGGGTGGTGTTCAACGAGGGCTGGGGACAGTTCGACGCGAGGGCCCTCAGCGACGAGGTGCGGGCACTCGACCCGACCCGGGTGGTCGACCACGCCAGCGGCTGGCACGACCAGGGCGGCGGCGACCTGCGCAGCCGCCACGACTACGGCCGGCGCGTGCGGACCCCCCGGCGGCGCGACCCCCGGCCCTTCGTGCTCTCCGAGTACGGCGGCCGCGGCCGGCGCGTCGCGGGACACACCTACGACAGCGGCTCGGGCTTCGGGTACGGCGACCTCCTCGACGCCGAGGCGCTCTCGCGGTGGTTCACCGCCCTCCACGCCGACCTGGCGGCCGCGGTGCGCGGCGGGCTGTCGGCGACCGTCTACACCCAGCTGTGCGACGTCGAGGACGAGCTGAACGGCCTGCTCACCTACGACCGGGAGGTGCTCAAGCTCGACGAGAGCGTCGTGCGAGCCGCCCTGCTCCGGCTGCGCCTCGCCGCCGACCCGCTCACCGGTCCAGCGGCAGGTACATGACGTGGAGGCCGACGTACCCGCGCGTGGGATGACGGAACGCGCCGGGGACGGTGCCCACGACGACGAAGCCGAGATCGCTCCAGAGCCGGACGGCCGCGGTGTTGGTCTCGACGACCGCGTTGAACTGGATGCCCCGGTAGCCGTGCTCGCGGTGCCAGGCGACCGCGTGCTCGGCCAGCAGGCGCCCCACGCCGCGGCCGCGCGCGTTCCGCGCGACCAGGAAGCTGGCGGTCCCCACGTGCCCTCCGGGGCCCGGCCGGTTGGGACCCATGGTGGCGACCCCGAGCAGCCGATGTCCGCTCACCGCGACCGCCGTGGCGCGCGGCGGCGCCACCAGCCAGGCGGCCCGCGCCTCTGCCTCGTCGAGGTCCGGCTCGTAGGCGTAGGTGTCCCCGGCTCTCGCGACGGCCCGCACGACAGGCCAGATCTGCGGCCAGTCGTCGAGGGTCGCCGGCCGGACCACCACGGCCGGGGCGTCGGCGCTCATGGCCCATGAGGCTAGTGCCGCGAGGCCATCAGACAGACAGGTCCCCCTCGCTCCGGTAGGACCGGAACGAGGGGACCTGCTGCCCTGGTCCGCTACATCCTGCTCAGGACGCGCGGTTCAAGACGATGCTCCACATCACCGCCTTGTTGGACGAGGCGTTCGACGTCGCGGTCACCCGGCCCGCACCGCTGGTGGCGTCGGCGAGGACCGCGTTGACCCGGCCCGTGCCCGTGCCGATGACCGCCGACCGTTGCGCCTGACCCGAGGGGAGCGTCCACCCCGTGCCGGTGCTGGTCTTCTCGGTCCAGTAGGAGACCAGCCAGTCACCGCCCGCGGCCGGCGCCACGCTGGGCGTGGTGTGGGTGGCCTGGTTGACGGTCTCCGACGCGGAGGTCGACGCCGTGATCGGGCTGGCCTGGTCGACACCGGAGTACGCCGCGAGCGTCAGGTCGTACTTCGACGAGACCCCGAGCGCGCTCCGCACCGTGGTCCCTGCATCGGTGGCGGTGGCGACCTTCGTCCACACCCGCGTCTGCAGCTCGTTCTTCGGACCACTCTGGTCACCGGCGACTGTCCACCCGGCCGGGTTGCCGATCGTGGTCTGCCTGTTGATCGACAGGACCATGACCATGGTGTCACCCGCTGCGACCCCCGCCGGCACCCTCACCGACGCGGTCGTCGCGTTCCCCGCCTTGCTGGCGGCGCTGCGGAACGCGATGGGCGTCGCCTGCGGCGGGGCGGTCACGCTCACGCTGCGCGTGGTCGAGGCCGTCTTGTTGTCGTTGTCCGTCACGGTCAGCGTGATCGTGTAGCTCCCGGCGGCCTTGTAGTCGTGGGTGGCCTTCGCGCCGCTGCCTGCCGGCGTGCCGTCCCCCCAGCTCCACGCGTACGACGAGACCTGGCCGTCCGAGTCCGAGGACCCGGAACCGTCCACGCTGCAGGTGAGGTCGGTGCACGTCGGCGCCGCGAAGGCCGCGGTCGGCGCCCCGGTGGGTGCCGGTCCGGTGGCCGTCACCGTCTTGGTGACCGTCGTCGCCTTGCCCCAGCTGTCGGTGACCGTCAGCGCGACCTTGTAGTCGCCTCCCGCGGTGTAGGTGTGCGACGGGGACGCCGTCGTGCTCACCGCGCTGCCGTCCGCCCAGTCCCACGAGTAGCTGATCGCGTCCCCGTCCGGGTCCGTGCTGCCGGCGCTGGTCATCGCGCACGTCGCCCCGGTGCAGCTGCCGCCGATCACGGCCGTCGGAGCCCGGTTCCCGGTCGGCTCGGCCAGGTTGACCGTGCGGGTGGTCGAGGCCGACTTGCCCCAGCCGTCCGTGGTGGTCAGCGTGAGCGTGTAGCTGCCCGTCGCGGCGTACGTGTGCGAGGCCGACGTGCTGGTCGACGCGGTCGACGGCGTCGAGCCGTCGCCCCAGGTCCAGACGTTGGCGAACGTGTCACCGGTGTCCGGGTCCGCCGTCCCCGTCGCGCTCACGCTGCACACCAGGCCGTTGCAGCTGCTCGTGAACGTCGGCACCGGAGCGCGGTTGCCCGTCGGCTCCTTGATCGACACCGGCAGAGTGGTGGTCGCGGTGGCGCCCCACTCGTCCTTGACGGTCAGGGTGACCGTGTAGTCGCCCGCCGCGGTGTAGGTCTTCACCGGCACCGGTCCGCTGCCCGTGCCCTGGCTGACGCCGGCCGAGTTGGTGCCGTAGCTCCACGAGTAGGTCAGCGTCGGAGCGTTCTCGTCGGTCGAGCCCCGGCCGTCGAAGGTGCAGACGTTCGCGTTGCACGTGACCGTCGCCTTGGCGACCGGCGGGTTGTTCGCCGGCAGCGAGACCACGACACCGTTCGCCACGCGCGGCGTCCCGATCTGGCCCTTGGCGTCGGTGGGTCGCACCTGCACCGAGTAGGTGCCGGCCGGAAGCACCGGCGTCGTGTAGGAGTAGTTCGACCCGGGGCTGCCCGGGCTGTTCAGGAACGCCGCACGCCAGCTCGGCGTGGTGCTCGTGAACGTGCCGGTCGAGCTCATGTACTGCCCGGCCGCGTTGATGACGGCCACCTCGACCTTGGCGATGCTCTTGTCGTCGAGCGCACGCCCGGTGACGACGATCTTGCCGTCGGTGAACGTGCTGCCGTCCACCGGCTGCCCGAGGTCGGTGAAGCCCGGCGGGGCGTCGCCCGGGTAGTAGCTGTAGCGCGCCGCCGCCCCGGTGGTGGACGCGTTCTGCTGCCCGGAGGTGTCGAACGCGTACGCCGTGATGGTGAAGTTGCCACCGGCCGACGGCAGGTCGAGCGGGTAGGACCACGTAGTGCTGGTCGCCCCCTTGCCGGAGCCGAGCGTGGCGGCCACCCGGTTGAACCCGGACCCCATGGTGCCGTCGTTCTGCAGGTAGCGGCCGGTGTCGTTGTCGAACACCGTCAGCTCCACGCTGCTGACGCCCTTGTCGTCGCTCGCCGTGCCCGCCAGCGCCAGGTGACCGCCGGCGATCGGCGTCGTGGTCGTCGTCGGGCAGCCCGTCACGACCTCCGGCGGGCACCACGTCTGCGCGACCACCGGCGGGGTGTCGCCGGCGACCTGCGCCAGCACGGTCAGGCTGCCCGAGTCGCCCCTGGCGGTCGAGATGCCGTCGTTGTCGGTGGCCCGCACGCTGAACGTGTACGTGCCGGCCGACAGGTTGAACGGCGTCGTGTAGGTCCAGCTGTACGTCGGGCTCCCGATGCTGATCGGTGAGATGCGGTAGTAGCCGGCGGAGATGCCGACCCCCCAGGTGCCGTCGGCGCCGAGGTTCTCCCGCGTCGTGGTGTTGCTCAGC
>JAICKK010000169.1 GCA_025927955.1 Nocardioidaceae bacterium
ACCGCCGTCGCGGCGGCGCGGACCCAGGCCCGTGAGCTGTACGGCGCCGAGTACGTCCCCGACCGGCCGAGGACCTACACGTCGAAGGTCAAGAACGCCCAGGAGGCGCACGAGGCCGTCAGGCCGGCGGGCGAGAGCTTCCGGACCCCGGCCCAGACGGGCCTGCACGGGGACGAGTTCCGCCTCTACGAGCTGATCTGGATGCGCACCGTCGCCTCGCAGATGAAGGACGCCGAGGGTCGCAGCGTCACCGTGCGGCTCGGCGGCGCGGCTGCCTCCGGCGAGGACGTGGTGTTCTCCGCGTCCGGCCGGGTGATCACGTTCCACGGCTTCCTCAAGGCGTACGTCGAAGGCTCCGACGACCCGGACAAGGAGTCCGACGACCGAGAGACGCGGCTGCCCGACGTCGCCGAGGGTGACGCGGTCAGCGCCGCGCGCATCGAGGCCGCGGGCCACCAGACCAAGCCGCCCGCGCGCTACACCGAGGCCACGCTGATCCGCGAGCTCGAGGAGCGCGAGATCGGCCGCCCGTCGACGTACGCCTCGATCATCGGCACGATCCTCAACCGGGGCTACGTCTACAAGAAGGGCACCGCGCTGGTGCCGGCGTGGCTGGCGTTCTCGGTGATCCGGCTGCTGGAGGAGCACTTCTCGAGGCTGGTGTCCTACGAGTTCACCGCCAGCATGGAGGACGTCCTCGACGAGATCGCCTCCGGTCGGCGCGACCGCAACGACGAGCTCGCCGCCTTCTACTTCGGCAGCGGCGACGTCGAGGGCCTCAAGCAGCTGGTCAGCGAGCTGGGCGACATCGACGCGCGCGAGCTCGCGACGTTCCCGGTCGTCGACGGTATCGACCTGCGGGTCGGCCGGTACGGCCCCTACATCGAGACCCCCGACGGGACGCGCGCGAACGTCCCCGACGACCTGCCGCCCGACGAGCTGACGGAGGCGGTGGCCAAGGAGCTGCTCGCCAACCCCGCCGGCGAGGAGACCGTGCTCGGCGAGGACCCGTCGACGGGCCTGACCGTCGTGGCCAAGAACGGCCGCTACGGGCCGTACGTCACCGAGCTGCTGCCCGAGGACGCCCCGAAGTCGCAGAAGCCGCGCACCGGCTCGCTGTTCAAGTCGATGACGCTGGACACGGTGAGCCTGGACGACGCGCTCAAGCTGCTCTCGCTGCCGCGCGTGGTCGGCGTCGACCCGGAGTCGGGCGACGAGATCACCGCCCAGAACGGCCGCTACGGCCCGTACCTGAGGAAGGGCACCGACTCCCGGTCGATCGACGACGAGGAGAGGCTGCTCACGATCTCGCTGGACGAGGCGCTGGCGATCTACGCACAGCCCAAGCGCCGCGGCCGGTCCGCCGCCGACCCCGGCCGTGAGATCGGCAAGGACCCGGTCAGCGGCAACCCGGTGACCATCAAGAGCGGCCGGTTCGGCACCTACGTCACCGACGGCGAGTACAACGCGACCCTGCGGCAGGGCGACGACGAGGCGACGATCACGATCGAGCGCGCCGCCGAGCTCCTCGAGGAGCGGCGGGCCAAGGGCCCGGCGAAGAAGTCCGCCAAGAAGCCGGCGAAGAGGTCGTCGTCGGCGGCGAAGAAGCCGGCCGCCAAGAAGACGGCCTCCCGCTCGTCGACCGCCAGGAAGGCCGCCGCGAAGAAGTCCTGACGCCGGGTCAGCGCGACAGCGGCAGCGTCGCGAACCCGCGCAGGGTGCGCCCGGGTCGTCGCGTGCGCCGGCCGGCCGGGCGCAGGGCGGGGAACCGCTCGGCGAGCGCGGCGAACGCGACCGCCGCCTCCAGCCGGGCCAGCGCGGCGCCCAGGCAGTAGTGTGGTCCGGCCGAGAAGGCGAGATGGTCGGTGGGGTTGGCCCGGGTCAGGTCGAAGGCGTCCGGGTCGGCGAAGACGCGCGGGTCGCGGTTGGCGCCGCCGAGCAGGGTGAGCACGGCCTGCCGGCGCCGGATGGTCGTGCCGGCGACCTCGACGTCCTCGTGCGCCAGCCGGACGGTCCGCTGGACCGGCGAGTCGTAGCGCAGCGTCTCCTCCACGACCGCCGCCGCCCGACCAGGGTCGGCCCGCAGCAGCGCCCACTGGTCGGGGTGGCCGAGCAGTGCGTGCACGCCGTTGCCGACGAGGTTGACCGTCGTCTCGAAGCCGGCGACCAGCAGCAGCGTGCACATCGGCACCAGCTCGGCGGGGGTGACCTGCGCCTCCTCGGCGGCGAGCAGGGCGGTGATGACGTCCTCGCCGGGCGCCGCGCGCCTGGCCGCGAAGACCCGGCCGAGCATCTCCTCCAGCTCCCGGCTGCTGCTCATCAGCTGCCGGGCGTGCCGCAGGGAGCGCACCCCGTCGAGCCCGCCCGCGATCACCTCGCCGTGACGCACGAGGGGTCCGCGCTCCTCCTCGGGGATCCCGAGCAGCCGGGTGATGACCGCGACCGGGAGCGGCTTGGCCAGCGTCCGCACCAGGTCGAAGGACCCCTGCCGGGCGGCGTCGTCGAGCAGCTGGTGGACCGTGTCCTCCACCAGCGGCCGGTACGACGCGACCCGGGCCGTCGTGAAGGCCGGCGCGGCGAGCCGTCGCAGCCGGCCGTGGTCGGGCGGGTCCATCTCGAGGAAGGAGAGCCCGCCGGGGCCGGGGGGTGCGTCCGGGTCCGAGACCCCGAAGCGCCGGTCCCTCAGCACCGCCGCGCACACCTCGTGGCTGGCCGAGGCCCGGTTGCCCAACGGCGTGGGGACGAGCGGACCGGTCGCGCGGATCCGGGCGTAGACGGGGTAGGGGTCGCTCCGGCCCGGTCCCAGCTGCAGCAGGGCCACCGGGTCGCGGCGGACGTGGCCGTGCCAGGCGAACCGCGCGCGGGCGCCGTACACCTGCGCGCCGAAGCCCGCCAGTGCGCGCACCCGTCCCACGCGCCCACCGTAGCCCGCCGGCTCGGCCGGTCGGCCGGGCACCGCGCGGGACCGTAGGGTGAGGGCGTGGACGCGCAGGACCCCCAGTCGCATCCCGGGGCGCACCCCGGGGCGCACCCCGGGCAGCACCAGCCGGGGCCCGACCTCGCCCGGGCCGCCTTCCAGACGGTCGAGGAGCTGCGCCACGCCCCGACCCACTCGCTGGCCGCGGTGCTCCAGGTGCGCGACTTCCGCCGCCTGTGGGTCGGGCTCGGGCTGTCCAGCCTGGGCGACTGGATGGGCCTGCTGGCGCTGACCGCGCTGGCGAACGCGAGCGCCGAGTCCTACGCGGGCAAGAACTACGCGATCGCGACCGTGCTGTTCCTGCGGGTGCTGCCGGCAATGTTCCTCGGCCCCGTGGCCGGTTTCGTCGCGGACCGGCTCGACCGGCGCTCCGTGCTGATCTGGGGCGACTACCTGCGCGGCGTGCTGTTCTTGACCAT
Source organism: Nocardioidaceae bacterium (assembly GCA_025927955.1). Taxonomy (GTDB): domain Bacteria; phylum Actinomycetota; class Actinomycetes; order Propionibacteriales; family Nocardioidaceae; genus Nocardioides_B. The sequence continues at coordinate 3,397 of JAICKK010000169.1, forward strand.
CCCGATCATCGGTCCCAAGGTCGGGATGCTGTGGTGGATCTTCGTGGTCACGGTTCTCGTCGAGGCGGTCAGCCTGGTGTGGGGCCCGGCCAAGGACGCGACGGTGCCGAACCTGGTGCCCCGGGCCCGGCTCGAGGCGGCCAACCAGGTCAGCCTGGCGACCACCTACGGGTCCGCGCTGCCCGCGGCGGCGATCTTCGCCGGGCTCACGCTCGTCGACAAGCTCTACCGGCAGCTCTTCGACTGGGTCGGCACCGGTCCGGTCGACCTCGCGCTCTACTTCAACGCGGTCTCCTTCATCGTCTCGGGAGTCGTGATCTCGCGGCTGCACAGCATCCCCCGCGGCCCGGCGGACGTGCACACCGAGGGCACGGCGCTGCGGGTCATCGTCGACGGCTGGGCCTACGTCGGGCGGACCCCCGTCGTACGCGGCCTGGTCATCGGGATCACCGGGGCTTTCGCCGCCGGCGGGGTCGTGATCGGGCTCGCCCGCACCTACGTCTCCGACCTCGGCGGCGGCGACTCCGGCTACGGGCTGCTGTTCGGGACGGTGTTCGCGGGTCTCGGCCTGGGCATGTGGCGGGGGCCGCGGCTGCTCCAGGGCCTCTCGCGGCGCCGGCTGTTCGGTCTCGCGCTGACCGTCACCGGCCTGCTGCTGCTCCCGCTGGCACTGGTGCAGCAGCTGCCGGTCGTGGTCGGGATCACCGCGCTGCTCGGCTTCTGCGCGGGCGTCGCCTGGATCACCGGCAACACCATGCTGGGGCTGGAGGTCCCCGACGAGCTGCGGGGCCGCACGTTCGCGTTCGTGGGGTCGATGATCCGGCTGACGCTGGCGCTGGTGCTCGCGGTGGCGCCCCTGCTGGCCGGCGTCATCGGGACGCACGACTTCGGCCCGCGCGACGCGAACGGCGACCCGTTCGTCGTGTACAACGGGGCCGCGTTCACGTTCCTGGTCGCCGCCGTGCTGCTGACCGCGGTCGGTGTGGCGTCGTACCGTCAGATGGACGACCGGAAGGGGACCCCGCTGGTGAGCGACCTGCGCCACGCCTTCACCGGGTCGAGCGGTGTCTACGCCGCCACCGGGTGCTTCGTCGCGCTCGAGGGGGGTGAGGGCGCCGGCAAGTCGACCCAGGCGGCCCGGTTGGGCGACTGGCTGCGCTCCGAGGGGTACGACGTGGTGCTCACCCACGAGCCCGGCGACACCGACGTCGGCCGGCTGCTGCGCCGGATCGTGCTGGACCCGGCGACCGGGTCCATCTCGGACCGCACCGAGACCCTGCTCTACGCCGCCGACAAGGCCGAGCACGTCGAGCGCGTGGTGGCTCCCGCCCTGGCCCGCGGCGCGGTGGTCGTCACCGACCGCTACGTCGACTCCACGCTGGCCTACCAGGGGGCGGGCCGCGACCTGCTCGACCGCGACGTCGAGCGGGTGGCGCGCTGGGCGACCGGCGACCTGCGGCCGCACCTGACCGTGGTGCTGGACCTGCCGCCCCGCCAGGGCCTGACCCGGTTCGCCGGGCGCGACCGCATCGAGGGCGAGTCGCTGGAGTTCCACGAGCGGGTGCGCGAGATGTTCCTGCGCCTGGCGACCGCGTCGCCCGAGCACTACCTCGTCGTCGACGCGCGCCGCCCGGTCGCCGACGTCACCGCGGAGATCGCGGGCCGGCTGCGACCGCTGCTCGGCCAGGCGGCTCGGGTCGCCCCGGAGCTGACCCCGACGCCGGGGGACCACGGGTGAGCGCGCCCGTGGTCGACGCCCCCGGAGTGTGGTCGACGCTGGTCGGCCAGTCGCACGCGGTCGAGACGCTGCGCCAGGCGGTCGCCGGACACGGCATGACCCACGCCTGGCTGTTCACCGGGCCACCGGGCTGCGGGCGCTCGAACGCCGCGGTCGCGTTCGCGGCGGCGCTGCAGTGCGAGCGGGGCATCGGCTGCGGGGACTGCCACGCCTGCCGCACGACGCTGGCCGGCGCGCACCCCGACGTCAGCGTCACCCGCACCGAGACGTCGGTGCACTACATCGACCACATGCGCCAGCTGGTGCGCCGTGCCGGTCTGCACCCGGTCGAGAACAAGTGGCAGGTGATGGTCATCGAGGACGCGGACCGGCTGACCCGGGGCGAGGACACGCGCACGGCCAACGCGCTGCTCAAGGCGATCGAGGAGCCCACACCCAAGACGGTCTGGCTGCTGTGCGCGCCGACCGTGGAGGACGTGCTGGCGACGATCCGGTCCCGGTGCCGTCACGTCTCCCTGGCCACCCCGACGACCCGGGAGGTGACCCGGTTCCTCGTCGAGCGGGACGGGACCCCGGCGTCCGTCGCGGCCTTCGCGGCGCGCGCCAGCCAGGGGCACATCGGGCGTGCCCGGGCGCTGGCCCGCGACGAGCAGACCCGCAACCGGCGCCGGGAGGTGGTGGCCATCCCCGCCGGCCTGACCTCGCTCGGCGCCTGCATGAACGCCGCCGCGAACCTGGTCGACATCGCCAAGGAGGAGACGGCGGCGATCACCGAGCGCGCCAACGCCCGGGACCTCGCCGAGCTCGACGCGCTCTACGGCGACGACCGCAAGGCGCGGATCTCACGGGCCTACCGGGCCGGGCTGCGCGACCTGCAGCACAGCCAGAAGCAGCGCGAGAAGCGGCGGGTGATGGACGTCGTCGACCGGAGCCTGATGGACCTGCTCTCGGTCTACCGGGACGCGATCCTCCTGCAGACCGGCGGCGCCGGCGACCTGGTCAACGAGGAGGTCCGCGACACGGTCGCCGACCTGGCCCGCCGTACGACGCCTGAGAGCAACCTGCGCCGCATCGACGCGGTGTTCGCCGCGCGCCAGCAGATGCAGGAGTTCAACGCCACCCCGTTGCTGGCGCTGGAGTCGATGATGGTCGCGCTCCGGGTCTGAGCCGGCCGTCTAGGCTGGCTCGGTGACCGCCTCCCGCACGCGTGGCGTCGCGGCGGTCCTGCCGCTCGGCGCGGTGCTCACCGTGCTCGCGGTGCTGGTCTCCGGGTGTGGCCTCTTCGGAGCAGGCGGCTCCTCGCCGGCCGGACAGGGCTCGACGAGGAGCCCGACACCCTCGAGCCGGCCGGCGCCGGCGCCCGTGCCCGGCGGGCCGGTGCCGGCGGGGCTCGCGTCGTACTACGCCCAGCGCCTGCACTGGACGTCCTGCCGCGACACCTTCGAGTGCGCCCGGCTGCGGGTGCCCCTGGACTACGCCAGGCCGGGCGGCCGGTCGATCCGGCTGGCGCTGCTCAAGGCCCCCGCGCTCGACCCGGCCAGGCGGCTCGGGTCGATGGTGGTCGACCCGGGCGGCCCGGGCGCGTCGGGGGTGGACTACGCGGCCGGCGCGACCACGAGCTTCGGCCGGCCGCTGCGCGAGGTGTACGACGTGGTGGGCCTCGACCCGCGCGGCGTCGGTGCCAGCAGCCCGATCGACTGCGTCAGCGACGCGCGGCTGAGCCGGATGTTCGCCTACGACCCGGACCCGGACACGGCCGCCGAGCGGCGCACCCTGGACGGGATGTACCGGGCGCTGGGGCGGGGGTGCCTGCGCCACGACCCGGCGCTGACCCGGCACATGTCCACGGCGGAGGTGGCCCGCGACCTCGACATCCTCCGCTCCGCGCTGGGGGACCGGCGGCTGACCTACTTCGGGGCGTCCTACGGCACCGAGATCGGCGCCGCCTACGCGGCCCGGTTCCCGCGCCGCGTCGGGCGGATGGTCCTCGACGGTGCGGTCGACCCGTCGGCCTCCTCCCTCGAGTTCGACCTCGTGCAGGCCCGCGGCTTCGAGCGGGCGCTGCGCTCCTACGTCGGGGCGTGCGTCGCGGCGGGAAGCTGCTTCCTCGGCGGCAGCGTCGACGCGGGCGTGCGGCGCGTCCAGGGCCTGCTGGCGGCCACCGAGGACCGGCCGCTGCCCTCCCGGTACGGCCCGGTGACCAAGGGCATGGTCGACCTCGGGGTGACGGGTGCGCTCTACAGCACCGCATACTGGCCGGTCCTCGACCGGGCGATCCAGCAGGGCCTGGCCGGTGATGGGACGCTGCTGCAGCTGCTCGCGGACGGCTACCTGCGCCGCGATCCCGACGGGCGCTTCCAGAGCAACCTGTTCGAGGCGTACTTCGCGGTGACCTGCCTCGACGAGGACGACGGGGTCTCGATGGCAGAGGTGCACCGTTACGTCCCCCGCTTCGAGAGGGCCTCGCCGACCTTCGGGCGGATGAGCGCGTACGCCCTCCCGATGTGCCACGACTGGCCGGTGCGCTCCGGGCAGACCGCGCACCGGCTCGACGTCACGAAGGCCCCGCCGATCCTGGTCGTGGGCACCACCCGCGACCCGGCAACCCCGCTGGTGTGGGCGCAGTCGCTGTCGCGGCAGCTGCACGGCAGCGTGCTCGTCACCAGGGACGGCGACGGCCACACCGGCTACCACCAGGGCAGCCCCTGCGTGGACAACGCCGTCGAGGACTACCTCGTCAAGGGAACCGTGCCGAGCAAGGACGTGAGCTGTTGAGCCAGGAGCGCTACGGGGCCCAGTTCGGCCCCGACATCACCTTCCTCGGGGTCGACCGGTGCACGCTGTCGGACCCCGCGACCTACGCCGACGCCGACGTCGTTGTGCTCGGCGCGCCCTTCGACGGCGGGACGTCGCACCGGCCGGGCGCCCGCTTCGGGCCGACGGCGATCCGCCAGACCGACTACCTCCCGGCGGACGGCTCCCGACCGCACCTCGCGCTGCGGGTCGACGCGCTGCGCGACCTTCGGGTCGTCGACGCCGGCGACGTCGAGATGTACTCCGGCGACGTGCAGCGCTCGATCGCCTCGCTCGAGGTGGCGGTGCACACCGTCGCCGCGTCCGGCGCGGTGCCGCTGGTGCTGGGTGGCGACCACACCGTGACGCTGCCGGACGCGACCGGGGTGGCCCGCCACCACGGCTACGGCCGGGTCTCGATGCTGCACTTCGACGCGCACGCCGACACCGGGAACATCGAGTTCGGGTCGCTGTACGGGCACGGCCAGCCGATGCGCCGGCTGATCGAGTCCGGCGCCCTGCGCGGCGACCGCTTCCTGCAGATCGG
>JAICKK010000191.1 GCA_025927955.1 Nocardioidaceae bacterium
CTCGGCCAGCGCCTCGGCACCTCGACCAATGTGACGCGAACCTGACCGTGGTCTCGAGGCCTCGGCCAGCGCCTCGGCACCTCGACCAATGTGACGCGAACCTGACCGTGGTCTCGAGGCCTCGGCTAGCGCCTCGGCACCTCGACCAACGTGACGCGAACCTGACCATGGTCTCGAGGCCTCGGCCAGCGCCTCGGCACCTCGACCAACGTGACGCGCCGCAGGCGAGGGCCTACGCGGTGCGCCGTCGGTCGCGGTCGGTGCTGCCTGGCTGCAGCCCGAAGCCGGAGAGCAGCCCGTCGTACCGCTTGGGCGGCGGGCTCGCGTACTCGCCGACCGTGCTCGTGGACAGTCCGAGGGTGACCAGACCCTGCACCGCGACCGTGGCCGCGGCCACGCCGTCGACCACCGGCGCCCCGATCGCCTCGGACACGTGGGCGCACAGGTCCGCCATGCCGGCACAGCCGAGCACGATCACGTCGGACCCGTCTCGCGACAGCGCCTCGCGGCACGCCTCGGTGATCCGCTCGCGGGCATCGGGCGACGTCTCGAGCTCGAGCACCGGGATCTCGCACGCGTGGATCCCTCGGCAGGCACCGGCGACGCCGTACGCGTGCGCGAGGTCCCACGCCCGACCCGTCGTCCGGCCCAGAGTGGTGACCACGCTGAAGGAGCGGCCCAGGTACGTCGCGGTCCGCATGCCCGCCTCGGCGATGCCGACCACCGGGCCACGGGCGAGCTCGCGCGCGGCCTCGAGCCCGGGGTCGCCGAAGCAGGCGACCACGTAGCCGTCGACGCCGTCGGCCTCGCCCTGCGCGATCTCGGCGAGGAGCCCCGGCACCGCCAGCGCCTCGTCGTAGTGGCTCTCGATCGAGGACGGCCCCATCGAGGGCGAGACGGCCTCCACCTGCACGCCGGCGGCGGCGACCGAGCGGGCGCACTCGCCGATGAGCCTCGTCATCGACCAGGTCGTGTTGGGGTTGACCAACCGGATGCGCATCTCAGCCCACCACCACGTCGGCACCCTTGCGGTGCTCGATGCAGTCGGGGACGCCGGCGCGCATGGCCAGCAGGTAGTACGAGACCAGGCCGACGCCGCAGCCGATGAACCAGCTGTAGTCGGTGGCCCGGTCCACCCCTGGGACGAACACGCAGCAGATCGCGGCGACGGCGGCGATGAGGGTGGCCAGCACGGCCGACGGGTTGAAGCCCTTCGTGTAGTGGTACACCCCGGACTCGTCCATGGTGAACAGGTCGTCGACGGCCACCTTCTGGCGGTGCACCAGGTAGTAGTGGCAGATCAGCACACCGAACAGCGGGCCGATGAAGGCACCCAGGGTGTCGAGCGTGTAGTGGATCGTGGCCGGGTTCTTGTAGAGGTTCCAGGGCGTGATCAGCACCGAGCCGACGGCGGCGATCATGCCGCCGGTGCGCCAGCTGATCCGCTGCGGGTTGACGTGGGAGAAGTCGAAGGCCGGCGAGACGAAGTTCGCGACGATGTTGATGCCGATGGTCGCCGTGGTGAACGTCAGGGCCGCGAGGACGATCGCGAAGGTGTTGTCGATGTGGCCGACGGTCTTCACCGGGTCAGTGATCAGCTCGCCGTACACGGGCAGGGTCGCGGCGGCGGTGAGCACGGTCAGCACGGAGAACATCGTGAAGTTGACGGGCAGGCCCCAGAAGTTGCCCTTCTTGACCGCCTTGAAGCTCGAGCCGTAGCGGGAGAAGTCGCCGAAGTTGAGCATCGGGCCGGAGAAGTAGGACACGACCAGCGCGGTCGCGGCGCACATCGTCGAGATCACCGCGGTGCCGCTCAGGTGCTGGCTCGACAGGCTCAGGTTCACGTTGAAGTGCGCCTTGACCAGCAGGTAGCCGCAGAGCAGGAACATCACGACGTAGACCGCCGGGCCGCAGAAGTCGATGAACTTGCGGATCGTGTCCATGCCGGTCCAGAAGACCGCCGCCTGCAGGACCCACAGCAGCGCGAAGGTGGCGTACCCGAGCGTCGACAGGCCGAGGAAGCCGTGCAGGGTGACATCGCCGTACGGCGCCAGCCCGGGCCAGAGCCGGACGACCAGGATGTCGAGCGCCGAGGACGCGAGGTAGGTCTGGATGCCGTACCACGCGACGGCGATGAGACCACGGATGATCGCGGGGATGTTCGCGCCGACGACCCCGAAGACGGAGCGGCAGATGACCGGGAAGGGGACACCGGTCCGCTGGCTCGGCTTGGCCACCAGGTTGGCGAAGAGCAGCACGATCGAGATGCCGAGGATCAGGCAGACGAACACCTGCCAGCTCGTGAGCCCGAGGGCGAACAGGCTGCCGGCGGTGACGTAGCCGCCGACGCTGTGCACGTCGGACATCCAGAACGCGAAGATGTTGTACCAGGACCACTTCTGGTCGCGCAGCGGCGCGAGGTCGTCGTTGGTGAGCCGGGGGTGGTACGACGGCTTGATCACGCCGACGCCGGCGGGATGCTCGACGCTCGGCGGTGCGGGGAGGTGGACGGTCACTTCGGTCACGGCGATCCCTCTTCTGTGCGGTGTGAGCCTGGTCTCACCACCGGTTGATCACAGAACGTAATGCCGATCACACCGATCTGACCCTTGCGGAAGGCATATATCCGGGATATATGAGCCGCGCGCGCGGCGAGGCCTCAGGCGTCCCCGACCGCCCGCTCCAGCCGCTGGTAGTGCTCCTGGGAGTGGCTGACCAGGGCCTCCGCGTCGCGGTCCGTGAACGCCTCGAGCATCGCCGTGTGGTCGGCGTGCATCCACTCGACCTCGTCGACGGCCGACATGGGCTGGGCCGGCTCGGTGATGTTCCAGGCCATCTCGAACACGTGCAGCAGCCGCCGCATCCGCGAGGGTGCCAGCAGCGCGAGGTGGAACCGCCGGCTCTCCCGGTGGTAGGCGCGGTGGTCGTGGGCCGCCATGCTCTGCGCCAGCACGTCGAGGACCTCCCTCGCGGCGAGGTCGTCGTGCCGGGTCGCCCGCACCACGGCGGACCGCAGCGCCGCGGCCTCGAGCACCTCCCGGATGACGTAGAACTCGGCGAGCTCGTCGCGGGTGAGCTCGGCGACGCGGTACCCGCCGCGGGGCTCGTGGTCGACCAGCCCCTCGCCGATCAGCGTCTTGAGGGACTCGCGCACCGGGATCGGGCTCACCACGAAGAACTTCGCGACGGCGTCGAGCGGGATCGCCGTCCCGGGCGGGGCCTCTCCCGCGAGGATCACGCGGCGCAGCTCGGCGAGGATGTCCTGCTGGCTGCAGGGCTTGCCGGGACTGACCGGGGAGAGCCGCTCGACGAGCGGCGACGACCGCGGTGCCTCCGCCATGGGTGTCCTCCTCGGACCGCTGCCTGTCGTACGTCCCACAGGATGCTCCAAGGATGCCCCAAGGATGGCCCGAGGAGGTCCTGTCAGCCCCGTCCGATGAACGGCATGGTCGTGGCGAGGATCGTCATGGACTGCACGTTGACGTCCGGCGGCAGGTTCGCCATGTGCAGCACCGCCTCGCCGACGTGCACCGGGTCGAAGGTCGGCTCCGGCCTCACCGACCCGTCGGCCTGGCGCACGCCCCCGCCCATGGCGGAGGTCATCTCGGTCGCCGCGTTGCCGATGTCGATCTGCCCGCAGGCGATCCCGTACGGACGGCCGTCCAGCGAGAGCGACTTGGTGAGCCCGGCGACCGCATGCTTGCTGGCGGTGTAGGCGGCGCTGCCCGGCCGCGGTGCGTACGCCGAGATGGACCCGTTGTTGATGATCCGGCCGCCCTGCGGCCGCTGCGCCTTCATCGCCGCGAAGGCCGCCCGGGCGCACAGGAACGTGCCCGTGAGGTTCACTCCGATCGTGCGGGACCAGTCCTCGGGCTCGATCTCGTCGGGGTCGCCGTTCGGTCCGAAGGTGCCCGCGTTGTTGACGAGTACGTCGACGCGCCCCCACGTGTCGCGCACCCGCTGGAAGGCGGTGTCGACGTCGGCGGCGGTGGACACGTCCGCGGGGGCGACCAGGACCCGGTCCGGTCGGGCGGAGCCGGTGGCCGTCTCCTCCAGCGTGTCCCGGGTCCGGCCGAGGACCGCCACCCGGTAGCCGTCGGCGACCAGGGCATGGGCCACCACCCGCCCCAGCCCGGAGCCGCCTCCGGTGACGACCGCGACGCGGCCACCCGGGTCGAGGTCGTTCGACATCGCGCTCGTCACCGTCGCCTCAGACGAACTGGCGGCTCAGCTTGGCGTGCCGGTTGACGTCCTTGTAGAGCAGGTAGCGGAACCGTCCGGGGCCCCCGGCGTAGCAGGCCTGGGGGCAGAACGCGCGCAGCCACATGAAGTCGCCCTCCTGCACCTCCACCCAGTCGTTGTTCAGCAGGTACACCGCCTTGCCCTCCAGCACGTAGAGCCCGTGCTCCATGACATGCGTCTCGGGGAAGGGGATGACCCCGCCGGGCTCGAAGTTGACGATGTTGACGTGCATGTCGTGGCGCACGTCGAGCGGGTCGGCGAAGCGCTGGGTGGTCCAGCGGCCCTCGGTGCCGGGCATCTCCCCGCCCGCGACCTCGGTCTCGTTGGTCACGAACGGCTCCGGCACGTCGATGCCCTCGACGCGCTCGTAGGCCTTGCGGATCCAGTGGAACCGGGCGACGTCACCGCCGGTGTTGTGCAGCGTCCAGCCGCAGCCGGGCGGCAGGAACGCGTAGCCGCCCGGCGACAGCCGGTGCGCCGTGCCCTCGAGGGTGAGCTCGAGCTCGCCCTCCACGACGAACAGCACGCCCTCGGCCCCGGGGTCGAGCTCGGGACGGTCGCTTCCCCCGCCGGGCGAGACCTCGACGATGTACTGGGAGAACGTCTCGGCGAACCCCGACAGCGGCCGGGCGATCACCCACAGCCGCGTGGCGTCCCAGAAGGGCAGCGCGCTGGTGACGATGTCGCGCATGGTGCCGCGCGGCAGCACGGCGTAGGCCTCGGTGAAGACGGCGCGGTCCGTGGTCAGGTCGCTCTGCGACGGCAGGCCACCGGTCGGGGCGTAGTAGCGGGGGGCGGTGTGTGGCGTGACGGTCATGTCTGTCCTCTTCTCAGGAGCCGCCCACGCGGCTCCGCGTCGATGTCGATCCGCTCGCCGCGCAGCCAGGTGCTGCGGACGACGCCGGCGAGCTCGCGGCCGGCGTACGCGGTGATGGCGTTCTTGTGGTGCAGCCGGTGCACATCCACGACGAAGGTCTCCTCCGGCGCGAGGACGCACAGGTCCGCGTCGTACCCGACCTCGAGCCGGCCCTTGCGCCGCATCCCGGTCTGCGCCGCGGGCCCCTGGCTCATCCAGCGCGACACGTCGGCGAGGCCGAACCCGCGCCTGCGCGCCTCGGTCCACACCGCCGGCAGCGACAGCTGCAGCGACGAGATCCCGCCCCAGGCCGCGGCGAAGTCGCCCACGTCGAGCAGCTTCAGGTCCACCGTCGACGGCGAGTGGTCGGAGACGACGAGGCCGAGGGTGCCCTCGCGCAGCCCCTCCCACAGCTGGTCCCGGTTCCCCGTCTCCCGGATGGGCGGGCAGCACTTGTACTGCGTGGCGCCGTCGGGGATCTCCTCGGCCGTGAACGAGAGGTAGTGCGGGCACGTCTCCGCGCTGATGCGCACGCCCTCGCGCCGGGCCGACGAGATCAACGGCAGCGCGTCCGAGCTCGACACGTGCAGGATGTGCACCCGGCACCCGGTGGCCCGCGCGAGGCCGATCACCTGCTGTACGGCGAGGTTCTCGGCGTCACGCGGACGGGAGGCCAGGAAGTCGTGGTAGTGGGTGCCGGGGACCACCGGCGCGTCCTCGATCGCGTGGGCGTCCTCGGCGTGCACGATCAGCAGCCCGTCGAACGACGCGATCTCGCGCATCGCCGCCTCGAGCTGCTCGGCGTCCAGGGGCGGGAACTCGTCGACCCCCGAGTGCAGCAGGAAGCACTTGAAGCCGAAGACCCCGGCGTCGTGCAGCGGCCGCAGGTCGGGCACGTTGCCCGGCACCGCGCCGCCCCAGAAGCCGACGTCGACGAACGCCTGACCGGCTGCGGTCTTCTGCTTCACGTCGAGGGCGGCGACGTCCACGGTCGGCGGGATCGAGTTGAGCGGCATGTCGACGATCGTGGTCACCCCGCCCGCGGCGGCCGCCCGCGTCGCGCTGGTGAAGCCCTCCCACTCGGTGCGCCCGGGGTCGTTGACGTGCACGTGCGAGTCGACGACACCGGGCATCAGCACCTCGTCGTCGGCGAGCTCGAGCACGCGCGAGGCGCTCAGGTCCGCGCCCGGCGGCTCCACCGCCACGATGGAGCCGTCCCTGACGCCGATCGTCAGCGGCACCTCGCCCTCGGTCGTGACGGTGCGCTCGGCGCGAACGACCAGGTCCAACTGGGTACTCATGCGTCGCCTCCTGCGGAGATCCCGGCCGGGAAGAAGGTGGGGTCGTCCAGACGGTAGCGCCGTGCGGCCTCGACCACGAGGTCGGCGTCGACCCTCCCGGCCGCGGCGAGCTCGGCCAGCGTCGCGACCACCACCGACTCGGCGTCCACGCCGAAGTGGCGGCGCAGGGCGAACCTGGTGTCGGAGCAGCCGAAGCCGTCGGTGCCCAGGGAGGTCCACCGCCCCGGCACCCACTGCTGGATCTGGTCGGGGACGGCGCGCATCCAGTCGCTGACGGCGACGAAGGGGCCCTCGGCACCCTCGAGCGCCGTCGTGACGTAGGGCCTGCGCGGTGCGGTGTCCGGGTGCCGGCGGTTCCACGCCTCGCAGTCGAGCGCCTCGCGCCGCAGCTCGGTCCAGGACGGCGCCGACCACACGGTGGCGGAGACGCCGAAGTCGTCGGCGAGCAGCCGCTGGGCGCGCAGCGCCCAGGGGACCGCGACCCCCGAGGCCCGCACCTGCGCCTGTGGCGCGTGGGCGCCCAGGTCGGGACCGGGCGCGAAGCGGTAGAGCCCCTTGAGCAGGCCGGCGACGTCGAGCCCGTCCGGCTCAGCCGGCTGCCGGTAGGGCTCGTTGTACACGGTCAGGTAGTACCAGACGTTCTCCCCGTGCGGGTGAGCCGCGCTCTCGCCGTACATCCGTCGCAGGCCGTCGCGGACGATGTGGGCGACCTCGAACGCGAACGCCGGGTCGTAGGAGACGCACGCGGGATTGGTGGCGGCCAGCAGCAGCGAGTGCCCGTCCTCGTGCTGGAGGCCCTCGCCGTTGAGCGTGGTGCGCCCCGCCGTGGCGCCGAGCACGAAGCCTCGCCCCATCTGGTCGGAGAACGCCCACATCGCGTCGCCGGTGCGCTGGAAGCCGAACATCGAGTAGAAGATGTAGACCGGGACCATCGGCTCGCCGTGGGTGGCGTACGA
>JAICKK010000158.1 GCA_025927955.1 Nocardioidaceae bacterium
CGGCCGGGTCTCGATGCTGCACTTCGACGCGCACGCCGACACCGGGAACATCGAGTTCGGGTCGCTGTACGGGCACGGCCAGCCGATGCGCCGGCTGATCGAGTCCGGCGCCCTGCGCGGCGACCGCTTCCTGCAGATCGGCCTGCGCGGCTACTGGCCGCCGCCGGAGACGCTGGGGTGGATGGCCGAGCAGCGGATGCGGTCCTACGAGATGACCGAGATCGGCCGCCGGGGCCTCGATGACTGCCTCACCGAGGCGTTCGCGACCGCGCTCGACGACTGCGACGGTGTCTTCCTGTCCGTCGACGTGGATGTCTGCGACCCCGGGCACGCCCCCGGCACGGGCACGCCCGAGCCGGGCGGCCTGTCCGCGCGCCAGCTGCTGGACTCGGTGCGCCGGATCTGCCTGGAGCTGCCGGTGGTCGGCATCGACGTCGTCGAGGTCTCCCCGCCCTACGACCACGCCGAGATCACCGCCGCCCTGGCCAACCGGGTGGTGCTCGAGGCGCTGGCGGGGATGGCCGCGCGCCGGCACGGCGGGCTGCGGCACGACCCGGCCGGTCCGCTCCTCGACGGCCGCTGAGCGCCCGCCCCCGCTGGTTGAGTCATCCGTCCCTCGTTGGTTGAGGTGCCCGAGCCCCAAGGGCGAGGGCCTCGAAACCTCTCAGCCTCGGGCACAGAGTTCTCAAGGCTCGCGAGCTCGCACCTCAACCAGCCCGGTGGGCGATCTCCATCGCCGCACAGCAGCCCGCGACGAGGGCGTCGGCCACCAGCGCGACGTAGCCGTCGTCGGGCAGGAAGGTCGCGTCGTGCAGCCCGCCGCGCTCCGCACCGGTGCCGACGAACATCATCAGCCCGCGGGTGCGCGAGCAGTAGCTCGAGAAGTCGTCGGAGCCGAACGAGCGGAAGTCGGTGGTGACGGCGTGCCCGAGCCGCTGGAGGTACGGCGCGGTGGCGTGGGCGAGCGCCGCGTCGTTGACCAGCGGAGGCTCGCCGTGGGCGATGTCGACCTCGACCGTGCAGCCGTGCGCGGCGGCGATGTGTCCGGCGATGTCGCGCACCGCCTCGTGGGCGTGCTGGCGGTCGCTGCTGCGCATGGTGCGGATGGTCCCGGAGCCGACCGCCACCTCGGGGACCACGTTGTTCGCGCTGCCCGCACGCAGCTGGTTGACCATGCAGGCGACGCCGACGACCGGGTCGATGCGGCGGGCCGCGAGCTGCTGCAGGGACACCACGACCGCGGACAGCGCGAGCACCGAGTCGTCGACCGTGTGCGGGTAGCCGGAGTGGCCGCCCTGCCCGCGGACGGTGAGCGTGAACTCGTCGGTGCCGGCGTTGACCGCGCCGGGGGTGACGGCCACCGCGCCCGCGGGCAGCTGCGGCTGCACGTGCGCGGCGACGACGGCGGCCACCCCGTCGAGACCGCCCTCGTCCACCACGTCGGCGGCTCCGGAGTCCGCGCCCTCCTCCCGCGGCTGCAGCAGCGCCACGAGCGGCACCGGCAGGTCGAGGTGCCGGGCGGCGCGGGCGACCGCGACGAGCGCGGCCATGTGCACGTCGTGCCCGCAGGCGTGCATCGAGCCGCTCGGTGAGGCCCACTCCACCCCGGTCTGCTCGAGCACCGGCAGCCCGTCCAGCTCCGTGCGGACCGCGACCGCGCCTCGCCCGCCCGCGGGGCCGCCGACGACGCTCAGCAGCCGCCCGGTGCCTGCGACCAGCCGTCCCTCGCCGGCGCCGAGGGCGGCCACCACCCGGGCCGCGGTGTCCGCCTCGTCACCGGAGACGCGCGGCGTGCGGTGCAGCTCGTGCCGCAGCTGCACTGCGGCGTCGAGCTCACGCCGTACGGCGTGCGACCACCGCTCAAGCAGGTCCACGGGCGTCCTCGAGGCGATAGGCGCGGCGGGCGTTCTCGGAGCCGAGCAGCCGGGCGATCCGCTCGACGTCGGCGGTGGTGACGTCCCCGCCGTCGAGGAGACCGGACAGGACCTCCGCCAGCCCGCGCCGGAAGAGCAGCGCGCCGAGGAGGTAGAGCTCGGCGAGCCCGTAGGCGTCGGAGGAGAACAGGAACTTGCCGAACGGCGCCAGCTCCAGCGCCTCACGCAGCGGCGCCACCGAGAGCGCGCCGCTGTTGTGGGTGGCCAGGCCGACGTCCACGAAGACGTGGTCGAAGACCTGCGCGAGGTAGGCGGCGTTGCGGTGGAACGGGTAGTTGTGCAGCAGCATGACCGGCACCCCACGCTCCTCGGTGGCGCGCAGGAACCGGGTCAGGCACAGCGGGTCGCACTCGGCGAGGTCGACGTCGCTGTCGCCGTACCCCACGTGGAGCTGCAGCGGCATCCCGAGGTCGACCGCGGTCCAGGCGAGCCACCCGTTGACCACCGGATGGGCGACCCGGAAGCCGCCGGCGGGCGACGGCGAGAGGTCGTAGAGCGCGGCGACGAGCTCGTCGGCGGCCGGTGCCCGCGCCGGCAGGCGCAGACCCACCCGGTAGGCGGCGATGGACTTCGCGGCCACGGCGCCGCTGGTGCGCAGGCGCTCGCGGACCCGCTCGGCGAACTCGCCGGGTGGGGTGCCGTCGGCGAGCACGTCGGCGGCCACCGCCTCGAGCCGGACCACCTCACGGCTCTCGGCCCCGCACAGCGATGCGAGCTCCTCCGGCGAGGTGAGCAGGTCGGGCGTGAGGCCGGTGTCGACCAGGAACACGGCGATGCCGGCCTCCACGACGAACCGCCGGTTCACCTCCGCGGCGCCGAGCTCGCGGCGCCGCGCGAGGTAGTCCTCCGCCGGCGCGTGCGCCTCCAGGTCGAGCACCGGCGCGCACCAGCGACGGATCGCCAGCCCCAGCATGGAGTCGAACAGCGTGGTGCCGAGCGGTGAGGGTCCCGTCGACTCGTTCATCAGCGACTCGAACCCGGCCCGGTCGAGGTCGGTGGTGACCAGGCCGTGGCAGTGGTGGTCGACGAGCGGGCTCGTGGGCGTCGCGCTCACCGGCCGGCCATCTAGAGGTCCCGCTCGGCGGGAGCGGGCACCTCGAGCCGGGCCATGCTCACCGTCAGCCGGCGGGCGACGCCGGGGAACGCCACCGCGACGAGCGTGACGAGCAGCAGCCAGCCGAACGCCACCACCGGGAACCACCGTGCCGGTCCGTCGGTCGGGTAGGGCAGCACGTTGCGGTAGATGGTGTAGCCGAGCACCAGCAGCGCCAGCGCCGGGATCACCACCTGCCACTGCGGCACGTCGAGCTTGCGGTCGATGAAGACCAGCCGGATGCAGCCGACGGTCGCCAGCACGTAGGCCACCAGCAGGATCAGCGTGCCGATGGTGCCGCTCCACAGGAAGGTGTCGAAGGGCTCGGCGCCGAAGAACACCGCGCACACGACCGCGATGAGGGCGATCAGCACCGCGATGACGCCGGCCGCGGCGGCGGGCGTCCCGTTGCGGCCGGTGGCGCCGACGACGTGGCCCGGGGCCAGGTCCCGCACGAAGGCGAACAGCAGCCGGGACGCGCCCACCACGCACGCCAGGCAGCAGGCGAAGGCGCTGATGCTGGCGCCCAGCGTGATCAGGTCGCCGACCCAGGCCCCGACGTACGACGTGCCGAGGTCGCCCATCAGCGCCGGAGAGTGGACGAACCTGTCGACGCCGGCCTTGTCCGGGCCGAAGGCCATCATCTCGATGGCGGTGACGACGGTGAAGTAGATCCCGCCGAAGATCGCGGTGCCGAGGATCGCGCGCGGGATGTCGCGGCGCGGGTGGTGCGCCTCCTCGCCGAGGGTGGCGGCGGCCTCGAAGCCGGCGAAGGACAGCAGGCCGAAGATGATGCCGAGGAACAGCGAGGAGCCGTCGGTGCCCGGTGCGACCTTGAACACGTCGAAGGTGACGCGGGCGCCTCCGGGCGCGTTGCCGGCGAGCATCCGCAGCAGCACCACCGCCGCGATGGCCAGGATCAGCAGCACGGTCAGCCCCTCGACGCTGAGGAGCACCGAGGTCGCCCGGCGCGCGGGCACCACCGCCAGCAGCAGCGCGACGACGAGCGCGACCCCGCCGATGAGGAAGCCGGCCCACGCGGGCTGGTGGTTCCACACCCCGACGTCGTCGAGGAACGCGCTGCCGAAGACGCCGGAGGCGGACGCGGTGACCAGGCCGTAGAAGACGTAGGTGCCCATGAGGCCGAGCCCGGCGACCATGCCGGCCCTCGGTCCGAGCGTGGCGCCGGCGAAGACGTAGACCGAGCCGGCGTGCTGGTAGTACTGGCACAGCCGCACGAAGACGTAGGCGATCAGCAGCACCGCGAGCGCCGCCAGCAGGAACGCCAGTGGCGTGGCCCGCCCCACCAGCCCGGCGGTCCCCTGCGGGTTGATGTTGGCCGCCATGCTCGGCGCCATCAGGGCCACCGAGATGCCCACCGCCTGCCACACCGACAGGCTGGGACGCAGTCCGCTCTCGCGGACGGGTGCTGACATGACGGCTCCCCTCGAGCTCGTGCCGATGACGTGTACGGTGCCGAACCAGACCCCCGCAGGTCATCGTGGCCAGGGTCCTATCCTCCTGTCCAGCACCCGGACGGGGAAACGAGACGAGGAGCCGCGTGTGGACGTCGTCGAGAGGGACGCGCGCAGCGCCCGGGCCGAGGAGCTGGTGCCGGGTCTGACCGCCCAGGGGGTGGTCGGCTTCGCCACCACGTTCGTGGACAGCTCGGGCATCGCCCGGGTCAAGTCGGTGCCGCTGAGCCGGCTGCCGCAGCTGGCCGCCTGGGGGGCCGGGTTCTCCACAGCGTTCGACTTCTTCCGGTTCGACGACTGGGTGGTGGCGCCGGCCACGGGCAAGGGCCCGATCGGCGACCAGCGGATCATCCCGGACCTGTCGAGGGTGGTCAGGCTGGCCGCGCAGCCGGGGTGGGCGTGGGCTCCGGGCGAGCGCTGGTCCCAGGAGGGGCAGCCGCACGAGAGGTGCAGCCGGCTGCTGCTGCGCCGTCTCGTCGACGAGGCGGCCGACCGCGGCATCGAGGTCAAGGCGGCCTTCGAGGTCGAGTGGGTGGTCTCCCGCGGCACGGGCGACGAGTTCGTGCCCGCCGCCGTCGGCCCCGGGTACGGCATGTCCCGACTCGTCGAGCTGTCGGACTACTGCCGCGACGTGCTGTCCGCGCTGGCCGACGAGGGGGTGCCGGTCGAGCAGCTGCACCCGGAGTACGCCGCCGGCCAGTTCGAGCTGACGGTGGCTCCGGAGGACCCGCTGGGAGCCGCGGACACCTCCGTGCTGTTGCGCACGACGCTGCGGGCGGTGGGGCGGGCTCACGGCCTGCGCACCTCCTTCTCGCCGAAGGTCGACATCGCCGGCGTCGGCAACGGCGGGCACGTGCACCTGAGCCTGTGGCGTGACGGTGTCAACCTGATGGCCGGCGGAGAGCGCGCGTTCGGCCTGACCGAGGTGGGCGAGGCGTTCAGCGCGGGCGTGCTGGGGCGGCTCCCGGCGTTGCTCGCGGTCGGGGCGCCCAGCGTCGCGTCGTACCTGCGTCTCGTGCCCCAGCACTGGGCGGGCGCCTACGCCTGCTGGGGGCTGGAGAACCGGGAGGCGGCGCTGCGGATGGTGACCGGCTCGACGGGGAGCACCAGCTGGGCGGCCAACATGGAGGTCAAGTGCTTCGACCTGCTGGCCAACCCGTACCTCGTGCTGGCAGGCCTGCTCGCGACCGGCGCGGCCGGCATCGACGAGGGTGCCCGGCTGCCCGAGCCCGTCGACGTGGACCCGGCGGCCCTGGCCGAGGACGTGCTCGAGGAGCGCGGCATCCAGCGGCTGCCGACGTCCCTCGACGAGGCGGTCGAGCTGTTCGCGGGCGACGCCGTCCTGGGCGACGCCTTCGGACAGCCGCTCGTCGACTCGATCGTCGCGGTGCGGCTGTCCGAGATCGAGCTGTTCGCCGACGCCTCGGCCGAGGAGGTCGCCGCGGCGCTGCGCTGGACCCACTGAGCTTGGTGGCCGATGACCTGGGTGTACCGGCGGTCGGACGCCCCGGATAGGGAGCTCACCGCGGGAAGGCTCAGGTGTCCATGGGGAGCACGGCGCGCGGGCGCCGTTCCGCCCAGGGGGCGAGCCGCTCGTACGCCGCCGCCACGGCCAGCGTCCGGGCGTCGCCGCCGCGGGGGCCCATCACCTGCATGCCGACCGGCAGCCCGTCCGGGTCCAGGCCGGTCGGCACCGCGGTCGCCGGGCAGCCGGTGAGGTTCGCCGGCAGCGCCAGCGCGCACCAGTCGTCGAAGAACGGGTCGACCGGGACCCCGTCGATGCCGGCCGGGGACTGCACGTCGGTCCCGAACGCCGGCAGCGGCATCGACGGCGTCAGCAGCACGTCGTGGTCGGTGAAGAACTCCGCCCAGCGGCGCGCGTAGTCGCCGCGCCGCTCGAGCGCGTCGAGGTAGTCGCGGGCGGTCGCCGCGCGACCCGCCTCCACGATCTCGCGGGTCCCCGGCGTCATCTGGTCCCCCCATCTCTCGAGCAGCGGCCCCTCGGAGGCGTACCCCTCCGGGAGCGCGATGTCGTTCCACAGCTCCGTCGGGTACGGCGCGTCCGGTGCCGCCTCGACGACCCGCGCGCCGGCGTCGGCCAGCGCGTCGACGGCCGCCCGGAACGACGCCCGCACGCTCGGCTCGACCGGCGCCCACCCGAGGTCCTCGGAGACCGCCACCCGCAGCGTCGACCAGTCGAGCGGCCCGGTCACCGCGGCGAGCAGGTCCCCCAGCGGGTAGGCCACGCTGCGGTCGTCGTACGGCGAGGGGCCGGCCATCACCGACAACGCCAGCGCGGCGTCGCGCACGGTGCGGGTCAGGGGCCCGTCGACCGACAGCGACGGCCAGCCGCGGAACCCCGGCCGCACCGGCACCAGACCGTGAGACGGCTTGTGCCCGACCACCCCGCAGAAGGCGGCGGGGATGCGGATCGACCCCCCGCCGTCGGTGCCCAGGGCGATCGGCGTCGCGCCGTAGGCGACCGACGCGCCGGCGCCACCCGACGAGCCCCCCGGCGTGCGGTCCAGGGACCACGGGTTGCTGGTCAGCCCGTGCAGGTCGTTGTCGGTGTAGCCGCGGTAGCAGAACTCGGGGTTGTTCGTCTTGCCGACCACGACCGCGCCGGCGGCCTGGAGGCGGGCGACGGGTACGGCGTCGGCGGGCGGCACGTAGCCGGCCCACGCCAGGGACCCGTTGGTGGCCGGGGCGCCCGCCATCCAGATGTGGTCCTTGACCGACACCGGCACCCCGAGCAGCGGCAGGTCCTGGCCACGGCGGGCGTCCGCAGCCCGGGCGCTCTCGCGGGCCCGCTCGGCCAGCACGATCGTGAAGGCGTTCACCTGCGGGTCGACCTCGGTGATCCGGTGCAGCGACTCCTCGACCAGCTCGACCGCGGTCACCGTCCCGGTGCGGACGGCCTCCGCCATTGCCCATGCGTCCCTCACGGGTCGAGCCTCACGCCGGCGCGTGCCCGGCGTCCGGGCGGGCGTGGCGCTGCGCCTCGGCCTCGAGCTCGTCGGCCTCGGCCTGCGCCAGCTTCGTCTCGGCTGCCACGTCGATGTTGCGGCACAGCGCCCAGTAGAGGATGCCGGCGACCGGCAGACCGATGAACAGCGAGAAGTCGGCGCCCTTCGCCGCGTTGGCGACCCACCCGGTGAAGAAGGTCCCGATGCTGAAGAACGGCACCATCGCCGCGAAGCCGACGAGGTACGACACGATGCCGCGCCAACCCCACCGACCGTAGATGCCGTTGGGGTTGAAGATCTCCGCGATGGCGTAGTGGCCGTGCCGGACGATGAAGTAGTCGACGAGGTTGACCGCCGTCCAGGGGATAAAGAAGTACAGCACGAGCAGCAGGAAGCTCTCGAAGTTCGCCTGGAACGACGCGCTGCTGGCGAGGGCGCCGAGCAGCGACAGCACCGCGGTCAGCGCGACGGTGACCACCCGGACGGTCAGCGTGGGCTGCACTCGCCTGAACGAGTCGAAGGCGCTGAGCAGGGTGAGCGAACCGCCGTACATGTTCAGCGCCATCACCGACGTCAGTCCGAGCGCCGAGAAGATCAAGATGATGGCGCCGAAGCCGTGGAACACGTGGTCACCGGCCCGGTGAAGCTCCGCGATGCCGCTGCCGCTGAACGCCTTGCCGGCCCACGCCGCGAGCGCCGCGCCGATGCACATGATCCAGACGGCACCAAGGCCGGACCCGCCGTACGTCCAGTACAGCGTCTTGCGCACCGTGACGTCCGGAGGAAGGTAGCGGGAGTAGTCGGACACGTAGATCGCCCAGCTGATCTGGTAGCCGGCGACCACGGAGAACTGGAGCAGGAACGGCACCAGCTTGAAGCCGCCGAGGTCGAAGGAACCGGAGGGGTAGCTCAACGTGAACAGTACGATCGTGAGGATGCCGAAGAGAAGCAGGAAGCCGTACGTCAGGCCCTGCTCCATCCGGTGGATGAAGTCGTAGCCGATGATCGAGGCGACGGCCGCAACGACCGTGACGACGACGATCCACAGCTTCACCGAGCCGTGCACGGTCGTGTTGAGCGAGTCCGCGGCCAGCAGGCTGTTGAAGACGTTGAAGCCGGCGTACTGCAGGTACGCGAACAGCCACACGAGGATCGCTCCGACGTACCCGAACTGCGGGCGCGACTGGATCATCTGTGGCAGCCCGAGCTGCGGGCCCTGCGAGGAGTGCGCCGCCATGAAGAAGGTGCCGATCGCTACGCCGAGGATGATGGCGATCAGGCTCCAGACCAGGTTCCCGCCCGCGCTCACACTGACCACGCCGACCGCGAGGGTGGCGATCTGGGCGTTGCTCATGAACCACAGCGGGCCGAGGTGCCACAGCTTCCCGTGTCGCTCGTTGAGGGGCACGTAGTCGATCGACCGGACCTCCAGCCCGCCGCGCCGACCGCCCGCCTGTCCCGGTGTTGCATCGACGCTCATCGCGGTCTCCTTCGTGCACGGTCCGTCGCAGTCCCCGTCGAGAGGACTCTGCCACGTCGCGGCCCCCAGCGCCGCGTGCCGGACCGTCGTAC
>JAICKK010000251.1 GCA_025927955.1 Nocardioidaceae bacterium
GGCAGCTGCTGGGCGTCCCCCAGCAGCCCCAGGACGATGGCGTCGGTGAGCCGCCGGCCGATCAGGTCCGGACGGCTGAGGGTCTCCAGGGGCGCGAACACGGCCGCGGTCGCTCCGCCGTACAGCTGGATCGCCATCGGGCCTGCCTCGCGCGCCTCGCCGTCTGGTGGCTTGTCATATGAACAGTGATCTCATATTTTATAGCACCGTGAGCGACGTCAGGCCCTCCAGCGTCCACGCCGGGGCCGGCCCGGAGGCCACCGACACGCCGGCGATCGAGCTGCGGGGCCTGCACAAGTCGTTCGGTCCGGTGCACGCCGTCGACGGCGTCGACCTGGAGATCCGTGACGGTGAGTTCTTCTCCATGCTCGGTCCCTCGGGCTCCGGCAAGACCACGGTGCTGCGGATCATCGCCGGCTTCGAGTCGCCCACCGCCGGCCGGGTGCGGCTCGCCGGCCACGACGTCACCGACCGCCCGCCCTTCGCACGCGACGTGAACACCGTCTTCCAGGACTACGCGCTCTTCCCCCACATGAGCGTGGCCGGCAACGTCGAGTACGGCCTGCGGGTGAGGAAGGTCGACAGGGCCGAGCGCCGACGCCGGGTCGAGGAGGCACTCGGGACGGTGCGGCTCGCCGGGTACGGCGACCGCAGGCCGACGCAGCTCTCGGGGGGCCAACGCCAGCGCGTCTCGCTCGCGCGGGCGATCATCAACCGCCCCAAGGTGCTGCTGCTCGACGAGCCGCTCGGCGCGCTGGACCTCAAGCTGCGCCGGGAGATGCAGATCGAGCTCAAGCAGATGCAGCGGGAGCTGGGCATCACCTTCGTCTTCGTCACGCACGACCAGGAGGAGGCGCTGACGATGAGCGACCGGATCGCGGTCTTCAACGACGGTCGCATCGAACAGGTCGCCACGCCCGTGGAGCTCTACGAGACGCCGGCGACCACCTTCGTCGCCGGCTTCGTGGGCACGTCCAACATGCTCGAGGGCGAGGCCGCCCGGCGGATCCTCGGAGAGCCCGGGCTCTTCAGCGTGCGGCCGGAGAAGATCCGCATCGACCAGCCGGGCACGACGGTCGACGCGGGCCGCTGCGCCGCGGAGGGTGTCGTCGAGGAGATCGCCTACCTCGGCTCCACGACCCACGCCATCGTCGCGCTCGGCACCGGCGTCACACTCACCGTCCAGCAGCAGAACGCCGACCACGTCGACAGCGCACTGCTCCAGCGGGGTCGGGCTGTGCAGCTCAGCTGGCCGCGCGCACATCTCGTCCGTCTGGTCGCCACGGGTGAGAGCCACCCCGGCGATGACCCGACCGAAGTGGAGAGCTCATGAGAAGGATCGGTGCGGTTCTCTCGGCGGCGCTGCTCGCGCTCGCCGTGGCCGGCTGCGGCAGCACGGGTGGCGGCGGCGGCGGGGCCAGTGGGAAGTTCACGGCCCCCGACGTCCCGATGAAGAAGAGCGTGGGCAAGGGCGAGGGCGAGGTCGACATCCTGGCGTGGCCGGGCTACGCCGAGGACGGCAGCAACGACCCCAAGGTGGACTGGGTGACGCCGTTCGAGAAGCAGACCGGCTGCCAGGCCAACGTGAAGTACTTCGGCACCTCCGACGAGGCCATCAACCTGATGAAGAGCGGCGGGTACGACGTGGTGAGCGCCTCCGGTGACGCCACGCTCCGCCTGATCGCCTCCGGTCAGGTGGCGCCCGTGAACACCGACCTGGTGGCGAACTACAAGGACGTGCAGCCCTTCCTCAAGGACCGGGCGTGGAACTCGGTGAACGGCCAGATGTACGGGGTGCCGCACGGATGGGGCGCCAACCTGCTGATGTGGCGCACCGACAAGGTGCACCCGGCACCGGACAGCTGGGGCGCCGTCTTCGCGAAGAGCTCGCCGTACGCCGGGCACATCACCGCCTACGACAGCCCGATCTACATCGCCGACGCGGCGCTGTACCTGATGAAGACCAAGCCGAGCCTGGGCATCAAGGACCCCTACGCCCTTGACCAGAAGCAGCTCGACGCCGCGGTCGGACTGCTCAAGGTGCAGCGCGCGCAGGTCTCCGAGTACTGGTCGGACTACCTCAAGGAGGTCCAGGCCTTCAAGACCGGCGACTCGGTCATCGGCACGACGTGGCAGGTGATCGCCAGCCTCGCCCGGTCCGAGCACGCCCCGGTCAAGGCCGTGCTGCCCAAGGAGGGCGCCACGGGCTGGTCGGACACCTGGATGGTCTCCGCGAAGAGCAAGCATCCCAACTGCGCCTACAAGTGGATGAACTACATCGTGAGCCCGCAGGCCAACGCCGACGTCGCGGAGTACTTCGGCGAGGCGCCCGCGAACGCGAAGTCGTGCAAGCTGACCAGCGACAAGAGCTTCTGCGCCACCTACCACGCGGGCGACGCAGCCTTCGCGAACAGGATCCACTACTGGACCACGCCGATCAAGCAGTGCCTCGACGGCCGGAAGGACACCACGTGCACCGACTACAGCCAGTGGACCCAGGCGTGGACCGAGGTCAAGGGCTGACCGGTCCGGGGACCGCGCGGTTCGGGGCGGGCCCCCGGCCATGAGCGTGGCCGCAGCCCTCCACCGGCGGCCCAGGCTGCGGCTGGGGCTGCTGCTGGCCCCACCGATGCTGTGGCTGGGGGTCGCCTACCTCGCGGCGCTGGCCGCTCTGCTGGTGACCGCGTTCTGGACGGCGAACTCGTTCACCGGTGAGGTCGAGCGGACCTGGTCGCTGGAGAACTTCCGGGAGCTGTTCGGCATCGGGGTCTACAAGACCGTCACGCTGCGCACGATCGGCATCGCTGCGCTGGTCACCGTCGTCGACGCGGCCATCGCGTTCCCCATCGCGCTGTACATGGCCAAGGTCGCGTCGCCGCGGGCGCAGCGACTGCTCGTGGTCGCGGTGCTGATGCCGTTGTGGGCCTCCTACCTCGTCAAGGCCTACGCCTGGCGCGGGATGCTCGCGGAAGGCGGCCTGATCGACTGGATCGGCAAGCCCTTCCACGCATCGTCACCGGGCTTCGGCGTGACCGCCACCATCCTGACGCTCGCCTACCTGTGGCTGCCCTACATGATCCTGCCCGTCTACGCCGGGCTCGAGCGCCTGCCGACCTCGCTGCTCGAGGCGTCGTCGGACCTGGGCGCCGGCCCGGCGACCACCCTGCGCCGAGTGGTCGTGCCGATGGCGATGCCCGCGGTGGTGGCGGGGGCGATCTTCACCTTCTCGTTGTCGCTGGGCGACTACATCGCGGTGACGATCGTCGGCGGCGCCAACCAGATGCTCGGCACCGTCGTCTACGCCAACGTCGGGGCCGCCGGCAACCTGCCGTTCGCGGCGGCGGTAGCCATGGTGCCGGTCGTGATCATGCTGCTCTTCCTGGCGGCCGTGCGCCGCACCGGAGCCCTGGAGAGCCTGTGACGATCTCGCGCGGGATGCGCATCGCCCTGGTGGTGTTCACGCTGCTGGCCCTGCTCGCGGTCTACGTGCCGCTGGCGCTCGTCGTGGTGAGCTCCTTCAACACGGACAAGAGCTTCGGCTGGCCGCCGTCCGGGCTGACCACGCACTGGTGGGTGACCGCCTGGCACTCCAGCGGCGCGCGACACGCCCTCGGCGTCAGCGTGCTGGTAGCGCTCGCGGCGACGGCCCTCTCCCTCGTGCTCGGCACGCTCGCCGCGATGGGTCTCAGCCGGTACGAGTTCTTCGGTCGCGGCAGCGTCAACCTGATGATCATCCTGCCGATCGCGCTCCCCGGCATCGTCACCGGCCTGGCGCTCAACAACGCCTTCCGGACCTGGTTCGGCTGGCAGCTCGGCTTCGGCACGATCGTGGTCGCCCACGCGACCTTCTGCATCGTCACGGTCTTCAACAACGTTCAGGCCCGGCTGCGGCGGATGAACGGCAGCATGGAGGAGGCGTCGATGGACCTGGGCGCCGGTCCGCTCACCACGTTCCGGCGGGTGACCCTGCCCCAGTTCCGCTCCGCGCTGCTGGCCGGCGGCCTGCTCGCGTTCGGACTGTCCTTCGACGAGATCATCGTCACGACGTTCACCGCCGGACCGCACCAGCAGACGCTGCCGTTGTGGATCTTCAACAACCTCTTCCGGCCCAACCAGGCGCCGGTCGTCAACGTGGTGGCCGCGGTTCTCGTGGTGCTCTCGGTGGTGCCGATCTGGGCGGCCCAGCGGATCTCCGGCACCACCGGTGAGACGGTGGCCGCCGGAGCCCACTAGA
>JAICKK010000220.1 GCA_025927955.1 Nocardioidaceae bacterium
CGGCGGGGTCAACGTGCCGGCGGCCACCGTCGCCGCGGAGCTGCGCCGGCACCCGCGGGTGCGCGCGGCCGAGGTGGTCGGCGTCGCGGACGACGAGTGGGGCGAGGTCCTGGTGACGGTAGCGGTCACCGACGCGGACCTGGACGAGCTGCGGGACCACGTCGCGGCGACCTATCCCCGCAGCTTCGCGCCGAGGCGACTGGTCAGGGTGGACGCCCTCCCGCTGCTGCCCAACGGGAAGACCGACCGGCTCGCGGTGCAGGCGCTGGCCCGCGGATGAGGGCGGCCGCGAACGAGGGAGGGGGCCGCGGCGTGAACGTCTACTCGATCCCGATGCGCACCCGGTTCCGGGGCATCACGGTGCGCGAGGGCGTGCTCCTGCGCGGCGACGCCGGCTGGGGCGAGTTCAGCCCCTTCCTCGAGTACGACGCCGCGACGTCGGCCCCCTGGCTGCGGGCCGCCCGGGAGGCGGCCGACGAGGGCTGGCCGGAGCCGGTGCGCAGGCGCGTACCGGTCAACGTCACCGTGCCCGCGGTCGGTCCCGAGCGGGCCGCCGCGACCGTGCGGGCCAGCTCGGGCTGCCGGACGGCGAAGGTCAAGGTCGCCGAGCCCGGCCAGTCCCTCGGCGACGAGCTGGCCAGGCTCGAGGCGGTGCGCGACGCGCTCGGCCCGGACGGGCGGGTCCGCGTCGACGCCAACGGCCTGTGGTCGGTCGAGGAGGCGCTCGCGCGCATCCCGCTGCTGGACCGGGCCGCCGGCGGTCTGGAGTACGTCGAGCAGCCGTGCGCCGCCGTGGAGGACCTCGCCCTCGTGCGCCGGCGTACCGACGTGCCGGTCGCCGCCGACGAGTCCATCCGCAGGGCGGCCGACCCCTACCGCGTGCGCGACCTCGAGGCGGCGGACGTGGCGGTGCTCAAGGTGCAGCCGCTGGGCGGGGTCCGGGCGTGCCTGCGGATCGCCGAGGACATCGGGCTGCCGGTCGTGGTCTCCAGCGCCCTGGAGACCAGCATCGGCATCGCGGCCGGCGTCGCGCTGGCGGCCGCGCTGCCGGAGCTGTCCCTCGCCTGCGGGCTGGCCACCGTGCAGCTGCTGGCCGACGACGTGGTGGCGCGGCCGCTGCTGCCGGTCGACGGGATGCTGCCCGTGGAGCGCCGCGCGGCCGACCCCGCGTCCCTGGACCGGGTGGCGGCGTCCCCGGACCGGGTCGCGCACTGGCGGGCCCGGCTGGCGGGGATAGGGCAGGATCAGCAGGCATGACGCCCGCGAACGCCTCCACGGCCCTCGCGACGACGCTCCTCGACGAGCTGGTCCGCTGCGGCGTGCGGGACCTGGTGCTCGCGCCCGGCTCCCGCAGCGCGCCGCTCGCCTTCGCGGCGTACGCCTTCCAGGACCCGCTGCGGCTGCACACCCGCATCGACGAGAGGTCCGCGGGCTTCCTCGCCCTCGGGCTCGCGCGCACCAGCAGGCGTCCGGTCGTCGTGGTCACGACCAGCGGGACGGCCGCCGCGAACCTGCACCCGGCCGTGCTCGAGGCCGCGCACGGCGGCGTACCGCTGGTCGTGCTCACCGCCGACCGGCCCGCCCGGCTGCGCGGCACCAACGCCAACCAGACCACCGAGCAGTCCCGGCTCTTCGGGTCCGCGGTCCGCACGGACGCCGACGTGCCCGCCGGGCAGCCCGGCAGCGGCCCGGCGGAGCGGCGGCAGGTCGTCGCCTGGCGCTCGCTGGCCGCCCGAGCGGCCTGGACCGCGCTCGGCCGGGTCGGCGGCCGACCCGGTCCCGTGCACCTGAACCTGCAGATGGAGGAGCCGCTCACGCCCGCGGAGTCCGACGGCTGGGGCAGCGCCCTCGACGGCGCCCCGGAGGGCCGTCCGTGGATGTCGCCCGGCGTCCCGTCGCCGGCCCGGCCCACCCCGGTCGACCCGGGCCTGCGGACGGTCGTGGTCGCCGGCGACGACGCCGGGCCACCCGCGCGGGTGCTCGCCGAGACCGCCGGCTGGCCGCTGCTCGCCGAGCCCAGCAGCGGCTCGCGCACCGGCGACAACGTCGTGCGCACCTACCGGCTGCTGCTCGGCGACGACGACCTCGCGGCCAGGATCCAGCAGGTCGTGGTGTTCGGCCACCCGACCCTGTCGCGACCGGTGAGCCGGCTGTTGGCCCGCGACGACGTGGAGATGGTGGCCGTGCGCGGCCCCTCCGGGTGGAGCGACCCCGGGCACCACGTGCACGTGGTCGCGGACGCGGTCGACCTCGGCGGGGTCCGTCCCGAGTGGTTCGTCGGCGACGTCGACCCCCAGACGGCCCCGCCCAGCCCCTGGCTGCAGGAGTGGCTGGAGCGCGACCACGACCTGTCCCGCCGGCTCGACGCGCTGCTCGCCGCCCGCGGCGCGCTGACCCCCCACCACGTCGCGGGTGCGGTCAGCGCCGCCCTGCCGCCGGGCGGCCTGCTGTTCGTCGGCGCCTCGAACCCGGTCCGCGACCTCGACCTCATGGTGGCGCCGTACGCCGTCGGGGACCGCCGGATGGTCGTGGCCAACCGCGGTCTGGCCGGGATCGACGGCTCCGTGTCCAGCGCCGTGGGTGCCGCGCTGGGCCGCCCTCACAGCACGCGCGCGCTGGCGCTGCTGGGTGACGTGACGTTCCTGCACGACGTCACCGGGCTGGTCCTCGGCCCCGACGAGGAGCGCCCGGACCTCACCGTCGTGGTCGTCAACGACGACGGCGGGTCGGTGTTCGCGTCGCTCGAGCAGGGGGCGCCGCAGCACGCCTCGTCGTACGAGCGGCTCTTCGGGACCCCGCACGGTGTCGACCTGGCCGCCGTGTGCGCGGCGACCCGGACGCCGCACTGGCGGGTGGACTCGATCGAGGAGCTGCGGCACGCGCTGGCGAGCCCGGCAGGGGGGATCGAGGTGGTCGAGGCGGTGGTCCGGCGCGACGACCGGCGCGAGCTGGACGCGGCGGTGCGCGGTCTGGTCGCCCACGCCTGACCCCGACCGAGCGCCGAAGGGCGCAACGGCGATCAAGCGGGGCATCCGGACGGCGGCCAGGATGGGTCCATGAGCACCGCCACCGACCACTTCACGAGGTTCGTCGACGTGCTCGCCGAGGCGCTGGACGACCACGACGCGACCGGCGAGGTCCTCGCGTCCCGGCTGTACCTCTCGCGGTTCCATCTCGACCGCATCATCGCGTCGGTGGCCGGCGAGCCGCCGAGCAGGTTCCGGCGCCGCATCCTCCTCGAGCGCGCGGCGTACCGCCTGCTCACCACCGACCACACGATCCTGCAGGTCGCCGTCGAGGCCGGCTACGGCTCGCACGAGGCGTTCACCCGCGCGTTCACCAGGGCGTACGGCGTGGGGCCCGGCCAGTTCCGCAGCCGGCCGACGGGGATCAGGATCGCGGCACCCAGCAACGTCCACTTCCACCCACCCGGGAGTCTGCGACTCCCCGCAAGAGAGAAGGTGACCCCCATGGAGCTGCTCACCAAGATGGTCGAGCACCACGTGTGGCTGACCGGCGAGATCATCGAGTGCGCGGCGCGGCTCGACGACGCGCAGCTCGACGAGCGCGTCGAGCTCAACGTCGACGACGACCCCGACCCGTCCACGCTGCGCCGGCTGATGTCGCGGCTGGTCGGCCAGATGGGCATGTGGAACGCCGCCCTGGCCAACCGCGACTACGACTGGTCGGTCGAGCAGCACGAGTCGGTGGACTCGATGCGGCGGCGCCTGGCGGTCGAGGGCCCGACGTACCTCGCCCACGTGCGCGACGTCTGCGAGAGCGGACGGCTCGACGACACCTTCGTCGACGCGCTGTGCGAGCCCGCCGAGGTCTTCACCTACGGCGGGATGGTCGCCCATGTGCTGACCTTCGCCGCGCACCGCCGGACGCTGGCCGTCCTGGCGCTCGACAAGCACGGCATCACCGACCTCGGCTGGGGCGACCCCATGCGCTGGGTGGCCGAGCCCGCCCGGTAGCACCGTCGACCCGGCGCGTCTGCACCCCTCGACCCCGCCGACCCGGCGCAACTGCGCTGGGGCCGGCGTCCTCCACCCATGCGGCCCCACGGACGTACAGAAGGCCGGTTCTACGGTCTTTCGTGAGCCTGAGAGGCGATGGTGTACGTCGGCGGGGCCGCCCCTCCCGTTCGTCACCTGGTCGACAACCGCCGCCTCGAGGACGAGACGTGCGCAGGCGCCGACTCGGCGGGGAAGGGGAGCGAACACGAACCGCCCTGTTGAATGTGCACGTGCACGTCGCCCTCTCCCTGTCGGCCATGGCTGCGGTCGTCATCGCGGTCACCAGCCTGTGCCGGCGCCTCGACCTGCCGGCGCCGGTGGTGCTGGTGGCGCTCGGGGCGGTGGGCTCCTTCCTGCCCTTCGTACCCGAGGTGCACCTGAGTGCGGAGGTCGTGCTCGTCGGGCTGCTGCCGCCGCTGCTGTACTCGGCGGCCCTGCAGACCTCGCTGGTCGACTTCAACGCCAACCGCCGCTCGATCCTGCTGCTGTCCATCGGGCTGGTCGCGTTCACCACCGCCGGGGTCGCCGCGGTCGTGCACCTGCTGGTCCCGGCGATCGCCTGGCCGGCCGCGTTCGCCCTCGGTGCCGTGGTGGCGCCCCCGGACGCGGTCTCCGCGACCGCGATCGCGCGCCGGATCGGCATCCCTCGGCGGATGGTGACGATCCTGGAGGGCGAGTCCCTGCTCAACGACGCCACGGCGCTCGTGGCGCTGCGGACCGCGATCGGCGTCGCGGGCAGCGCGAGCGTCAGCGCGTGGAGCGTCGGGCTCGACTTCCTGCTCGCCGCGGCGGGCGGGCTGGTGGTCGGGCTGGTGCTCTACCTGGTCGTCGGCGGGCTACGACGCCGCGTGAGCGACCCGGTCATCGACACCAGCCTCTCCCTGGTGACCCCGTTCGTGGCCTACGTGGTCGCCGAGGAGGTCCACGGATCCGGCGTGCTGGCCGTGGTGGTCGCCGGCCTGCTGCTGGGCCACCGGGCACCGGTGCTGCAGACCGCGACCTCGCGGATCGCCGAGCGGCTCAACTGGCGGACGATCTCGTTCCTGCTGGAGAACTCGGTGTTCCTGCTCATCGGTCTGCAGGCGCGCTGGATCCTCTCCAACGTCGGTCGCAGCGGCGTCCCGATGTCGGACGTGGTGACGCTCTGTCTCGTGACCTTCGTCGCGGTGGTGCTGCTGAGGTTCCTCTGGGTCTTCCCGGGCCGCTACCTGCTGGTCCGCCCGGGACCGGACGGGGAGGGCGGGCAGCGTCCGTCGTGGCAGTACACCACCGTTCTCGGCTGGACCGGCATGCGTGGCGTCGTGACGCTGGCCGCGGCGTTCGCGATCCCCGAGTCCTTCACCTACCGCGAGACGCTCATCCTCGCCGCGCTGCTGGTCGCGGCCGGCACCCTCGTCCTGCAGGGGTCGACGCTGCCGTGGCTGGTGCGCCGGATGCGCCTGCCGTCCCCCGACCCGCGGGAGGACGCCCTGGCGCGGGCCGCCCTGTTCGAGAAGGCGTCGCGCGCCGGGATCGACCGGCTCGAGGAGCGCGGGGACGAGGACGACCCCTACGACACCGTCGAGGCGCTGCGCGCCCGCGCCGCCCAGCGCAACACCGCCGCCTGGGAGCGGCTCGGCGGCACCCACCCCGACGAGGAGACGCCCAGCGAGGCCTACGCCCGGCTCCGGCTGGAGATGCTGCAGGCCGAGCGGGAGAAGGTGCTCGCCGTCCGCAGCACCGGCGCGATCCCGCACGAGGTGGTGGAGGACGTGCTCACGGCCCTCGACATCGAGGAGTCGATGCTCGACATCCACAGCGCCCGGCGCGCCGAGCCCGACGAGAC
>JAICKK010000272.1 GCA_025927955.1 Nocardioidaceae bacterium
CAGCGCGGAGGCGCTGCGCGTCGCCACCTCGAGCGCGGCGACGACTCCGCAGCACCTCAAGGCCGTGCTCAGGAAGCTGAGCGAGGAAGGGATATCCGTCGTGGTCTCTGCCGAGGACGCCAGGTCGCCGAAGGTCGTCGCTGCCGCCGGGAGCGCCCGGACGACCGTGAAGGCCAGCGCCAAGAAGGCCCCGGCCAAGAAGGCGCCCGCCCAGCCCCCGACCTCGCCCGCCGGCGCCGAGGACGTGCCCGAGGCCGCACCGGTCGGTCCCGACGGCAAGAAGCTGCTTCCCGACCTGCCCGACGAGCAGTTCGAGAAGGACCTCGCCACCGACCCGACGCTGAAGGAGGAGGAGGACGAGTCCAAGGGCTTCGTCGTCTCCCAGGCCGACGAGTCCGACGAGCCCGTCCAGCAGGTGATGGTCGCCGGCGCGACCGCCGACCCGGTCAAGGACTACCTCAAGCAGATCGGCAAGGTCCCGCTGCTCAACGCCGAGATGGAGGTCGAGCTCGCCAAGCGGATCGAGGCCGGCCTGTTCTCGGAGGAGAAGCTCGCCAAGGGCGGGAAGATCGCCGCGAAGCCGCTCGAGGAGCTCGAGTGGATCGCGGAGGACGGCCGCCGGGCGAAGAACCACCTGCTCGAGGCCAACCTGCGGCTGGTCGTGTCGCTGGCCAAGCGCTACACCGGCCGGGGGATGCTGTTCCTGGACCTCATCCAGGAGGGCAACCTGGGCCTGATCCGCGCCGTGGAGAAGTTCGACTACACCAAGGGCTACAAGTTCTCCACCTACGCCACCTGGTGGATCCGCCAGGCGATCACCCGGGCGATGGCCGACCAGGCCCGCACCATCCGCATCCCGGTGCACATGGTCGAGGTGATCAACAAGCTCGCCCGGGTGCAGCGGCAGATGCTGCAGGACCTGGGCCGCGAGCCGACCCCGGAGGAGCTCGCCAAGGAGCTCGACATGACCCCCGAGAAGGTCGTCGAGGTGCAGAAGTACGGCCGCGAGCCGATCTCCCTGCACACCCCCCTCGGGGAGGACGGCGACTCCGAGTTCGGCGACCTCATCGAGGACTCCGAGGCGATCGTCCCCGCCGACGCCGTCTCCTTCACCCTGCTGCAGGAGCAGCTGCACGCGGTCCTCGACACGCTCTCCGAGCGCGAGGCGGGCGTGGTCTCCATGCGGTTCGGCCTCACCGACGGCCAGCCGAAGACGCTCGACGAGATCGGCAAGGTCTACGGCGTGACGCGCGAGCGGATCCGCCAGATCGAGTCGAAGACGATGTCCAAGCTGCGCCACCCCTCGCGCTCGCAGGTGCTGCGCGACTACCTCGACTGACCCTTTCCGGGGACCCGCCGGCGGGCGCACACAATGGTCATCTTGGACCATTACGGTCATGTCCGTTCGTCCGTAGAGTCCAGGCTCTGTTACCGACCGAACGGGGACCTGGGACCATGACACGACTTCGAGCGGCGCTCGTCACCCTGGCGCTGGTGGCCGCCAGCCTGCTGGGGATGACGGCGGCCGCGGGCAGCGCGAGCGCGACGTACGCCGGGCACGACGGGAGGATCGCGTTCGTGCGCGCCAACCAGATCTACACGATGAGCCCGACCGGGACGGGCGTCACGAGGCTGACCTCGAGCGGGAAGAGCTACCGCCCGCACTGGTCGCCGGACGGCAAGCGCATCTCCTACATCAACGAGACCGCCGGCGGCGCCAGGGACGTCTGGGTGATGAGCGCCACCGGCGGCGGCAGGCAGCGGGTGACCACCACCGGTGACGTGACCTCGGCCGGCGCGGCGTGGTCCCCGAACGGGGCCCGGCTCGCCTTCGCCAGGACCGGCAGCGACGGGTGGCAGAACACCCTGTACACCGTCAAGGCGTCCTCGCCGTTCGGCACCCCGAAGGAGGCCAGGGGGACCTACTCCGACCCCGACGTGTTCGAGGGCGTCAAGGCGATTCCCGTGGACACCTACGTGGCCTGGTCGGCCGACAACGTCATCGCCGTGCTCAACGGGGAGGACTGGAACCTCGACCACGCCATCTGGATGTACCACCCGGCGACGGGCGCGGTCAGCGAGTACGACGCGACCGGCGGCGACTGCTGCGGGTACCTCGAGTGGAAGGACCTGTTCTGGGGTCCGACGAACACCTTCGGGCTCTCCCAGCGCAACCTCGGGGACGAGCTGCAGCTCCCGGACGCACCCTCGCGAGTGGTCTACGGCGCCTTCCCCTCGGTGGACGGCGACGCCGGCGGGGCGCCGTCCCCGTCGGGTGCCTACCTGGCCGTGACGAACGCGTCCTCGGGGACGGCGACGGTCTTCCGGGTCGACGTCGACGGCACCGGTCGCCGTGCGCTGGCGGCCGGCTACCAGCCCGACTGGCAGCGCGTGCCCTGACGGTCGGCCCCGCTCGCGGTCGGCGGCGACCACGAGGCCTGTGCCGAACGGCCGCCGTCAGACCGCGAGCGCGCCGACCAGCCACGTGAGCGCGGCCAGCAGGCCCGCCACGAGCTCGATGAGCAGGGATAGGCCGACGGCCCGCACGGCGGCCGTCGTGGACGCGCGGGCCCGGCCCGGACCGACGCGGAGCCGCTCGGCGAGGTAGACGCCCCCGACGAACCCCAGGGGCAGGCCCACGACCGGCAGCACGAAGAAGCCGGCGACCCCGGCGGCGCCGCCCGCCACCAGCGTCCGGCCGGGGACGCCCCGGCCGGCCAGCCGGCGTCCGGGGACGGCGTACTTCACGACCGTCCCGAGGCCCACCAGCGCCAGGACCACCGCCAGCACCACCCACCCCGCAGGCCGGGCGAGCACCAGCGCCCAGACGAGGACGGCGGCCGCGACCAGCACGGAGCCCGGCATCAGCGGCACCAGGATGCCGACCAGGCCGACGGCGACGACCAGGCCCACCAGCAGGTCGGTCAGCAGCATGCGCTCACCCTGTCACAGCCCGTGCACCCCCCGGACGCGGGGGGGGGCCCGCGGCCCGGGGGCGGGGGGGGCCGCCGGGGGGGGGGGGGGGGGGGGGGGGGGGCGCGCCGAAGGTGAACGGGCCGGTGTGGCCGGCGGGCATCACGACGATCATCGGCCTGGCCTTCCCGGC
>JAICKK010000095.1 GCA_025927955.1 Nocardioidaceae bacterium
CAGCAGCGCGGCGCAGATCAGCTCGGCCTGCGCGTAGCCCGCCGCGAACACCGCCGGGCGCTGGTAGTCCTCCCCGCCGATGCCCACCGCCGCGGGCAGCGCCGAGACCGCGAGCAGCGAGCCGGTCCGGGCGACCGCGTTGTTGATGCCGCTCGCGGTGCCGGCGTAGCGGTCCGGTGCCGCGGCGAGCACGCTGGCGGTCAGCGGGGCCACCAGGAGCACCAGCCCCGCCGCGAACACGAGCACGCCCGGGAGCACCCCGGTGACGTAGCCGGTGCCCGCCCCCACCCCTCGCAGCAGCAGGGTGCCCAGCGCGCACAGCACCGGGCCGACGGTGAGCGGCAGCCGGGGGCCGACCCGGGCCGCGAACGCGCCGGCGCGCGAGGACAGCGCGAGCATCACCAGCGTCAGCGGCACGGTCGCGAGCCCCGCGGCCAGCGGCGACCAGCCGGTGACCACCTGCAGCTGCAGCACCAGGAAGAACAGCATCGCCCCCAGGGCGCCGTAGACCAGCAGCGTCAGCGCGTTGACCATCGAGAACGTCCGCGACGCGAACAGGTGCATGGGCACCAGCGCGTCGTGGTGGCGCCGCTCGAAGACCACGAACAGGACCAGGCTGAGCGCACCGACCAGCGCCGCGGCCACCACCACCGCCGGGGGCGCGGCCGTCGCCTCGATGAGCGCGTAGGTCACCCCCCCGAGCCCGAGCGCCCCCAGCACCGCCCCCAGCACGTCGAACGCCCGGGCCGCGTCGGGGTCGCGCGACTCGGGGACGTGGCGGGCCGACAGCACCAGGACCACCGCCGCGACCGGCACGTTGACCAGGAAGATCCACCGCCAGCTCGCGTTCGCCACGATCCAGCCGCCGAGCAGCGGGCCCACCGCGGCGGCGATGCCGCCCAGCCCGGCCCACTGCCCGATCACCCGGCCCCGGTCGGCCGGCCGGAACGACCCCTGGATCATCGCCAGGCTGCCGGGGGTGAGCAGGGCCGCCCCGACGCCCTGCAGCAGCCGGGCCCCGACCAGCTGTCCCGGCGACTGCGCCACCCCGCACAGCGCCGACGCGGCCGCGAACCAGGCCACGCCGACCATGAACACCCGGCGGCGGCCCAGGCGGTCCCCGAGCGACCCGCCGACCAGGATCAGCGACGCCAGCGCCAGCAGGTACGCGTTGACCACCCACTGCAGCTGCTGGACGCTCGCGCCCAGGTCGTCGCCGAGGCTGCGCAGCGCGATGTTGACCACGGTGCCGTCGAGCATCGCCATTCCCGAGCCCAGCACGGCGGCCGCCAGCACCCACCGGCCCGGGGCGGTGCCGCTCGCCAGCTGAGCGCTCCCGGCCGCACCGGGTGCAGGCGACCCGGGGGCGGGCGCGGGGACGGGGACGGGGTCGGGCACGGCCGGCTACCGCTCCGACTGCGGGATCAGCCGGGTGTAGCGCATCTCCGTCGGGTGCGGCGGCCACGGCGCCGGGCGCCGGCTCCCCGTGGGCCGCCAGCCGAGGTACTCGTAGAGCCGCCGGGCCCGGTGGTTGTCCTCCAGGCACCACAGCTGCGCGATCGTGGTGCCGCGGGCGTCCATGGCGTGCAGCGCGGTCTCGATCGCGCTCGACGCCAGCCCCTGCCCCCACAGGTCCGGATGCACCGCGAGGTGCCGCAGGGTCGTCGCGTCGTAGGCCGCGAGCAGGTCGATCCGCGACGCGCCGCGCGCGGGCTCCGCGTCGCGGACCAGCACGTGCACCCCGGGCTCGTCGAGCACCAGCGCCCACCGGGCCAGCACGTCGTCGGCCGGGAACGGGAAGCGGTCAGGGGGGAACACGTGCCCGAGCGCGGCCAGGTTCGCCTCCCGCTCGAGGTCGGTGAGGGCGGGCAGGTCCGCGACGGTGGCCTCGCGGAACATGGCCCCATGCTGGCACCCTGCGCGGCTCCCGTCGAGGCGCCCACCGCCTCGACGGCCCTCGGCCCGGACCGGGCCTCGACCGCACGACACGCGGGCCGGTCGACGAGCCGGTCCGCCGCGCCCGCGCCAGGATCCCGCCGGAAGCAGGCCCCGGAGGCGCGCGACACGCGTTCGACCGGGGAGCCGACGTCGGCATGGAGCCGCCTGCGGAGCTACCGTCCCCACCAACGACCAGCCGGACCCACCGGCCCCGGTAGGGCACGAACGGTCCCCACAGAGAGGTGTCGGCATGACAGAGCTGGTGCACCACCTCACCGGCCCCACGGCGGAGCTGCCCGGCGTCGCGTCGCTGGTCCTGGACTCCCCGCACAACCGCAACGCGCTCTCCCGCCGGCTGGTCGGCGAGCTGTACGACGGGCTCGCGGCCGCCGAGGCCGACCAGGACGTCGCGGTCGTGCTGCTGCGCGCCGAGGGCCGGACGTTCTGCAGCGGCGCCGACCTCTCCGAGGCGAGCGAGGACGGCATGGAGGAGGCCGCGGCGGTCCTCGTCGAGCTCCAGCGGCGCATCGTCACCCTGGCCAAGCCGGTCGTCGCCCGCGTCCACGGCAACGTCCGGGCCGGGGGGATCGGCGTGGTGGCGGCCTGCGACGTCGCGCTGAGCGCCGACGACGCGACGTACGCCTTCACCGAGGTCCGCCTCGGCCTCACCCCCGCGGCGATCTCCCTGACCGTGCTGCCGCGGATGTCGGACCGGGCGGCCGCGCTGAGCTTCCTGACCGGCGAGGTGTTCACCGGCCGGGAGGCCGCGGACACGGGGCTCGTCACCCGCGCCGCCCCCGAGGGCGACCTGGACGACGAGGTGGCGAGGGTGTGCGCCGCGCTGGTGCAGGGCCACCCGCAGGGTCTGCGGGAGACCAAGCGGCTGCTCGGGCGCCACCTGGCCGAGCGCATCGAGGCGCAGGGGCCCGAGCTCGCGGCGCTCTCCGCGCGGCTGTTCGGGTCCGAGGAGGCGCGCGCGGCGATGCGGGCCTTCCTGCAGCGCAGGAGGTAGGCCGTCGGCCCGCGACCGGAGTGGTCGCCATCGCACGACGACGTCCGGCGACCACGAGTGGCGTGACGCCGAGCGTCCCGGGGTGGATGCTGGTCCTGCGGGGACCGCAGCCGACCGGCGCCGAGGCACCAAGGGCGCGGACGGTGGTGCGGCAGGCGCCGGGGGAGGGAAGGGCACACGGTGGCGACACGGACCAGCGCTCGCGTGGACTTCGAGGACTTCGTCGCCGTGTGCTCGGGCCGACTGTGGCGCACCGCGTACCTGCTGACCTGCGACGCGACCGCCGCCGAGCACCTGCTCGAGGGCGCGCTGGCCCGCGCCTGGTCGCGCTGGGAGCGGCTCGACGTCCCGCCCGAGCACGCGGTGCGGAGGTCCCTGGTCGAGGTCACCACCCGCTGGTGGGGTCGGCGACCGACGGCGACCGACGGCGACGGGTCCTGGGCACGGTGGACCCGTCTCGGGCGCCGGGAGCGGGCGGTCGTGGTGCTGCGCCTCGTCGACCGCCTCGACGCGGTGGACACCGCGGTCCTGGTCGGCTGCCCCGAGCGCGTGGTCGCCCCGCTCCTCGACGCCGCGCTCGCGCGCCTGGGCACCCGCGACCCGGTGCCGTCGCTGAGCGCTGCGGTGGCGGGCACGGGCGCCCACGACCTGCCCGAGCGGTTGGCCCGGGTCGACGACCGGGCGCACGCGCTGCGCCGCCACCGGCGCGCGCGCAGCCTGCTGGCCACGACGCTCGCCGCGGCCGCCGCGGTGGGCGCCGTGTCCGTCGTACCGAACCTGGTCTCGGGGGCCGGGCAGCCGCCGCCCGTGCCGCCCACCCGGATCGTCCCGGCGCCTCGACCCGCGGTGCCGCCGCCGCGGCTGCTGGGCCGCCGGCTGCCCGCCACCGTGCTCGCGCGCCAGGTGGAGTTCGTCTACTTCACCAGCGAGGAGTCTGACCGCGGCGCCCCGCTCCTCCGGGCGACCGTGGCGCCCTCGAGGGAGCCGCAGGCGCTGGCCTGGCTCACCCCGCGCGGTCAGCCCGGCCGGGTGGTGGTCCGCATCGACGGCAGCCTCATCACCAGCTCACCGGGCGGCCGGCTCGTGACCGGGCTGGTGCTCGCGCCCGACCGGCCGCACGAGGTGGTGCTGCGGGCCACCCGCCCGGGTCCGGAGGTCCGGCTGGCCCTGGCGGTGTACCGGTGGCCGCAGCCGTGAGCCGCTGCCGGGCCCCTCAGGCGGCGTACACCCGACGGGACAGGTGCAGGTTCTCGCCGACGGCGCCGCCGAGGAAGCCGTCGTCGAGGTACAGGTAGGAGCTCTCGTCCTCGATGTCGTCGACGGTGACCGAGCCGATCCCGACGCGGACCCAGCGGGGGTCGCGCGCGCAGGAGCGGGGGAAGCTCACCCGCATGAGGTTCTCGCGGTAGCTCAGCGACTGCCGCACCTGGCAGTGCTGGCGCTCCGCCATGAAGGCGACGCTGTGGTGACCGGGCTGGGCGCTGCCGGTGCCGAGGACGAGCACGTTGCGCCGGACGCCCGCGTTCGTCTGCAGGCGCACGATGATCCCGGTCGTCGCGGTGACCCGGCGCAGGTCGGTGAACCGCGCCCGCACGCTGATCCGGTGCGCGCCGTGGACGACGTGGACGCGGGTGAGGTCTCCGTTGGCGCGCTCGGGGGCGGGGATGCCCTGGTCGGTGCTCTGGGCGCTGTCGGGGAACTTCAGGACGTCGGCGCGGCGGTCGCTGTGCCACAGGTCCTGGGCCTGGGCGCCGGCGGTGCCGACGCTGCCGACGGTGCCGACGGCGAGCGCGGTGAGCAGGGCGGTGGTCAGGACGCGGCGCAGCCCGGTCCTCAGGTGGCGCGGTGACGCGTTCCGGCGCATGGTGTTCCCCCAGCGGTCAGGGCCGGCGTCGGTCGCCGGCACTCCCGAAGTGTAGGTCCGGATCGAGCGATATGTCTGAATTAAGACGGTTGCCGAGCCGGACAGCCGGATCCGGGGGACCGGTTCGCGCGACACCGCGTGCGCCCGAGCCCGCAGCGCTAGAGTTGCTCCCTTGTCCTCACCAGGAGCTGGTCGCACCAGAACCCCGTTCGTACCACCCATCGCACCCGGGAGCCGAAGCGTGTCCGTCGACGTGTCCCACGGCAACGTGGCGCAGCAGGAGATCGACCACGAGCAGCAGTTCGTCGACCGCGTCTACCGGCAGCTGGACCAGTCGACCCGCAACGCCGAGGCGCTCGCCCGGGAGGGCCACGGCCGCGCGCGGCTTGGGCACGAGGGCGGCCTCGTCGAGCGCGACGCGATGGTCTTCCAGGCCGCCAAGCGGATCGCCACCCTCAACGCCGCCCACGAGGGCCTCGTGTTCGGCCGCCTCGACCTCGGCCAGGGACCCTGGCCCGGTGACGGACCCCGCTACATCGGCCGCATCGGGCTGCGCGACGAGCACCGCGACTCGCTGCTGATCGACTGGCGGGCGCCTGCGGCGGCGGTGTTCTACCAGGCCACGGCCGCGGACCCGCAGGGCGTCGTACGCCGGCGGGTGCTGCGGTGCTCGGGACCGAGGGTCGTCGGCGTCGAGGACGACCTGCTCGACCCCGACGACCCGGCGGCCGACGCGCTCCCGGTCGTCGGCGAGGGCGCGCTGATGGCGCAGCTGTCCCGGGCCCGCGACCGCACAATGCACTCGATCGTGGCGACCATCCAGGCCGAGCAGGACCGCGCGATCCGGGCGCCCGGCAAGGGCGTGGTGTCCATCTCCGGCGGCCCCGGCACCG
This sequence comes from Nocardioidaceae bacterium, assembly GCA_025927955.1. GTDB lineage: Bacteria > Actinomycetota > Actinomycetes > Propionibacteriales > Nocardioidaceae > Nocardioides_B. The sequence continues at coordinate 5,708 of JAICKK010000095.1, forward strand.
GCAAGACGGTCGTGGCGCTGCACCGGGCGGCGTACCTGCTCTACCGCGACCGCCGCCGCTACGAGACCGGCGGCGTGCTGGTCGTCGGCCCGTCGGGGGTCTTCATGCGCTACATCGAGCGCGTGCTGCCGTCGCTGGGCGAGACGGCAGTCGCGCTGCGGTCCCTCGGCGAGGTCGTCGACGGCATCCGGGCGGCCCGCCACGACGACCCCGCCGTGGCGGACGTGAAGGGCTCCGGCCGGATGGCCGAGCTGATGCGCCGTACGACGCGGCAGGCGGTGCCGGACGCGCCGTCGCAGCTGCGGGTCTTCTACCGCGACGACAACCTCGTGCTCGGACCGCGCGAGCTGGCCCGCATCCGGCGACAGCTGCTGTCCCAGGGGCGTCGCAACCGGCAGCTCCCCCGGGTGGTGCCCGCGCTGCTGGACGCGATGTGGCGCCAGGTCGGCGGCGAGCGCGGGCGCGAGCGGGGCCGCGAGGAGTTCGACGACACCATGCTGGGCACGGCCGCGTTCGTCGACTTCGCCCTGGACTGGTGGCCGCCGCTCGACGCGACGGAGGTGCTCGGCTGGCTGCGCGACCCCGACCTGCTGGGGCGGGTCGCCCAGGGCGTGCTGAGCCCCGAGGAGCAGGCGCTGCTGTCGGCGTCGTGGGGCGCCGAGGGCTGGTCGGTCGAGGACGTCGCGCTGCTCGACGAGCTGCGCTTCGAGCTCGGTGACGTGCCGCAGCGGCCGGCGAACGACCGCGACGCGGAGCTCGAGGCGGTCAGCGACCTGTTCGACGGGTCGGTGCCCGAGCTCGGCACCGCCGCCGACCGGGTCGACCGCGCCGACCGGAGCGGGGCCCGGCCCCGGCCCTCGACCCGCACCGAGGACGACTTCTACGCGCACGTGCTGGTCGACGAGGCCCAGGACCTCTCCCCGATGCAGTGGCGGATGGTCGGCCGGAGGGGCCGCACCGCGACCTGGACCGTCGTCGGTGACCCCGCCCAGTCGTCGTGGCCGGTGCCCGAGGAGTCCGCCCGGGCCCGCGAGGAGGCGCTGGGCGACAAGCCGCGCCACGAGTTCCACCTGTCGACGAACTACCGCAACAGCTCGGAGATCTACGACTTCGCCGCGCGCTACGCCGAGCGGGTCGGCCTGGACGCGGACCTCCCGAACGCCGTGCGCGAGACCGGGGTGCAGCCCGCCGAGCGGCGGGTCGCCGACCTGCGTGCGGCGGTCCGTGAGGCGGTGGTGGAGCTCCTCGACGACGTCGAGGGCACCGTGGGCGTCGTCGTGCCCACCGCCCGCCGTACGCAGGTGGAGGGCTGGGTGCAGGAGTGGGCGGGCACCTCCGACGACGTGGCGGCGGCCACCGCCGGCGGCAGCCAGGCCCGGCTGGCGGTGCTCACCGGCCTGGAGACCAAGGGCCTCGAGTTCGACGCCATCGTGGTGCTCACGCCCGACGAGATCGAGGCCGAGTCCGTCACCGGCCGGTCCACCCTCTACGTCGTCCTCACCCGGGCCACCCAGCGGATGGTCACCCTCACCCCCGCCTGACCCTCCCGCTCCGCTGTCTCCGCCGAGGCGCCCCGTTCCGTGGTCCGAGGGCCGCCGAGGCGTCCCGTTCCGTGGCCAGGGGGGCGCTGAGGCGTCCCGTTCCGTGGCCAGGCTGTCGACGAGTGCGCCCATCCGGGACACCCCGACTGTCCGCGAGCGCAGAACAAGACGCCTCGGCGCCGTACCGTCCACCGAACGGGACGCCTCGGCGTCGTTCCGTCCACAGAACAAGACGCCTCGGCGGCGAAGTAGAGTCGCGGGTCATGGACGAGGGTCGACCGCAGCCAGCAGGGCCCGACGCGCGCACGGCGCTCGAGACCATGCGCAGCCACGACGCCTGGGCGGTGATCCGGCTGCGCGACTCGGCGAGCGTCACCGTGGTGGGCGGGTCCCGCAGCGAGGTGGAGCGGCTGCTCGACGTCCCCCTCGAGGAGGGCGTGCCGGAGGCCGGCCGCCGCTTCGACAGGCTGGTCGCGATCCCGTTCCGGCAGGTCGCCGAGCGCGGCTTCGAGGTGCACGACGACGGGGCCCCGCTCACCGTCGTCGACATCGAGCTCGAGGTCGAGCTCCCGCTGGCGGAGGTGGTCGAGGCGCTGCCCGAGGAGAGGGTCGCGTTCGCGGACCGGGGCGGGTTCGAGACCAGCGACGAGGAGTACGGCGCCGTGGTCGAGGCCATCGTCTCCGACGAGATCGGCCACGGGGAGGGCGCCAACCTGGTGGTCGGGCGTCACTACCGGGCGCAGCTGCAGGACTGGGACGCGCACAAGGCGCTGACCGTGTTCCGGCGGCTGCTCGAGCGCGAGCGCGGGGCGTACTGGACCTACGTGTTCTTCACCGGCGAGCGCTACCTGGTCGGCGCCAGCCCGGAGCGGCACGTCTCCGTGCACGGCGGTGACGTCCGGATGAACCCGATCAGCGGCACCTTCCGGCTCAAGGGCCTGTCCGACCCCGCCGAGCGCAAGCGCAGGCTGCTGGAGTTCCTCGGCGACGAGAAGGAGGTCTTCGAGCTCTTCATGGTCGTCGACGAGGAGCTGAAGATGATGTGCGACATCTGCGGGGAGGGGGGCCAGGTGCTGGGCCCCTTCCTCAAGCCGATGACGCACCTGGTGCACACCGAGTACCTCCTCGCCGGCCGGTCCGAGCGGGACGTCCGCGAGGTGCTGCGCGACACGATGTTCGCCGCGACGGTCACCGGCTCACCGGTGGAGAACGCCTGCCGGCTGATCAGGAGGTACGAGCGCGAGGGCCGCGGCTACTACGGGTCCGCCCTGGCCCTGCTCGGCCGGGACGCCGAGGGCCGGGCGACGGCGGACTCCCCGATCGTCATCCGCACGGCCGACGTGAGCCTCGACGGTGCCCTCAAGGTGACCGCCGGGGCCACTCTGGTCCGCGACTCGAACGCGGCCCACGAGGTCGCCGAGACGCACGCCAAGGCGGGCGGCATCCTGTCGGCGTTCGGCCTCGTGGAGCAGGCGGCCGGCTCGGCCACCGAGGGGCTGGAGGACCTGGTCCACGACGAGGACGTGGTGATCGCGCTGGGCAGCCGCAACCAGCGGCTCAGCAGGTTCTGGCTGACCGACCAGGCCGACTCCGCTCCGGCGCCCGAGCTGAAGGGCAAGACCGCCGTGATCGTCGACGGCGAGGACGACTTCGTCAACATGCTGCGCCACGTCCTCGCGGTGCTCGGCATGGCCTCCTCCGTCGTACGCCACGAGGACGTCACGCCCGACGCGGTGGACGGCTACGACCTGGTCATCCTGGGCCCGGGACCGGGTGACCCGCGGGACGGGGACCATCCCAAGATCGCGGCGTTCCGGCGCACCGTCGACACCCTGCTCGAGCGGCGGCGGCCCTTCCTGGCGGTCTGCCTGGGCCACCAGGTGCTCTGCGACCGGCTCGGGCTCGACCTGGTGTTCAAGGACATCGTCTTCCAGGGCACCCAGTCGCCGGTGTGGCTCGACGGCCGGGAGGAGAACGTCGGCTTCTACAACACGTTCGTGGCCCGGGTGGCCGGCGACCTCCCACCGGGGGTGTCGGCGGCGGCCGACCCGGTGAGCCGCGACGTGCACCGCGTGGTCGGGCCGGGCTTCCGGGGCATCCAGTTCCACGCCGAGTCGATCCTCACCGAGCACGGCTTCGACCTGCTGCACGACCTGGTCGTCGACCTGGTGGCCGGCTGACCGGTACGACGGGCGCGCAGCACGGCCGGGGCACGGCGGATGCGTGACCGTGCCCCGGCCGGCGGCGGCGCGACGAGGTGGCTACTGGCCGACCTTCGCGCCGGGCATCCCCAGCGGGTACTCCATGGGGACCAGCGGCTTCCTGCCCGGGACGTTCGCCGCGGCGGCGCCCAGGTTGCCCAGCGGCAGGATGGTGCGGCCGAACGACCCGGCCAGCATCATCGCGCTGGCGGTGTACCAGGCGGCCGCGGCCGAGGCCACCAGGACGTAGCCGGCCACCGTGAACGCCCACCCGCCGCCGGTGTAGAAACCGATGGCGGCGAACGCGCTGCCCGCGGCGAGCAGGCCGAGCACGGCGAACATGCCGAGGTTGTCGCCGAGGGCCGCGAGCGCACCCATCATGGTGACCGAGGCCAGCACGATGAACCACCAGGCGAAGCTGACGTTGAGGCCCAGCAGCAGCGGCGGCGCCACGCCGGTCTCCGCGAGCAGCGTGATGATCCCGAACGCGAGCCAGAAGGTCCCCCACAGCCCGTGCATGGCGGTGGCGACGCCGTCACGTGCCCGGTAGCTCCACATCGCCGCGAGCAGCTGGGCGAGACCACCGAACGTGAGCGCGAACGGCCACAGCGTGAACGGCGTGGCCGCCTCCGTACCAGCCGGCCATCCAGGCGGCGACCATCACGGTGGCGCCCATGAAGCCGAACAGCCCGAGGACCGAGGGCGGTGCGACGGGGGACAGGATGATCCTCGTGCGGTCCGCCCACGCCCGTTCCATCTCCTCCAGCGGCACGGAGTCACCCGTGCCCAGATAGGGCCGGTGCTCGTGCCCGGTGCCGTTGTCCGCCAGTGACTCCGAGACCCGTTCCTGCTGTGCCGGGACCTCTGTGGTGTGCCTGCCTCGCGTGCCTGGTCTGGCCATGATGGTCTTCCTTTCCCGGCCGAGCGAGATGTCGCCGGGGGCGGAGCCGGACGATGGCGGGATCCGCTCACGGATCGCTCGGCCACTTCTCAACCGGTCCTCCGGGTCGTGTGCCGGGAGGGTCCCGTCCATACCCCTACGCCCTGCAGTCAAACGGGTTTCGGGGGCGTTCTGCGTCCTCCGGCCCCGCCGAAACTGGCACACCCCCGCCGTTGCAACGGCAGGGGCGTGCCGGTTTCACTGGGGGCCCAGGGAATCCGCGGGCGGCCCGCGCTCAGCCCGAGGTCGACCCCTTGTCGCTGCCCAGGGTCACCTGCACCGTGTGCCGGTGGTCGCCGTTGCTGACCAACGTGAGCGTGACCTTGTCGCCGGGCCGGTGGCCGCGCACGGTGGCGACCAGGGAGTCGGCACCGCTGATCGTGTCGTCGTCGACCTTGGTGATCACGTCACCCTTCGTCAGCCCCGCCTTCGCGGCGGCCGAGCCCGGGTTGACCTTGGCGACACCGGCACCGGTGAGGAGCCCGTTGTTGCTGGTCGCGTCCGTCACCGAGATGCCCATCCGGGCGTGGGTCGGGGTCTGACCCTTGCGCAGCTGCTGCACGATCGGCCACACCTTGTCCATGGGGATCGCGAAGCCGAGACCGATCGAGCCGCCCTGCGAGTCCAGGCCGCTGGACGCCGTACGGATCGATGAGTTGATGCCGATCACGTCGCCGGCGAGGTCGACGAGCGGACCGCCGGAGTTGCCCGGGTTGATCGCCGCGTCGGTCTGGATCGCCGGGTAGATGGTGGCGCTGGGCGACTGCTGAGGCGCGAAGCCGAACGGGTCGTTCGGGCTCGGCTGGCTCTCGGAGGTCTGCACGGACACGGGACGGTTCAGCGCGCTGACGATGCCGCTGGTGACGGTCGCCTCGAGCCCGAACGGCGAGCCGATCGCGACCACCTGCTCGCCGACCTCGACCTTCTTGGAGACGCCGATACGGGCCGGCTGGAGGCCGGAGACGCCCTCGGCCTTGATCACCGCGAGGTCCGTGACCGGGTCGGTGCCGACGATGCGGGCCCGCTTGGCGGAGCCGTCGTTGAAGTTCACCGAGATCCGGCCGTTGCGACCGGCCACCGAGGCGACGTGGTTGTTGGTGAGGATCTCCCCGTCGGAGCTGATGATGATGCCGGAGCCGGACCCGGCCTCCTGGGAGTTCGAGACGTTGATCTTGACGACCGACGGCAGCACGGCCGCGGCCACGGCCTCGACCGACTGCGACCCCGGCGTCGAGCCGGACCGGTCGACGACCGAGGAGCTCCGGACCGGCGAGGACGCCGAGGATCCCGAGCCGTCGCTGCCTCCCCCGTGCACGAGACCGAAGGCGGCGGCACCGCCCACGCCGGCGAGAGCGCCGATCACCAGGGCGGCGACGAGGATGGCGGCGACGAACCCGCCGCGCGGCCGGCCGGAGCGGCGTCCCGTGTCGGCCCCGACGTACGCGCGGTCGCCCACCGGCTGGTAGGGCCGGTAGGGCTGGTAGGGCTGCTGGTACGGCGGGGGCAGGCGCTGGGTGTCCCCGGCGTCGGGCCCGGCAGCGGCGGGAGCGTCAGGAGGGGTGCCGGACCCGGGGTCCTGGGGCTGGTCGGGGCGCTCGTCACTCATGCCACCAGCATGACCGCCCAGACTTAACCGGTTCTGAGAGTGGTCTGGGACGTCTCCGTGAGGCCGTCGCCGGCGTCACCCGACGCCGGCGACCCCGACGAGGGCGGTGCCGAGGGGATCGTGGGGGCACCGGGCAGGCGCAGGGAGAAGGCGGCCCCGCCGGAGGACGCGCGCCCGGCGTGGACCGAACCGCCGTGTCGCTCGGCCACCTGGCGCACGATGGCCAGGCCCAGCCCGGAGCCGGGCATGGTGCGGGCGCCCGGCGAGCGGTAGAACCGGTCGAAGACGTAGGGCAGGTCCTCCTCGGCGATGCCGGCACCCTCGTCGGTGACCTCGAGCGCACCGTCGCCCAGGGACACGGTGACCGCTCCCTGCGGGGGACTCCACTTGGCGGCGTTGTCGAGCAGGTTGGTGACCGCCCGCTCCAGGGCGGCGGACTCGCCGCTGACCCACCACGGCTGCAGGTCGAGGTCGAAGCGCACGTCGCCGGCCCGGCGGCGGACCCGCTGCACGGCCCGCTCGACGACCTCGCCGAGGTCGACCCACTCCAGCAGCACGCGGGGCGGCTGCTCGCGGGCGAGCTCGGTCAGGTCGCCGATGAGCGTGGTCATCTCCTCGATCTGGAACCTGACGTCGTCGAGGAGCTCGGCGCGGCCGGCGTCGGAGAGGCCGCCCTGCCGGTCGGCCTGGGTGAGCAGGTCGAGGTTGGTGCGCAACGAGGTCAGCGGGGTGCGCAGCTCGTGCCCGGCGTCCGCGACGAGCTGGCGCTGGCGGTCCCGGGAGGCCGACAATGCGGCCAGCATCGCGTTGAACGCGCGCGCCAGGCGCGCGATCTCGTCGTCGCCCTCGACCTCGATCGGGTTCAGCTGCTCGGTCCGGGCGATCTCCTCGGCCGCCTCGGTCAGTCGTCGCACCGGGCGCAGCCCGTTGCGGGCCACCCCCCAGCCGGCGAACCCGGCGGCGAGCACGCCGGCGGTGCCGAACAGGAAGAGCACCCAGCCGAGCCGGTCCAACGCCGCCTCGTTCGAGCTCAGCGACTGGGCGACCACCACCGCGATGCCCTTCCACTGGGTGGGCACCGCGGCGACGCGGTAGTCGGTGCCGCCGCTGACGATCGTCCGGCACGAGTAGCTCGACTGGCCGCGGGCCACGGCGTACTCGGGCTCGCTGAGCCGAAGGCGGCCCTTGTCGTGCCCGGTGGTGACCGCCTGCCGGCCGTCGGCGAAGACGTAGCCGAACTCCGCGTCGCTCGCCCCGATGAGCACGGCGGGTACGTCGCTGGGGGTGAACGTGTACGGGTTGTAGCCGGCGGCCACGGACGCGCGACGGTGCAGGGAGTCGTCCATCGTCGCCTGCAGCTGGTGACGCACGGTCAGGAACGCGGCGAGCGCGACCAGCGCGACGGCGAGGCCCACGGCCAGGGTGGTCAGCGCGATGACCCGGCTGGCCAGCGACTGCCGGCGACCGAACCGTCCGACGATGGCGCTCACGCCGGCCCCCTCACGACTCCTTGAGGACGTAGCCGACGCCGCGCACCGTGTGGATCAGCCGCGGCTCGTCCTCCGCCTCGGTCTTGCGCCGCAGGTACCCGACGTACACCTCCAGGGAGTTGGCGGTGGTGGGGAAGTCGTAGCCCCACACCTCCTCGAGGATGAACGACCTGTCCAGCACCCGTCGCGGTCGCTGGAGGAACATCTCCAGCAGGCTGAACTCGGTTCGGGTGAGCTCGATGGGCCGCTGGCCGCGCCGCACCTCGCGGGTGGCCAGGTTCAAGGACAGGTCGGAGAAGCTGAGCACCTCCTCGTCCAGACCGTCACCGGCGCCCGGGAGCTGGACGCGGCGGAGCAGGGCGCGTAGCCGGGCCAGCAGCTCCTCGAGGGCGAAGGGCTTGGTGAGGTAGTCGTCGGCTCCGGCGTCGAGGCCCTCGACGCGGTCGCCCACTGAGTCGCGGGCGGTGAGCACCAGGATCGGGAGGTCGTTGCCCGCGGTCCGCAGCGCGCGGGTGGTCTCGATGCCGTCCAGGCGGGGCATCATCACGTCGATGACCAGCGCGTCGGGCAGGC
>JAICKK010000182.1 GCA_025927955.1 Nocardioidaceae bacterium
GCCCCGCGGGAGCGGCGTCCGCCGTACCCGCGACCGGCGTGGCCACCGACCAGTCCTACCCGGTCCCGAGCAGCGGGGCGTTCGCGCTGCACGGGCACGGCTTCGGGCACGGCCACGGGATGTCCCAGTACGGCGCGTACGGCGCTGCCCGCCGGGGGCTGGGCTACCGCTCGATCCTGGGCTTCTACTACCCCGGGACCTCGTGGTCCCACGACAACCGGCCCGTGCGCGTCCTGGTCACCGCGGACACCACGCCGGACCTCGTGGTGAGCCCCGCCCCGGGGCTGCGGGTGCGCGACCTCGGCGCGGGGGTCGTCTACCGCCTTCCGGAGATCGCGGGCGTACGACGCTGGCGGCTCAACGTCGACGGCGGCCGCACCGTGATCGGCTACCTCACCTCGTCCTGGCACCGATACCGCCCCGGGGGGCACGACGCCCTCGTCGGGGACGGCCGGATCGCCGCCGACGAGCCGCTCACCCTCTGGACGCCGTCGGGCAGCCGGACCTACCGGGGACAGCTGCGCGCGGCCACGCCGGCGCCCGGCTCGAGCGACCGGGTCACCGTCGACGTGGTGTCGTTGGACAACTACGTGCGCGGCGTGGTGGCCGCCGAGATGCCGGCGTCCTGGAGCGCGGAGGCGCTCAAGGCCCAGGCCGTGGCCGCGCGCACCTACGCCGCCTGGTCCCGCGACCAGGTCCCGGACCGCTACTGGCACGTGTGCGACACCTCGGCCTGCCAGGTCTACGACGGCGTGGCGGCCGAGGACAGCCGCAGCGACGCGGCGGTCGCGGCGACCTCCGGGCAGGTCCTCGCCTGGGGCGGCCAGCCGGCCTTCACGCAGTTCTCCTCGAGCAGCGGCGGCTGGCTCTCCGCCGGCAGCAGGCCGTACCTCGTCGCCAAGCCGGACCCGTACGACGGGGCCGCCGGCAACCCGGTGCACGCCTGGACCCTGCGGCTGACCGCGTCGAGGGTCCAGGCGGCGTACCCCCGGATCGGCACGCTCCGGCGGCTGCACGTCACCCGCCGCGACGGCCACGGCGAGTGGGGAGGCCGGGTGCTCACCGTCGTGCTCGACGGCACCAGGGGCGACGTCACCCTCTCCGGCGACACGTTCCGGTCCGTCTTCGGCCTGCGCTCGTCCTGGTTCGCCGCCTGACCCTGCTCCTCCTGTCGCGCCGAGGCGTCTCGTTCCGTGCTCGTGGTTGCGCCGAGGCGTCGTGTCCCGTGCTCGTGGCGTCGTACGGACCGCGGAACGGGACACCTCGGCGTGCCTCCCACCGCGGAACGGGACGCCTCGGCGTGCGTCCCACCGCGGAACGGGACGCCTCGGCGAGATGGGGCGTGGCAGCGGTCAGGGAGCGGGCGGGGCCAGCACGACGACGAGGTCGCCGCCCTCGACCTGCCGCGTGCCTGCGACGGCGACCCGCTCGACCGTGCCGGCCACCGGCGCTGTGATCGAGGCCTCCATCTTCATCGCCTCGATGGTGGCGACGGTCGTCCCGGCCTCGACGGCGTCGCCCTCGGACACCAGGACGGTGACCACCCCGTCGAACGGTGCCGCGACGTGGCCGGGCCTGCCCGGGTCGGCCCTCTCCGCGGTCGGCACGTCCGCGGCCACCGACCGGTCCCGGACCGCGATGGGGCGCAGCTGGCCGTTGATCGTGCACATCACCATCCGGATGCCGCGCTCGTCGGGCTCGCCGACCGCCTCCAACCCGAAGAACAGCCGCTTGCCCTCCTCGAGGTCGACGTGGTGCTCCCCGCCCGGGGACAGCCCGTAGAGGAAGTCGCGGGTCGAGAGCACCGACACGTCGCCGTACCTCTGCCGGGACTCCACGAAGGTGGCGGCCGGGCCGGGGAACAGCAGCGCGTTGAGCGTGGACCGCCGGTCCTTGTCCAGCCCCGCTCGCTGGTCCTCGTCGAGCGCGGCGGCGACGGGCCTGTGGGTGCGTCCGGCCAGCGCCTTGGTCCGGAACGGCTCGGGCCACCCGCCGGGCGGGTCCCCCAGGTCGCCGGACAGGAACCCGACGACCGAGTCGGGGACGTCGAACCTGCCCGGCTCCGCCTCGAACTCGGCCGGGTCCGCGCCGACCGCGACCAGGTGCAGGGCGAGGTCGCCGACCACCTTCGAGGAGGGGGTGACCTTGACGACGTTGCCGAGGATGGTGTTGGCCGCGGCATACATGTCCTCGACCTGCTCGAACTTCTCGCCCAGGCCGAGGGAGACCGCCTGCTGCCGCAGGTTGGACAGCTGACCGCCGGGGATCTCGTGGGTGTAGACCCGTCCCGTCGGCGAGGCCAACCCGGACTCGAACGGCGCGTACAGCCGTCGGGTGGCCTCCCAGTACGGCTCCAGGTCGCAGACCGCCTCCAGGTCGAGGCCGGTCGCACGCTCGGTGTGGTCGGTGGACGCGACCAGCGCGGACAGCGCCGGCTGGCTGGTGGTGCCCGACATCGACGCGCAGGCCGCGTCGACGGCGTCCACGCCGGCCTCGACAGCGGCCAGCAGGGTGGCGAGCTGCCCGCCGGGGGTGTCGTGCGTGTGCAGGTGCACCGGCAGGTCGAACCGCTCGCGCAGCGCGCTCACCAGCGTCCGGGCGGCGGGCGCGCGCAGCAGCCCGGCCATGTCCTTGATGGCCAGCACGTGCGCACCGGCCTCCACGATCCGCTCGGCCAGCGCCAGGTAGTAGTCGAGGGTGTAGAGCCTCTCCCGCGGCGAGGACAGGTCGCCGGTGTAGCACAGGGCGACCTCCGCGACGGCGGACCCCGTCGCGCGCACCGCCTCGATCGCGGGGCGCATCTGCTCGACGTCGTTGAGCGCGTCGAAGATCCGGAACACGTCGATGCCGGTGTCGGCGGCCTCCTGCACGAACGCCTCGGTCACCTCCGCCGGGTACGGCGTGTAGCCGACCGTGTTGCGCCCGCGCAGCAGCATCTGCAGGCAGATGTTCGGCACCGCCCGGCGCAGCGCGGCGAGCCGCTCCCACGGCTCCTCGGCGAGGAAGCGCAGCGCCACGTCGTACGTCGCACCGCCCCACGCCTCGAGGCTCCACAGCTGCGGCGTCGTGCGCGCGACGTGACCGGCGACGTTGAGCAGGTCGCGGGTGCGCACCCGGGTGGCCAGCAGCGACTGGTGGGCGTCGCGGAAGGTCGTGTCCGTGACCGCCACCGCCTGCTGCCGGCGTAGGGAACGCGCGAACTCCTCGGGGCCCGCCGCGAGCAGGTCCTGCCGTGAGCCGTGCGGGGCCGGCGCGGCGAGGTCGATGCGCGGGAGCTTCTCGACGGGGTCGACGGCCAGCGGCGCCTCGCCGTGCGGCTTGTTGACGGTGACGTCCGCGAGGTAGGTCAGCAGCCGGGTGCCGCGGTCCGCGGAGGTGCGCGCGGTCAGCAGGTGGGGGTGGTCGGCGATGAAGGCGGTGGTGAGCCGGCCGGCCCGGAAGTCGGGGTCGTCGAGGACCGCCTGCAGGAACGGGATGTTCGTGGAGACGCCGCGGACGCGGAACTCCGCCAGGGCCCGGCGCGCGCGGCTCACGGCGGTAGGGAAGTCGCGGCCCCGGCAGGTGAGCTTGGCCAGCATCGAGTCGAAGTGCGGGCTGACCTCGGCGCCCGAGTAGGTGGTGCCGCCGTCGAGCCGGACCCCGGCGCCGCCGGGGGAGCGGTAGGTCGTGATCCGGCCGGTGTCGGGCCGGAAGCCGTTCGCGGGGTCCTCGGTGGTGATCCGGCACTGCAGCGCCGCGCCCCGCAGCACCACCCGGTCCTGGCTGAGGTCGAGGTCGGCCAGCGTCTCCCCGGAGGCGATCCGCATCTGGGCCTGCACGAGGTCGACGTCGGTGACCTCCTCGGTCACCGTGTGCTCGACCTGGATGCGCGGGTTCATCTCGATGAACACCCAGCGGCCGTGCGGGTCGAGCAGGAACTCCACCGTGCCGGCGTTGCGGTAGCCGATCTCCCGGGCGAAGCGGACGGCGTCGGCGCAGATCCGCTCGCGCACGCCCGGGACGAGGTTGGGCGCGGGCGCGATCTCCACGACCTTCTGGTGCCGCCGCTGCACCGAGCAGTCCCGCTCGAACAGGTGCACGACGTCGCCGTCGCCGTCGGCGAGGATCTGCACCTCGATGTGCCGCGGGTCGACGACCGCCTGCTCGATGAACACGGCTCTGTCGCCGAACGCCCCCTCCGCCTCCCGCATGCAGGTCTCGATGGCCTCGCGGAGCTTCCGGACCGCGACGTCGCGGTCGGCATGGGCAGGGACCTCCCGCATGCCACGCCCGCCGCCGCCGGCCACCGCCTTCACGAACAGGGGGTAGGGCAGGTCGCCGGTCGACTCGATGAGCGCGTCGACGTCCGTGGACGGGGCGACGGAGGCCAGCGTGGGCACCCCCGCGGCCCGGGCGGCGGCGATGGCGCGGGCCTTGTTCCCGGTCAGCGTGAGCACGTCCGCGCTCGGACCGATGAAGGTGATGCCGGCGCTCGCGCAGGCCTCGGCGAGCCGGGGGTTCTCCGAGAGGAAGCCGTAGCCCGGGTAGACGGCGTCGGCCCCCGACCGCAGTGCGGCGTCGACGATCAGCTGCGGGTCCAGGTAGGCGCGGACCGGGTGGCCCCGCTCGCCGATCTCGTACGCCTCGTCGGCCTTGAGCCGGTGCTCGGACCCCCGGTCCTCGTGCGGGAAGACCGCCACCGTCTGCGCGCCGAGCTCGTAGGCGGCACGGAACGCCCGCACGGCGATCTCGCCCCGGTTGGCCACCAGCACCTTGGAGAACATGGGCAGGAGGCTAACGCCGATCCGTCCGGGGTCGTGTCGCGGCGGCGCATGCTGGACCGCGGGCGAGCCGGGGTGGGCCGGGGCGGGTCAGGTGAGCTCGCAGATCACCGCGCCGCTGGAGACGCTGCCCCCGACCTCGGCGGTGAGGGCGCTCACCGTGCCCGCCTTGTGGGCCTTGAGCGGCTGCTCCATCTTCATCGCCTCCAGGACCACGATCACGTCGCCCTCAGCGACCTCGTCGCCGTCGGCGACCGCCACCTTGACGATCGTGCCCTGCATCGGCGAGGTGACGGCGTCACCGCTCACGGCGGCGCCCGCCTTCCTCCGCCTCTCGCGCCGCGGCTTCCTGGCGCCGTCGACGGGCGCCTGCGCCGCGAGGTCGGCGGGGAGCACCACCTCGAGGCGCCGCCCGCCGACCTCGACCGTGACCGACCGGCGCTCCGCCGCCGAGGTCTCCTCACCCGCTCCGTCGTACGGCGGGATGCGGTTGTCGAAGTCGGTCTCGATCCACGACGTGTACACGCCGAACGACTCGCCGTCCCCGATGAAGGCCGGGTCGTCGACGACCGCCCGGTGGAACGGGATCACCGTGGGCATGCCGTCGACCACGAACTCGGCCAGGGCCCGGCGCGAGCGCTCGAGGGCCTGGGTGCGGTCGCGGCCGGTGACGACGAGCTTGGCGACCAGCGAGTCGAAGGAGCCGGGGACGGTCTCGCCCTGGTCGTAGCCGCCGTCGACCCGCACGCCCGGCCCGGCGGGAGGGTGCCAGCGGGTCAGCGTGCCGGGTGCGGGCATGAAGTTCCGGCCGGCGTCCTCGGCGTTGATGCGGTACTCGAAGGAGTGGCCGACGACCGCCGGGTCGTCGTACCCCAGCTCCTCGCCGGCGGCGATCCGGAACATCTCGCGGACCAGGTCCAGGCCGGTGACCTCCTCGGAGACCGGGTGCTCGACCTGCAGGCGGGTGTTGACCTCCAGGAACGAGATGGTCCCGTCCTGGCCGACCAGGAACTCGCACGTGCCGGCGCCGACGTAGCCGGCCTCGCGCAGGATCGCCTTGGAGGAGTCGTAGAGGGTCCGCATCTGCTCCTCGGACAGGAACGGCGCGGGGGCCTCCTCGACGAGCTTCTGGTGCCGGCGCTGCAGGGAGCAGTCGCGGGACGAGACCACCACGACGTTGCCGTGCTGGTCGGCCAGGCACTGGGTCTCCACGTGCCGCGGCCGGTCGAGGTACTTCTCGACGAAGCACTCCCCGCGCCCGAACGCGCCGACCGCCTCGCGGACCGCCGACTCGAAGAGCTCGGCGACCTCCTCCTCCTTGCGGGCCACCTTGAGGCCGCGGCCGCCGCCCCCGAAGGCGGCCTTGATCGCGATCGGCAGCCCGAACTCCCGGGCGAACGCGAGCACCTCGTCGGCGTCCTCCACGGGGTCCTTGGTGCCGGCGACGAGAGGTGCCCCGACCTTCTCGGCGATGTGGCGGGCCCTGACCTTGTCGCCGAGGTTCTCGATCGCGGACGGCGGCGGGCCGATCCACACCAGCCCGGCGTCGAGCACGGCCTGCGCGAAGTCGCGGTTCTCGGCCAGGAACCCGTAGCCCGGGTGCACCGAGTCGGCCCCGGACCGCACCGCCTGCTCGACGATCTTGCCGATGTCGAGGTAGGACTCCGCCGGGGTGGCGCCGCCCAGGCTGTAGGCCTCGTCGGCCAGCCGCACGAAGAGCGCGTCCCGGTCGGGATCGGCGTAGACCGCGACGCTGCCGATGCCCGCGTCCTTGCAGGCCCGGACCACGCGGACCGCGATCTCGCCCCGATTCGCGATGAGCACCTTCTGCAGCGGGCGGACGTCCGGAGTACCGGCCACGGTGGAGTCTCCTGTCGGTGGGCGTGTCTGCCGCGGAGTCTAGGACGTTGGGGGCGCGCCCCCGCGGCGCGCCCGCTGGCTACCGTGGCACCGTGCGGCGCTACCTCTCCGACGACGACGACAGCGCCCGCTGGGAGGGCTTCGGCTTCCGCGACGGGGACATCGTCATCTCCACCCGCTCCAAGAGCGGCACGACCTGGATGCAGATGATCTGCGCGCTGCTGGTCTTCCAGGCTCCCGAGCTGCCGGCGCCCCTGCCCGAGCTCTCCCCGTGGGTGGACCACCGCATCGAGCCGGTCGCGGACCTCTTCGCGCGGCTCGAAGCACAGCGGCACCGGCGCTTCGTCAAGACCCACACCCCTCTGGACGGCATCCCGCTGGACCCGAGGGCGACGTACGTCGTGGTGGCGCGCCACCCGCTGGACCTGGCCGTCTCGCTCTACCACCAGGGGGACAACCTCGACCGGGCGCGTCTCGCGGAGCTGACCGGCGCGCCGCTGCGCCCCCGCCGGCCCCGTCCGTCGGCGCACGAGTGGCTGGTGCGGTGGACGATGTCCCGGGTCACCGCCCTCGAGCAGCCGGACTCGCTGGTGGGGGTGCTGCACCACCTCACCGACGCGTGGACGCGCGCCCACACGTGCGGCGGCGCCGACGTCCTGCTCGTCCACTACGCCGACCTGCTCGCCGACCTGTCCGGCCAGATGCGCCGGATCGCCGGACGGCTGCGGGTCGAGGTGCCCGAGGACGCGTGGCCCGCCCTCGTGGAGGCCGCGACCTTCGACCGGATGCGGGCCCGCTCCGGGGAGCTGGCGCCCAACGCGCTCGGCGTGCTCAAGGATCCCTCGACGTTCTTCCGTGAGGGGCGCTCGGGCGCGGGTCGCGAGCTGCTGACGCCAGGAGAGCTGGCGGCGTACGACGCCCGGGTCGCCGAGCTCGCCCGGCCAGAGGTGGTCGCGTGGCTGCACCGCTGAGCGATCATCGTCCGCGGTCCTCCGGCTCCGCCTGGTCGAGGGCGCGCAACGGGACGCCTCGGCGTGGTCGCAGGCGCGGAACGGGACGCCTCGGCGGCCTCCGGAGCACGGGACGAGACGCCTCGGCGTGCCGGGACCTACGCTGCTGAGGGTCGGGGTACGCCAAGCCGCAGGGAGCAGGAGCCAGA
>JAICKK010000151.1 GCA_025927955.1 Nocardioidaceae bacterium
CCTTCCCGCTCACGGTCGTCGACCTTGCTGGCCGTCGTCTCGCTCGTCGGCGCCCTCGTCGGCCTGGCCGCGGTGCAGCCCGCGCAGGCCAGGGGGCACGACCAGACCCACGTCCGGGTCGTCAGGCTGGTCTCCGACCAGGCCGGCATGGCCGCGACCACCGACCCCGACCTCGTCAACGCCTGGGGGCTGGCGTTCTCCCCGACCAGCCCGCTGTGGGTCGCGAACAACGGCACCAGCACCTCGACGCTCTACACCGGGGCGACCGATCCGGCGACGCCGCTGACCCAGGTGCCGCTGGTGGTCAAGATCCCCGCCGGTGGCGCGCCGACAGGTGTCGTGTTCAACCCCACCACCGGGTTCACCCTCGGCAGCGGTGGAAAGACCGGTCCGGCGCTGTTCATCTTCGCCGCGGAGTCCGGCTCCATCTCCGCGTGGAACCAGTCGGGCGACCCGACCCAGGCGGTCGAGGTCGCGCACGTGCGCAACGCCGTCTTCAAGGGCCTGACGATGGTGACGATGGGCGGCGCGCCGTACCTGCTCGCCACCGACTTCCACCACAACCGCGTCGACGTCTTCGACACCAGCTTCCACCGGGTGCGCATGCCGTGGGCGTTCCGCAGCCACGGGATCCCGCGCGGCTACGCGCCGTTCAACGTCGCCGACCTCGACGGTCGCGTCTACGTGACCTACGCCCAGCAGGACGCCGCCCGGCACGACGACGTCGCCGGCCTCGGGCACGGCTTCGTGAGCGTGTTCGGTCCTGGCGGGCACTTCCTCCGCACGCTGGTACGGCGGGGGCCCCTCGACTCGCCGTGGGGCCTGGCGATCGCCCCGCGCGGGTTCGGCGGGCTGGCCGGGAGGCTGCTCGTCGGCAACTTCGGCAACGGCCGCATCCACGTCGTGAGCCGGCACACCGGACGGGTCGTCGCGACCTTGCGCACGGGCTCCGGCCGACCCGTGGTGATCGACGGGCTGTGGGGCCTGCTGCCGGGCAACGGGACCTCCGGGGCGACGTCGGACGTCTGGTTCAGCGCCGGCCCCGACGGGGAGTCCCACGGCCTGCTGGGCATGCTGCACGCCCGGCGGGACTGACCGAGTCGGAGCCGCTTCGGGCGGCGGCGGGGTGCCGGTGAACGGCCGCGCCGCCGCCCGCCGCTCCGCCGCTATGCCCGCGCCGGCTCGAGCGACCTCACCAGGCAGCCTCGCAAGCCGGTCTCGAGAGCCTCCCGCTCCAGGTTCCGGCCGATGAGCACCAGCCTGCTGGTCCGGCCGTCGGCCGCCTGGATCTGGCTCGGGCGTACGTCGAAGAGCCGGTGCACGCCCTGCACGATGAGCGGCGCGGGAATCCCCTCGGCGAACAGCAGTCCCTTGAGCCGGTAGACGTCGTCGCCGTGCTCGGCCAGGTGCGCGCCCAGCCACGCGCGCAGCGCGTCGACGTCCACGTCCCCCTCCACCTGCACCGACACCGAGTCCAGCGACGGGTCGTGCACGTGCTCGTCCTCCTCGAGCCAGCCGTTGTGGCCGGCGGTGTTCCGGGAGCGGTCGAAGGCGCCGATGCCGAGGATGCTGGGCAGGTCGAGGTCGGCGTAGGTGGACGTCAGGATCTCCGCGGTCGCGTTGATCCCCGAGACGCGGCGACGCACCTCGGCCAGCTCGTCTGGGGTGACGAGGTCGACCTTGTTCACCACGACGCGGTCGGCGAAGGCGATCTGGTCCTCCGCCTGGAGGCCCACGCCGCCCGGACCGGTCTCGTCGAGGTGGGCGCCGATGTGCTTGGCGTCGACCAGGGTGACGATGGCGTCGAGCACGAAGTGCCGGGCCACCTCCTCGTCGACGAAGAACGTCTGCGCGACCGGGTCGGGGTCCGCCAGGCCACTGGTCTCGATGATTATCCGGTCGAACCTCTCGCGCCGGTCGACGAGCGAGCGCAGGATCTCGATCAGGTCGGTGCGAGCGGTGCAGCACAGGCAGCACCCGTTGCTCATCTCGATGATCTCCTCCTCGCCGCTGAGCACGAGCGCGTCGTCGATCGGGATCTCCCCGAACTCGTTCTCGATCACCGCGATGCGGTGCCCGTGGTCGGCGGTGAGGATGTGGTTGACCAGGGTGGTCTTGCCGGAGCCGAGGAACCCGGTCAGGACGGTGACGGGGATCCTGGGCGTGGACGCGGCAGGGGTGGGGGTGGGCACGGACATGGGAGCGCCTTTCAGCTGTCGAGTGTCTGGTCGAGCAGGGTCCGGGCGGCCGCACGCGCGGCCTCCGAGACGACGATGCGGTCGCCGTGGAAGTCGGGGCCGCGTGTGGCGTCGAGCGCCATCCGCGAGGTGGTGCCGTCGCTGCCCGACGACGGGTCGAGCGGCGACCCGGGCAGCCCGTCGACGGTGAACAGGTCACGGTGCGGCTGGAAGTGGGTGGCGAGGGCCCACAGCACCTCCGAGTCGTTCGTGATGTCGACGTCCTCGTCCACGGCGACGACGGTCTTGACGTACGGGTCCCAGCCGAGCAGGCCGAGCATCACCTGGCGCGCCTGGCCCGGGCGCTGCTGGCGCAGCGCCACGTAGCAGTGGAAGTGGGTGCCGGACGTCGGGTAGTGCAGCGCGCGTACGTCGGGGAAGCGGTCCCTGATCTTCTCGGCCATCTCCGACTCGCGGGGGATCCGCGCGAGGTTGAGGTGCTCGTCGGTGTTGCCACCCTCCACGTCGAGCAGCACCGGGTCATGGCGCCGCAGGATGGTGTCGACGTGCAGCACGTTGTTCGTCGAGCGGTGGGAGGAGTAGCCGGAGAACTCCCCGAACGGACCCTCATCGGCCCTCGCGGTCGCGTCGATGGTGCCCTCGATGACGATCTCGGCCCATGCGGGCACCCGGATGCCGTGTCGCGGCGTGCGGACGACGTCGAGCGGCTCGCCGAACAGGCCGCCCGCGATGGACCTCTCGTCCACGTCGTAGGGCACCCGCGAGGACGCCGCGAGCATGAACAGCGGGTGCCCGCCGATGACCATCGCGACCGGCATGGGCCGGCGGCGCTCGCCGTACGTGTTGAGCATCCGCCACAGGTCGCCCCGGGAGTGCAGGCTGGTCGCCAGCTCGTTGCGGGAGTGCACCATCGACCGGTGGTAGCTCATGTTGCCCACGCCCGTGTCCGGGTCCTCGGCGACGATGATGCCGCTGGTGACGTACGGCGCGCGGTCGGAGGAGAAGTGCGTCAGCATCGGCACGGTGGCGAGGTCCACGTCGTCACCCGAGACGACGAGGTCGAGCACCGGCCCGTCGTCGACCTCGCGCGGCTCGAGCCGGCGGGCCGCGCGCTGCTGGTAGACCTCGTGAAGCCTGCCCGGCTCGGCGTCGAGGATGCGCTCGATGCGCGCCCGGGACGCGAAGACGTTGCTGAGCACGGGCACGTCGAGCCCGGCGATCTTGCGGCACAGCACCATGTCGCTGCGCCGGCGTGCCGTGAGCTCGTAGATGAGCCCGGTGACGCCCTCCTGGGCGGGTACGACGTCCTCGACGACGAGGACGTCCTCGGGGTGGGCCTCGAGATAGTCGTCGAGGAAGCGGTGCAGGTCCTGGCGCGGGGACGGCTCGGCGTGGTTCAACGGAGGGCTCCTTCGCGGCACTGTCCGACGGGCCTGGGCCCGCGCCAGCGCGGGTAGAGGTCGTGCGCGATCCCGAACTGGTCGAGGACCTTGCCGGTGAGATGGGCCAGCAGGTCCTCGATCGAGCGCGGCTGCTGGTAGAAGGCGGGCATCGGTGGCAGCACGGTGGCGCCGGCCTCGGTGGCGGCCACCATGTTGCGCAGGTGGACGAGGCTCAGCGGCGTCTCGCGGGCGACGAGGACCAGCGGCCGTCGCTCCTTGAGGCACACGTCGGCCGCCCGGGTCAGCAGGTCGTCGCTGTACCCGTGGGCGATGCCGGCCAGCGTCTTCATCGAGCAGGGGACGACGGCCATGCCCATGGTGGGGAACGACCCCGACGCGATCGCGGCGGCGATGTCGCCGCGTCGGTGCCACACGTCGGCGAGCGCGGCCACCTCGGCGGGCCGCCGCCCGGTCTCGATCTCGAGGGTGCGGGCGGCGGCGCCGGAGATCACCAGGTGGGTCTCCACGGTGCCGAGCCGTCGTAGCGCCTCGAGCAGGTGGATGGCCAGGTGCGGGGCGCTGGCCCCGGTGATGCCCACGACGAGCCGGCGGGGCTCGGGGGGCGGCTCCGGGAGCCACGGCGTGCGCTGGTGCGCGTCCATGTCGGGTCACCCCTGCCCGGGTGCCGGGCTGCCGGGGCGCTGGTCGCCCCGCCTGCCGCCCAGCTCGTGGAAGACGAGGTTGAGCAGGACGGCGACCACGGTGCCGGTGGCCACCCCGCTCTTGAGGAACATCTGCGTCCACTCGGGCATCTGGACGTAGAACGTCGGGGCGGCGGCCGGGACGAGACCGATGCTGAGCCCGAGCATCACGATCAGCAGGTTGCTGGACCGGCTGTAGTCCACCTTCGACAGCAGCTGGATCCCGGAGACCGCGAGTGCGGAGAAGGTCACGACCGCGGCGGCGCCGACGACCGGTGACGGGATCGCGGCCATCACCTGGCCGATGGGGTGCACGAACCCGAGCACCACGAGGAAGGCGCCACCCGCGGCGACGGGGAAGCGGCTGCGCACGCCGGTGAGCGCGATCAGGCCGATGTTCTGCCCGAAGGTCGTGTAGACGAAGCCGCCGAAGACACCGCTGAGCGCGGTGAGCAGGCCGTCGACGCGCAGCAGCCGGGTGATGTCGGCGGGGCCGACCCTCTTGTCCAGCACCTCGCCGACGGCGAGCCCCTGGCCGGCCCCCTCGACCATGAGCACGAACACGATGACCAGGAACAGCAGGATCGAGGGGACGTGGAACCCCAGGTGGCCCAGGTGCGAGGGGGTCGCGACCGAGACGAGGGGGCCGTGGCCCACGTCGCTGAGCGCGCTCGGGTCGAACGCCCAGCCGGCAGCGGCGCCGATCACGATCGCGAGCAGGATCGAGAGCTGGCCGAGGAAGCCCCGGAGCACCCGGTAGAACACCGCCATGAGCGTGATGGTGAAGCCGGCCAGGGCCAGCCTGCCGAGGTCGCCGTACCCCGGTGCCGTCGGGTCGGACCCGGCGATCATCCGGAGTCCGACAGGGATCAGAGTGAGGCCGATCAGCGCGATGACGGTGCCGGTGACCACGGCCGGGAACAGCCGAAGCAGCCTGCTGAAGTATGGCGCGGCCACCATCCACACCACGCCGCCCACGAGCAGAGACCCGTACATCGTGCCGAGCCCGTGCTCCCGGCCCACCAGGATCATCGGGACGATGCCGTTGGAGGCCGCCCCGACGACGAGGGGCATCCGGATCCCGAGCTTCCACAGCCCGAGGGCCTGGAGCAGGGTGCCCACACCGGCGAGCACCAGGTCGATGCTGATCAGGGCGGCGATGCGGTCCTCGGACAGGCCGAGGCCGGCGCCCACCAGGATGGGCACGACGACGACGCCGGCGTACATCACCAGGACGTGCTGGAAGCCGAGCAGCGCGGTGCGGCCGGGAGGCAGCCGCTCGTCGACGGGGGACGCGGCGGCAGCGGCTGCCGGTCGGGGGGTCAGGTGCTGAACCATGGTTCCCTCACCTCGTGGTCGATGGGTCGGTGATCGGTGAGGGCCGGTCCGTAGGGTGCGGGCGGCCCTCGACCGTGGAGCCGGGTGGCTCCACGGCGGACCCCCGGCCGCTCCGGTCAGTCGTCGCCGACCGCCGCACCTACGGGGCTGCTCCTGTGCGCTGGGTCACAGGCGTGGGTCCGATATTGCATGCAATCACGGTTCCAGCGCAAGGGGGTGTCCGGCGATCGCGTGCTCGTCCGGCTCGGCGGCCACCGGCTCGGCCGGCCGCTCGTCCTGGGGCCCCCACGTGTGGTTGAGCAGCAGGTTGAGCACGATCGCAGAGATCCCGCCCGCGGCGATGCCGCTGCCGAGCACGGTCTGCGCGGCCACCGGCAGGTGGGAGTAGAACTGCGGTGCGCCGGTCGGCATCAGGCCGAACCCGAACGAGATCGCGATGATCAGCATGTTGCGAGGGTTCGCCAGGTCCGCCTGCGCGGCGATCTTGAGGCCGATGGCGCCGACCGTCCCGAACATCACGACCCCGATGCCGCCGAGCACGGGTCCCGGCAGCGCCGCGATGACGGCGCCGAGACGAGGCATCAGACCCATGAGGATGAAGAAGCACCCGGCGATCGCGACGACATACCTGCTGACCACCCGCGTCAGGCTGACCACGCCGACGTTGTTGCCGAACGTCACGGTCGTGAAGGAGTTGAAGCAGCCGGCGAGGGCGGCCGAGGCGCCGTCGGCGCGAAGCGCGCGGGTCATCGTGCGCTCGTCGATGGTGCGCCCGGTGATGTCCCCGATGGCCAGCACGTGCCCGGTCGTCTCCACCATGTTCACCGCCTGCACCACGACCATCGGGAGGATCGCCGCGGCGGCGAACGTCGGGATCCCGAACTCGAAGGGCCTCACCACGCCGAAGAGAGGGGCGTCGGCGGCCCCGGAGAAGTCCGCCATCCCGAAGGGGATCGCGACCAGCGTGCCGACGAGCAGCGCGGTGAGGACGCCGAAGCGGCGGAAGGCCGGCGGGGCGAGCCGCTCGATGCCGAGCACGAGGCCGATCGTGGCCAGGGCGAGCAGCAGCCGGGCGGGCGAGCCGAACCCGGGTGCCTTGGGGTCCGTCCCCGCGATCAGGTTCGAGGTGGCCGGCAGCAGCGACATGCCGATGATGGCGATGATCGTGCCGGTGACGATGGGCGGGAAGAAGCGCAGCAGCTTGCTGAAGAACGGCGCCGCGACCCAGCCGACGATGCCGGCGACGATGGTCGCGCCGAAGACCGCCGGAAGTCCGCCGCCGCTCGACCCCACGATGATCGCCGGACCGATGCCGGTGAACGTGGAGCCCATCACCATGGGCAGCCGGGCGCCGGTGTTGAGGACGCCGAGCGTCTGCAGCAGCGTCGCCAGCCCGCTCACGAAGACGTTGGCGGTGACCAGCACGGCGATCTGGTCCTGGGGCAGGCCGAGCCCGAGGCCGATCAGCAGCGGGACGGTGACCATCCCGGAGTAGGCGACCAGCACGTGCTGGAGGCCCAGCGCCGGCAACAGCCGGAGCGGGGGGAGCGCGTCGACCGGATGCACGTCCGGCCTGCTCCCTCGGGTGGGGATCGCGAGTCTGGGCATGGCTCCTCCAGGGAGGGGTGGGGGCGCGTCGCCCGGGTGGGAGACGCGAGAGACGGGAGGTGGACGGATGTGGGTGGGGCCGCCTGGAGGCGCCCCCGCGGTTCTCCGGGCCGCTCAGCGGACCCAGGCGGTGAGCAGCCGGCGCATCCCGGCACGCTCCAGCAGTCGGTCGGCGTGCCGCTGGGCGTCGTCCATCGCCTCCGCCTCGTCGATGCGCAGGCAGCGGCCGTCCCGGTAGACGATCTCGCCGCCCACGATGGTCATGCTCACGTCGCCGCCGCGCGCCGAGTAGACGAGGGTGCTGACCACGCGGTGCAGCGGCCGCAGGTGCGGTGCGTCCAGGTCCACCACGGCGATGTCGGCCAGGCGTCCGGGCTCCAGGACGCCCGCGTCCACGCCCGCGTACCGTGCGCCCTCGCGGGTGGCGAGCTCCAGGGCGTCCTCGGCCCGGGCCGCGGTCGGGTCGAGCCCGTCGAGGCGCTGGGCGAAGACCGTCTGCTTCATGCACTCGAACATGTCCTGGCGGTGCCCGCAGCTGGGCCCGTCGGTGCCCAGCGACACGGCAGCACCCGCCTGCCGCAGCTCGCGCAGGCGCATCGTGCCCGACGCGAGGTAGGCGTTCGAGGTCGGGTTGTGCGCCACGCCGGCGCCGGCCTCGCCGGCCTGCTCGACCTCCTTCTCGCTGAGCCAGACGGCGTGGGCGAGGGTCGCCCGGGAGTCCAGCAGGCCGTTCTCGGCCAGCCACTGCACGGGCGTGGAGCCGTAGGCCTCCTGGTAGGAGTCCGGGTCCTTGCCGCCCTCGCAGCAGTGCGTGTGCCATCTGGTGCCGAGCTCGTGCGCGAGCCCGACCGCGGCCTGCACGAGCCGCTGGTCGACGTACGTCAGGTTCAGCGGAGCCGGCCACACCTCCACCTTCGAGCCGGGCGGGCGGTGCTGGACGGCCTCGCGCGTCATCGCGACCTCGTCCTCGAGCGAGTACCGGAACAGGGCCTCCGGCTGGCCCCGGCGCGCCGCGACGTCGGTCCGGGCGCCCACCATCCCGCGGGCGACCGCGCCGCGAAGCCCGGCCGCCTCGATGACGTCGGCGACGGCGAGGGTGGTGGCCAGGTCGGCCGGCGCGTAGTGGTTGTCCACCACGGTGGTGATGCCGGTGCGCAGGGCCTCGGCGACGGCGAGCCTGGCCCCGGCGACGGCCTCCTCGCCGGTGATCTCGATCGAGTAGGGCCACATGAACTCGCACAGCCACGGGACGATCGACATCCCCTCGCCCAGCCCGCGGGCCAGCGCCTGGTAGAGGTGGTTGTGGCCGTCGACGAACCCGGGGAGCACCGCCTTGCCGCAGCAGTCCACGACCGTGTCCGCCTGCCAGCCGGCCAGGTCGTCGGCGGTCCCGACGGCGACGATCCGGTCGCCCTCGACGGCGACCGCGCCGTTGTCGAGGACCCTGCGCTCGTCGTCGACGGTGACGACGAGTCCGCCGGTCAGCAGGAGGTCGCAGCGACGCTGCTGCGCGGAGAAGGAGGTGTTCACCGGTGCCGCTCTTCCCGGGCGGAGGACCCGCCCCGTTCCGTCGGGCTGAGGCTCCCCGGCACGCGGCTGCGAGCGGGGAGTCGCCGTACGGTTTAACCCGGAGGGGAGGTCACCGGCGATGCCGTGAGGCGGCTGCTCCGTGGAGGCCGCCTCGGGCTGTGCGATGACATGTAACGCGGGTCACACTCGGCCTGTCAAGAGCCATCCGGGCCATTGTCGAGCACTGGTCCAGTCGGATGCCCCGGCTTCGAGGGCCGGGGATGGCCGGGGATGGCCGTGATGACCGCTTCAGAGCGCGGGCACCGTTCGGACGAGATTGCATGTAAACCGTTGACACGTACCCCCACGGCTGGTTCCATTCGAGGCGACCGGCAGCTCGGTCCCGCGATGTCCGCGGGTCCGGAACGGGCACGGCCGGTCGAACGCCGCAGACGCGGCGGCCCGTAGGTGCGATGTCGCGGCCGGGGTGCTGGAACCACGACCCGCAAGGAGAGACTCGTGATCATCGACACCCACGTCCATCCCACCAACCTCGTGGACGAGGCCTGGCGCCACACCGGCACACCCTTCACCGGCGAGCGGACGCTGGAGATGATGGACGGCCCGTTCTACATCAACGGCAAGCCCCG
>JAICKK010000200.1 GCA_025927955.1 Nocardioidaceae bacterium
AGTCGGCGACGTTCGCGATCCACGCGCCCTACGCCTACGGGACGCTGTCGGTCGAGGCCGGCACCCACCGGCTGGTGCGGATCAGCCCCTTCGACAACCAGGGCCGCCGGCAGACGTCGTTCGCGGCCGTCGAGGTGGTGCCGGTCCTCGAGCAGACCGACGAGATCGAGATCCCCGACGAGGAGGTCCGCGTGGACGTCTACCGCTCGTCGGGCCCCGGCGGCCAGTCGGTGAACACCACCGACTCCGCCGTGCGCCTCACCCACATCCCGACCGGAGTCGTGGTGAGCTGCCAGAACGAGAAGTCGCAGCTGCAGAACAAGGCAAGCGCCATGGTCATCCTCAAGGCCAAGCTGCTCGCGCTGAAGAAGGCGGAGGAGCGGGCGCACCTCGACGAGCTGCGCGGCGACGTCCAGGGATCGTGGGGCGACCAGATGCGCAACTACGTGCTGCACCCCTACCAGCTGGTCAAGGACCTGCGCACCGACTACGAGACCGGCAACCCGCAGGCGGTCTTCGACGGGGAGATCGACCCCTTCCTGGAGGCCGGCATCCGCTGGCGGCGCGGTGCCGACGCCACCGCCAGCGCGTAGATGACGGCCGGTCTGGTCCACCGGGCGGACATGAAACGCACCGGCCGCGCTGATTCGGCCCAGCGCTACCGGTCGCCTAGACTCAGACGTCGGCCGGTCGCCGCCACACCCGGAGCGGACGGGTGTCGGCTCGCGCATGTTCCTCCTCTGTCCCCGAGCCCGGTCGCGACATTCGTGTGATCCGATTCGAGAACGTCTCCAAGCAGTACGGGAAGACCAACCGTCCAGCGCTCGACGACGTCACCGTCGCCGTCGACGACGGCGAGTTCGTCTTCATCGTCGGCGAGTCCGGCTCCGGCAAGTCCACGTTCCTGCGCCTCGTGCTCCGTGAGGCCCGACCCACCGCGGGCAAGGTCTTCGTCGCCGGCAAGGAGATCAACCGGCTCGCGGGATGGAAGGTGCCGGCACTGCGCCGTACCATCGGCACGGTCTTCCAGGACTTCCGCCTGCTGCCCAACAAGACGGTGTTCGAGAACGTCGCGTTCGCCCTCCAGGTGATCGGCAAGCCCCGCTCGCACGTCAACCAGGTGGTGCCGGAGACCCTCGAGCTGGTAGGTCTGGAGGGCAAGGGCAAGCGGCTGCCGCACGAGCTGTCCGGCGGGGAGCAGCAGCGGGTGGCGATCGCCCGGGCGTTCGTGAACCGGCCGCGTCTGCTCATCGCCGACGAGCCCACCGGCAACCTCGACCCCACCACCTCGGTCGGCATCATGAAGCTGCTCGACCGCATCAACCGCACCGGTACGACGGTGCTGATGGCCACGCACGACGCCGGGGTCGTCGACCAGATGCGCAAGCGTGTCATCGAACTGTCCAACGGGGCCGTGATCCGCGACCAGTCGCGCGGCGTCTACGGCTACCAGCACTGACCCGACGGGACCTGTCACCATATGCAGCTGACCTACGTCTTCTCCGAGCTCGGCAACGGGCTGCGGCGCAACCTGTCCATGACCGTCGCCGTCGTGGTCACGATCTTCGTCTCCCTCACCCTCGTCGGGATGGGACTGCTCCTCAACGCCCAGGCGCACAAGGCCGAGCAGTACTGGGGAAGCCGGCTGCAGATCACCGTGTTCTTGTGCAACCAGAACTCCGCGACTCCCAACTGCGTCAACGGCGAGGCGACTCCGGCCCAGAAGTCCGCGATCGAGAAGGTGCTGAGCACCAACTCGGAGGTCGCCTCCTGGCGGCTGCAGAGCAAGCAGGAGGCCTACGACAAGTGGCGCGCGGCGTACGTGTCGAACAACGACACCGAGCGCCGCGTCTACCAGTCGATCAAGCCCTCGGACATGCAGGAGTCCTACTGGGTGCAGCTGAAGAACCCGGAGCGGTTCGCCGGCATCAAGGCGGCGGTCCAGGACATGGCGGGGGTGAACACCGTCCGCGACCTGCGCGAGGTGCTCAAGCCGATCTACTTCTGGATGAACGTGTTCAAGTGGGGGGCCATCGCGGTCGCCGGGTTCCTCATCGTGGCGGCCGTGCTGCAGGTCGGGAACACCATCCGTCTCGCCGCGTTCGCGCGACGCCGGGAGATCGGCATCATGCGTCTGGTGGGCGCATCCAGCCTCTACATCCAGCTGCCGTTCCTCATGGAGTCGCTGGTCGCCGCCGTCATCGGGGTGGGGCTGGCGGCCGGTTCGCTGCTGCTGTTCATGTGGGTGGTCATCTACCGCACGCTCCGGCCGTCCTCGAACATCGTCGCCTGGGTGGACTGGGGGAACGCGTTCTGGGCGATCGGCTGCATCGCGCTGATCGGCCTGGCGCTGACCATGCTTCCGACACTCGTGATGACGCGCAAATACCTCAAAGTGTGAGGTCGCTGCGTTAGCGTCGGACCTGCCCCTTCCCCCCATCTGCGAAGGCAGGCCGGTGGCACGCAACCTCCCCGGCGCGCAGCGTCGGCGCGCCCTGGCACTCCTCGTGGCGGCCGGTGTGCTGTCCGCGGGAGCGCTGGGCCCCGCCGTCGCCGCCCCGACCGACGCGCCCAGGACCCACGACCTCAAGCACCGCAAGCATCAGGTGGCCGGCCGCATCGCGGGCGCCCACCGCGACCTCGACGAGTCCTCCAACCGGCTGCGCAGCGCCACCGCGGCGCTGCACTCGGCGGAGAGCCGGCTGCACACCGCCCGCCTTCACCTGGCCGACACCCAGGGTCAGCTCATGGCGGCGCGCGCGCTCGACGACCGGATGCAGGCCAAGCTCGAGGCCGCCGAGGTCCGGCTGCGCCAGGCACGTGAGGACCTCGCCGCCGGCCACGCGAAGATCGCCGACCAGCAGGACACGCTCGGCCAGATCGTCGTCGGGAACTACCAGAGCGGTGACCCGTCCCTGATGGGGCTGTCGATGGTGCTGACCACGCAGGACCCCGCCGAGCTGACCGGCCAGCTGAACTCCGTGCAGAACGTCATGGACCGCGAGTCCGTGGTCCTGGACCGGCTCGAGGCGTCCAAGGCGCTGCTGACGGTGCAGGAGAGCGAGGTCGCCGCCGCTCGCCGCTCGGTGGCCGGGGAGCGCCGCGCCGCGGCCGCCAACCTCGTGCGCAAGCAGAGCCTCGAGGCAGAGGCGGAGTCCGCCGAGGCGTCCGTGCGCGGGCTGGTCGCGGCCCGGGCCACCGCACGGCGCACGGCCATGCAGGCCAAGCGCGCCGACCTCGCGCAGCTCAAGGCCCTCCAGCGGGAGCGGGACCGGATCGCCGTCATCCTCCGCAAGCGTGCCGAGGCCGCCCGGCGCCGGGCGGCAGCCGCCCAGGGGGGCTCGGCGGCCGCCAGCGGCGCGGTGCACCACTCCAACGGCTTCCTCGACTACCCGGTGTCCGGGCCGGTCACCTCCCCGTTCGGCTGGCGCATCCACCCCATCTTCGGCTACCGCTCGCTGCACGACGGGGTCGACTTCGGCGTCGCCTGCGGCACGCCGATCCGCGCCGCGGCGGCCGGGACGGTCCTGGAGAGGTACTACCAGACCGCGTGGGGCAACCGGGTCATCATCGACCACGGGTACCACGACGGCGTCGGTCTGGCGACGATCACCAACCACATGAACGCCCCCGCGATCGTCGCCCCGGGCCAGCACGTCCGGCGCGGCCAGGTCGTCGGGTACGTCGGCACCACCGGCTGGTCCACCGGCTGCCACCTGCACTTCACGGTGCTGCAGGACGGTGTCGCGGTGAACCCGATGAACTGGTTCGGGTGAGCGCGGTACCGGCTCGGTTCCCTCGTCTGTTGGCGGGCACCACGCTGGTCGAGGTGCCCACGCTGGTTGAGGTGGCGAGGCGCTAGCCGAGCCCTCGAAACCATGGTCACGTCCGCGCGAAGGGTGCGGCTGGTTTCGAGGCCCTCGCCCCTGGGGGCTCGGGCACCTCAACCAGCGATGGTCGGGGTCGTGCGCTCGATGATCGTGGCCAGGTCGGTGCCTCGCGGCAGCGTGCCCAGCGTCCCGCCGTACTCGGTGCCCAGGCGCGTCGCGCAGAACGCGTCGGCGACCGCGGCGGGCGCGTGCCGCACGAGCAGGGCGCCCTGCAGGCAGGCCGCCATCCGCCCGGCGAGCCGCCGGGCGCCGGACTCCAGGTCGGCAGTGTCCGCCAGGCTCTCGAGCACCGACTCGACGGCCCGGTCCAGCCGTGCGTCCTCGCCGTGGGCCTGTCCGACCTCGACGAGCCACGCCTCGAGCGCCTGCGGCTCGCGAGTGAGCGCACGCAACACGTCGAGCGCGTTGACGTTGCCCGATCCCTCCCAGACCGAGTTCAGCGGCGACTCCCGGAACAGCAGCGGCATCGCCGAGTCCTCCACGTAGCCGTTGCCGCCCAGGCACTCCAGCGCCTCCGCGACCATCGTCGGAGCCCGCTTGCACACCCAGAACTTCGCGAGCGGCAGCCCGATGCGGCGCAGGGCCGCCTCGTGCGGGTCGTCGGGGCGGTCGACCGCCGCGGCGAGCCGCAGGGCCAGGGTGGTCGCCGCCTCCGACTCCACCGCGAGGTCCGCCACGACGTTGCGCATCAGCGGCTTGTCGCCGAGCGGGCCACCGAAGGCCGACCGGTGCGCGACGTGCCACGAGGCCTCGGCGACCGCCCGCCGCATCAGCGCCGCCGACCCGAGCGCGCAGTCCAGCCGCGTCGCCGCGACCATCTCGATGATCGTGCGCACCCCTCGCCCCTCGTCGCCGAGACGCCGCGCCCAGGTGCCGCGCAGCTCGAGCTCCGCGGACGCGTTCGACCGGTTGCCCAGCTTGTCCTTGAGGCGTACGACGTCGAACCGGTTGCGGCTGCCGTCGGGCAGGACGCGGGGCAGCAGGAAGCAGGTCAGCCCGTCCGCGGCCTGGGCCAGCACCAGGAACACGTCGTTCATCGGTGCCGAGGTGAACCACTTGTGCCCGTCGAGCGTGTACTCGCCCTCCACCGCGGTCGGCGTGGCCGCCGTGACGTTGACGCGCACGTCCGAGCCGCCCTGCTTCTCGGTCATCCCCATGCCGGCCAGCGCGCCGGCCTTGAGCTCGACGGGTCGCAGCCCGAAGTCGTAGGTGGTCGACGCCAGCCGCGGCGTCCACTCCTTCGCCAGGGCCTCGTCGACCCGCAGCGCGGGCACTGCGGCGTAGGTCATGGAGAGCGGGCAGCCGTGCCCCGGCTCCACCTGCGACCAGGCGAGGAAGCCGGCGGCCCGGCGCAGGTGCGGGTGGGGCGCGTCACAGGTCCACGGCGCCGCCTGCAGCCCGAAGCCGACACCGCGCGTCATCAGCCAGTGCCAGGAGGGATGGAAGTCGACCTCGTCGACGCGGTTGCCGTAGCGGTCGTAGCAGCGCAGCTGCGGCGCGTGGCGGTTGGCGGCCATGCCGTGCTCGCGTGCCTGCGCCGACCCTGCCAACGCCCCGAGGTCCACGAGGTCCGCCACGACGGCCTCGGAGCCGTGCCGGGTCACGGCCTCGACGAGCACCCGGTCGGAGGTCACGACGTTGTGGCCGACGAGTGGCGGGGGCTGGTTCGTCGCTGCGCGGATGTCGGCACTCATGTCGCCACCGTAGAGCGATGCCCGGGTCGGCTCCGGTCACCGCCACGGTGACCATCTGGTCGACCCTCCCCCTGGTCCTCGCCGGGCCCGACCCCGCGGCAGCGGAAGGCGCCCCGCCGGCCCGGGAGACCCGCCGATAATGCGCATGCGCACCGCGGTTGGGCGGCCTACATTCACCCCATGCTGGAGGGGATCGGCCTGGAGCCGTCGATGGCGCGCGCGGCGACCGCCGCCGACGCCCTGCTGGGGCGGGTGGCCCGCGTCGACCGCGGCACCGTCTCGGTGCTCACCGACGCCGGGCTGCAGCGGGCGAGCCTCGGCGGCGGTGTGCTCGCGACGATGGCCGCGGACCCGACGCTGGCGCCGTGCACCGGTGACTGGTGCGTGCTGCGCCGGTGGCCGGACCACCGCGTCACCCTCGAGCAGCTGCTTGCCCGCCGTACGGCGGTCGTGCGACGGGCCGCGGGCCGGCAGGGCCACGGGCAGGTGCTGTGCGCCAACGCCGACATCGTCGCGCTCGTGGTCGCGCTCGAACCGCTTCCGCGGCTCGCCAGGGTGGAGCGGCTCGTGGCGCTGGCCTGGCAGAGCGGGGCGCAGCCGCTGGTGGTGCTGACCAAGTCCGACCTGGCTCCCGATGCCGACCAGGTCGCCGACGACGTCGCCGAGGCGGTCCCGGACGTCGACGTGCTGGTGGTCAGCGTGCGCACCGGCCGAGGTCTCGACCTGCTCGGGGAGCGGCTGGACGGCGGGCTGACGATGGCGCTGCTCGGCGCCTCGGGGCACGGCAAGTCCTCGCTGGCCAACGCGCTCCTGGGGGCGCAGCGGCTCGCGACGCGCGAGATCCGCGAGGACGGACGAGGCCGGCACACGACGGTACGCCGGGAGCTGGTGCCGCTGCCCGCAGGCGGAGCGGTCATCGACACGCCAGGGCTGCGCGGGCTCGGCCTGCTGGCCTCCGAGGCGGGCCTGGCGCGGACGTTCGCCGACATCGAGGAGCTGGCGCGAGGCTGCCGGTTCGGGGACTGCGCGCATGACCGCGAGTCCGGCTGCCGGGTGCGCGAGGCCGTCAGCACGGGCGACCTGCCGCAGCGCCGGCTGGAGGCATGGCAGCATCTCCAGCGAGAGCTGCGCTGGGCGACCAAGCGCCGGGCCGAGGGGCGGCGGGGTCGGGCGGGCAGGGACAGGAGCTGGCGGTGAGCAGGGCACCGACCGTGCGGGAGGAGGCTCCC
>JAICKK010000178.1 GCA_025927955.1 Nocardioidaceae bacterium
CCCTCGGCGATGCCCCGCTCGAACCCCGCGGCGTCGTCGGCGCTGTAGGGCACGATGACGCCTGTCTCACCGTCGAGGACCACCTCCGGGATGCCGCCGACCCCGCTGGCCACCACGGCGGTCTCGCAGGCCATCGCCTCCAGGTTGACGATGCCCAGCGGCTCGTACACCGACGGGCACAGGAACGCGAGCGCCCCGGTCAGCACCTGGCGGACCTCCTCGCGCGGCAGCATCTGGGAGACCACGAAGACGCCGTCGCGGCTCGCCCGCAGGTCGGCGATCAGCGCGTCCGTCTGGTCCTTGAGCTCGGGGGTGTCGGCCGCGCCCGCGAGGAGCACGATCTGCAGCGCCGGGTCGAACGCGAGCCCGGCGCGCAGCAGGTGCGGCACGCCCTTCTGCCGGGTGATCCGGCCGACGAAGGCGACGTACGGCCGCGACAGGTCCACGCCGATGCGCTCGAGGACGGAGGTGTCGGGGTCGGGGCGGTAGAACTCGGTGTCGATGCCGTTGTAGACGACGTGCAGCCGCGACTCGTCGAGCGCCGGGTACGACGAGAGGATGTCGGCCTTCATGCCTTCGCTGACCGCGACCACCGCGTCCGCGGACTCGTAGGCGGTGCGCTCTGCCCACGAGCTGATCCGGTAGCCGCCGCCGAGCTGCTCGGCCTTCCACGGGCGGTGCGGCTCGAGGCTGTGGGCGGTGACGACGTGCGGCACGTCGTAGAGCAGCTTCGCCCAGTGCCCGGCCATGTTGGCGTACCAGGTGTGGCTGTGCACGACGTCGCAGCCCTCCACGGCCGCGGCCATCGCGACGTCGGTGGAGAGCACCTGGAGCGCAGGGTTGGCGCCGACCAGCCGGTCCTCCTTCTCCGGATGCGCGGTCGCCCCCTCGCGCGGCTCGCCCATGCACTGCACGTCCACATCGATGAGCTTGCGCAGCTCGCGGACCAGGAAGTCGACGTGCACGCCCGCCCCGCCGTACACGTCGGGCGGGAACTCTCGGGTCAGGATCGCGGCGCGCATACGTGACATGGGACGAATCTAGTGCCCGGGAGACTGCTGCCCTAGGGTCGGGCTGAGGCTCGTGGACACGGGGCTCGCGGCAGACAGGAGCTGATCATGCCGAAGGTGCTGGGAATCGTCCTCGCGGGCGGCGAGGGCAAGCGGCTGATGCCGCTGACGCACGATCGGGCGAAGCCGGCCGTCCCGTTCGGCGGGAGCTACCGGCTCATCGACTTCGCGCTCTCGAACCTCGTCAACGCCGGCTACCTGCAGTGCGCGGTGCTCACGCAGTACAAGTCGCACTCTCTCGACCGGCACATCTCCTTGACCTGGCGGATGTCGACACTGCTCGGCAACTACATCACCCCGGTGCCCGCCCAGCAGCGCCTCGGGCCGCAGTGGTACCTCGGCAGCGCGGACGCGATCTACCAGTCGATGAACCTCATCAACGACGCCAACCCCGACATCGTGGTCGTGTTCGGCGCCGACCACGTCTACCGCATGGACGCCTCGCAGATGGTGCAGGCGCACGTCGACTCCGGAGCCGGCGTGACCGTCGCCGGGATCCGCGTGCCCCGCAAGGAGGCCTGGCAGTTCGGCGTGATCAAGGCCGCCGCGGACGGCGTGACCATCGAGGAGTGGCTGGAGAAGCCGCCCGACCCGCCGGGTCTGCCGGACTCTCCCGAGGAGTCGTACGCCTCCATGGGCAACTACGTGTTCTCCGCCGACGTCCTGGTCGACGTGCTCGAGCGTGATGCGGCCAGCTCGGAGTCCCGCCACGACATGGGCGGGGACATCATCCCGATGCTGGTGGCCGACCAGCAGGCCGCGGTCTACGACTTCAAGCGCAACATCGTCCCGGGCGCCACCGACCGCGACCGCGACTACTGGCGTGACGTGGGGACGCTCGACTCCTACCACGAGGCGCACCTGGACCTGGTCGCCGTGGAGCCGATCTTCAACCTCTACAACACCGACTGGCCGATCTTCACCTCGCACCCGCAGCTGCCGGGCGCGAAGTTCGTGGAGAACGCCTTCGCCCGCGACACCATCGTGTGCAGCGGGTCGATCGTCTCCGGCGCCAACGTCGACAGCACGGTCATCGGCTCGGACGTGTACGTCGGTGCGGGCGCGAAGGTCGAGCGCAGCGTCATCTTCGAGAACGTCACCATCGGCCGTGGCGCGATCGTCCGCAACGCGATCCTGGACAAGAACGTCATCGTGCCGGACGGCGTGACGATCGGTGTGGACCACGACGAGGACCGGCGCCGCGGTTTCACGGTCAGCGAGAACGGCGTGGTCGCGCTGGCCAAGAACCAGGTGGTCATCCCCTGACCCGGGCTCCGCTGCGCAGCAGGCGGTCGCGACCGGCGTAGCGAGGCGGCAGGACGGGCGCCTGCTCGGCCACCCGGTCCATCGACGTGACCACGTTGCGCAGGTTCATGATCAGCGCGCCGTACTCCGTCCAGTGGGAGCCCGACAGCTCGGAGTTGCTGAGGTCGTGGGCGAGGTCCGCGAGGCCCTTGCGGACCCCGACCACGCGCTCGGGGTCGGGCGCGCCGATCGCGTCGCCGGCCTCCTCCAGCAGAGTCAGCCACCGCTCCCGGAACTCGTCGTCCCAGCGGTTCACCGCGTCGATGCTGTGTCCCAGGGTGCGCGCCATGCTGCGGGTCTCGGCGATGGCCTGCTCGTTGTCGCGCAGCACCGTCTCGAACCTGTCCGTGGACCGCAGACCGCGGGCCGCTCGACGCGGGTTCATCCTGCCGCTCTCCCTGGCCTGGCGCAGCAGCGACCAGGCCCGGTCGAGGTCCTCGTCGAGCTCGCGGGTGCGGTCGACCCAGTCGGCCACGGTGTCGGCGTCGCAGTCCTCACGCAGGCCCCGGGCCATGTCGCTGAGCAGCTCCGCGACCTCGTCGTCGACAGCGTCGATCGCCCGGGCCGCGGAGTAGTCGCGCAGCGGCGGCCAGACCACGAGGTTGACCACGAGCCCGACCGCGATGCCGACGGCGGTGTCCACCAGGCGGTCCAGGAGCATGCGGTCGTGCGCGGCGTACCCGGTGGTGAGGACGATCACGCCGGTGGCCGCCACCGCGGTGGCGTTGGACCGGAACCACCTCAGCTGCCCGAGCAGCAGCCCGATCACGACCAGCACGGCCACGCCGGGCGTCGACATCCCGACCAGGTTGCCCACGGCCCAGGACAGCACGACGCCGGCGACCGTCCCGACGACCTGCTGGGCGCCCTGCGACAGCGTCCGGTAGACGGTGGTGTTGACGACCAGCAGCGCCGCCCACGGAGCCAGGAACGCCTGCGGAAGGCCGACGAGGTCCGAGGCCACCATCCAGGCCAGGACGGCCGCGACAGCGGTCTTGACCAGCTGGATGGACGACGTCCAGAACCGCGGGTCGCGGGCGGTCTCGCTCACGTGAGCGCGCACGCTGCGCGCGCTCGGGGGGGACAGCACTCGACGACCTCCTGCTCTGCGACCGCAGCCGTACCCGCGCCCTGGTCGCGGAAACCCCGACGTTTGTCCGGCACCCGTTGCGGATACCGGGCCGGTGCGCGGGCCGCCCGGCTCGCAGGAGAGGGACGAACATGACGAGCACGCAGCTGCAGGGCAGGACCGTGGCATTCCTGGTGGCCTCCGAGGGCATCGAGCAGGTCGAGCTCACCGGCCCCTGGCAGGCCGTCGAGCAGGCAGGAGGCACGCCTCGGCTGCTCTCACCCGACTCCGGCTCCGTGCAGGCGTTCAACCACCTCGACAAGGCCGACACCTTCGAGGTCGACCAGACGGTCACCGACGCCGACCCCGCGTCGTACGACGCTCTGGTGCTCCCGGGCGGCGTGGCGAACCCCGACGCCCTGCGGACCGACAAGGGCGCCGTCGACTTCATCCGGGCCTTCGTCGAGTCGGGGAAGCCGGTGGCGGCGATCTGTCACGCCCCGTGGTCGCTCATCGAGGCCGACGTCGTCCGCGGACGGACGCTGACGTCGTGGCCCAGCCTGCAGACCGACATCCGCAACGCGGGCGGGACCTGGGTGGACGAGGAGGTGGTCGTCGACGGCAACCTGGTGACCAGCCGCAAGCCTGACGACATCCCGGCGTTCGTGGCCAGGCTGACCGAGCTCGTGGCCTCGTAGGCCGGTTCCGCCGGCGGCGACGCCGGCAGTCGAGGACGAAGGCACCGATGGACGACAGGCAACGGGGGAAGGGGTGGCGGCGCGTGCCCCAGCAGGGGCGCAGCCGCGTGCGCGTGGAGCGCATCCTGGAGGTGACCGACGCGCTGGTGGTGTCCGGCGGGGTCGAGGCGGTCACCACCCGGGCCATCGCCACGGCGGCCGGCATCCCGGTCGCCTCGCTGTACCAGTACTTCGCCGACAAGGAGGCGGTGCTGCTGGCACTGATGGAGCGGGACCTGGCCGAGCTCGACGCGCGGGTGGCGCACGACGTGGCCGCCCTGGAGCCGCTCACGGTGCGGTCGCTGGTGGAGGCCACCATGCGGGCCTACCTCTCGGTCTACCGCCGGCGCCGGTCGCTGCTGATGATCTTCGTGAGAGGCCGCACCAACCGCGCGGTGCGGGACTACTGCCGAGAGCACAACCGCCGGCTCGCCAAGGAGCTCTTCGAGGTGGCACGCAGCGCCGGCATGGTGGTGCCGGACGCGACGGGCCTGCACGCCGAGCTCGCGATCGAGGTCAGCGACCGGCTGTTCCAGGTGGCCTTCGACAAGGACCCGGACGGGGACCCGCACGTCGTCGACGAGGCCATCGCGATCGTGAGCACCTACCTGGAGTCCCACGCCACCCCGACCGGGGTCTGCGGCCCGCCCCGCTGACGCGCGCCAGCGCAGATGGCGCCGCTCAGGCGCAGAGGCCGTTCTCGGCGGCCCGCTCCTTAGCCGTGGCAGAGTCCTGGTGGCCGGCGTCGCCCCGTCCGGCGCCCGCCTTCGCGGAGCCGCCCCTGGCGCCGTGCCCGCTGCCGCCGGCGCCGTCGCCGGCCGCCGTCGTCACGTCGTCGGCGAAGCGCCGCCCGACGGGGTCGTCGTTGCGGATCCGCTTCCAAAGCCGGTCCGCGGACGGCGCCCACTGGAGCCGGTTGGGATCGGGTGCGTAGGACTCGAACGGGACGGTGAGGAAGCCGATGTGGTCCAGGCCGATGCCACGCACCGACGACACCAGGCCGGTCAGCCTCTTCAGGCTCGCCAGCCCGGGGTCGGTGGAGACCGACTTCGTGGCCGCGTCGAGGAAGCGGTAGAGCCGGTAGGGGTTGGCCAGGGTGCCCGCGGAGACCGCCTTGTTCGTCATCGAGGCGAGGAACGCCTGCTGCCGCTTCATGCGGCCGATGTCGCCGTTCTCCGCGGTGCCGAGGTCGTGACGGACCCGCACGTAGTCCAGCGCACGATGCCCCTTGACGGTGTAGGTGCCGGCCGGCAGGGAGATGTGGCCCGTGGTGTCGTTGACCTCGGTCGGCACGCAGACCTGGACCCCGCCGAGCGCGTCGACCATCGTGCGGAAGCCGTCGAAGTCGACCACCACGAAGTGGCTGAGCCGGATGCGGGTGAGCCTCTCGACCGTCTTGACGGTGCACGCCGCACCGCCCACGGCGTACGCCGCGTTGAACATGCTCAGGCCGCCGGGGTCGGTGCCGTGGGCGTCCTTGCGCCGGCACGGCGGCCGCTGCACCATCGCGTCACGGGGCAGGCTCACGCCGTACGCGCGGCTCCGGTCGGCCGAGACGTGCAGCAGGATCGTCGTGTCCGACAGACCGGGCGTGTCACCGCCGATGTGGCCGCTCTGGCCCTGACGGGTGTCGGAGCCGATCAGCAGGATGTTCTGCGGCCTGTGCGGGGCGTCGGACGGCACCACCTCCGTCGGCCGGTCCGTGCCCAGCACACCGCCCCCGACCGGGATCGACGTGATGTTGCCGTCGAGGTGGCGGTAGGCGACGAAGCCGACCGCGAGGACGACCACCAGCACCGTGGTCAGGCACAGCGCCACCGTCTTCAGCACCCGACGGCGCGGACGGACAGGGCCGTGCTCGGCCGGGGTCTCGGACAAGTCAGGATCCAGCTCGTCGGGGGCAGGGACGGGTCACGGCGAGGGCGAACGTGACCGGGACTCTTCCAGGCTACGTGAGCCGGCCAAGGATCGGCTCGGATCGGGCAGAGTGTGACGCTGCCCTCAGCCCGGGGGCAGCCGGTAGACCCGCGACTCCCACGGCCGCAGCACGAGGGCGTCGCCGGGAACGTCCGGGGCGCCGTCGGGGTCGTGCGTGCCGAGAAGGACCTCGGCGCCCATGACCTCGGGGACACCGGCTGCGACTGCAGCCGGCTGCGAGGAGCAGTTGGCCAGCACGAGCAGCACCTCCTCGTCCAGGGTCCGCGTGAAGGCCCACACCTGCTCGTCGTCGGGGAGCAGCAGCTCGAACCGGCCCTCGACCACGACGGGCAGCCGGTGCCGCAGCTCGACCAGCCGGCGGTAGTGGTGGAACACCGAGCCCGGGTCGTCGACGGCTGCCTTCGCGTTGACCTCGGACGTGTTCGGGTTCACCGGAAGCCACGGTTCCCCGCTGGTGAAGCCCGCGTGCTCGGAGGCGTCCCACTGCATCGGCGTCCGGGCGTGGTCGCGGGCCCTGACCGCCAGGGACGCCAACACCGCCTCGGGCCGGACTCCCCTGCCGACCGCGTCGCGGTAGTGGTTGAGCGCCTCGATGTCGCGGTACTGGGAGATGTCGGCGCACGGCATGTTCGTCATCCCGAGCTCCTCCCCCTGGTAGACGTACGGCGTGCCCTTGTGCAGGTGGAGCACGGTGCCGAGCGTCTTGGCAGAGGCCACCCGGTGCTCGGCGCTGTCGTCACCGAAGCGGGAGACGGCCCGCGGCTGGTCGTGGTTGTCCCAGTAGAGCGAGTTCCACCCCGTCTCGGCCAGCCCCCGCTGCCAGGTGGCGAGGTTGCCCTTGAGGACGGGCAGCGGCAGGTCCGCCAACGCCCACTTGTCGCCGCCGGGCTGCCGGTCGAGGTTCACGTGCTCGAAGGTGAAGACCATCGAGAGCTCACCGCGGGAGGGGTCGGTGACCTCGCGCGCCAGGGCGAGCGTGCTGCCCGGCATCTCCCCCACTGTCAGCAGCGCGGCCTTGTCGAGGCCCACCTCCCGGTTCATCTCCTGCAGGAACTCGTGCAGCCTCGAGCCGTTGGCCACCGAGTCGAAGGCCGGAGCGAGGCCGTGTCCGGGCGGTACGACGCCGTCGGGCAGCCCCGGGTCCTTGGAGATGAGGTTGATGACGTCCATCCGGAAGCCGTCGACGCCCCGGTCCACCCACCAGCGCATCATGTCGTAGACGGCCCGGCGCACCTCGGGGTTCTCCCAGTTGAGGTCCGGCTGCTTGCGGCTGAACACGTGGAGGTAGTACTCGCCGCTGCGCCCGTCGTACTCCCACGCGGAGCCGGAGAACGCCGACTCCCAGTTCGTGGGCTCCGCGCCCGGGCTTCCCGGCTCCGCGCCCCCACGAGCGGGGCGCCACCAGTACCAGTCGCGCTTCGCCGACTGCGGGTCGCGCGACTCGGCGAACCAGGGGTGCTCGTCGGAGGTGTGGTTGACCACGAGGTCCATCACGAGCCGGATCCCCCGGGCGTGCGCCTGCGCGGTCAGCCGGTCGAGGTCCGCCAGGCTCCCGAACAGCGGGTCGACGTCGCGGTAGTCGCTGATGTCGTAGCCGTTGTCGTCCATCGGTGAGGCGTACACCGGCGAGAGCCACAGCACGTCGACGCCCAGCTCGGCCAGGTAGTCCAGCCGCGAGGTGATGCCGGGGATGTCGCCGACCCCGTCGCCGTCGCTGTCCTGGAAGGAGCGTGGGTACACCTGGTAGACGACGGCGGACTTCCACCAGTCGGGCGGACGGAGCTCGGGGTCCATGCGACCCACCCTTCCATGCCGCGTTCGCGGGCACCCCATAGCCTGGGCCGCATGGCCAACCCCTCCGACGTGCTCGCGGAGCGCTTCGCCGCGGCGCTCGGCGAGGCGTTCGGTGAGGAGTACGCCGA
>JAICKK010000136.1 GCA_025927955.1 Nocardioidaceae bacterium
CCGCGGCGCCCCCCGGTCGCAGACCGGGACGCCTCGGCGTCAGGGGTGGGTCAGGAGGCGGAGCGGTGGACCCGGGCGACGAGGTCGTCGAGGATGGCGTGGTCGAGGTCGACGTTGGGGAACCCGGCCAGCGTCTCCATCGGGAAGTTGCCGACCACCCGCTGCAGCTCGGCGTGGCCCAGCGCGCCGGCGAGCCGGCCGTCCGCGGTGGTGCCCAGGACCTCGCGCAGGGCGGCCGTCCCGGCCGGGTCGGCCAGCCACTCCTGCAGCGACGACATGGCTCCCAGCGGCGCTGCCACCCGTGGGGCGTCGACCTGCACCGGCACCACGCTGCGCAGGTCCCGGGAGGACGCGCCGACGCCGATCCGGAACTCGCCGGCCTCCAGCACCCAGTCCCTCACCGACGGTGACCAGAACGAGAGGTCGCGGGCATCGAGCTCGACGACCGCGTCGGCGCTCTCACCGGGCGCCAGGTCCAGCTTGACGAACCCGCGCAGCTCCCACGGCGGCCGCGCCACGGACGCCTCCACGTCACCCACGTAGACCTGGACCACCTCCTTGCCCGCCCGGTCACCGGTGTTCGCCACCCGGCAGGTCACCCTCAGGCGCAGGTCGCCGGCCTGGTGGCTGCCGGTGACGTCGACCCGGGCGTCCCCGTAGGCGAAGGTGGTGTACGACAGCCCGTGCCCGAAGGGGTAGGCCACCTCCTGGCACAGCCGGTCATGACCGCGGTAGCCGACGAACACGCCCTCGCCGTACCTCACGTGCCCCGAGTCGCCGGGGAAGTTGAGGAACGCGGTGTTGTCCTCCAGCCGCAGCGGGATCGTCTCGGCCAGCCGGCCGCACGGGTTGGCCGCACCCAGCAGGAGGTCGGCGGCCGCGCCCCCGCCCGCCTGTCCCGGCAGCCAGGTCTCCAGGACCGCCCGCGCGTGCCGGTCCCAGGGGGCCGTCGCCACGGCGGACCCGTTCGCGAGGACGACCGCGACGTCGGCGTTGGCGGCCGCGACCCGTTCGAGGAGGTCGACCTGGCGCGCGGGGAGGTGCATGTCGGTGCGGTCGAAGCCCTCGGACTCCGCCTGTGCGGGCAGCCCCAGGAAGACCACGACCACGTCGGCGTCGGTGGCCAGCGCAGCCGCCTCGTCGGCCAGGCCGGCCTCGTCGCCGGCGTCCAGCCGGTACCCGGCCGCGAACGAGAGGTCGGTCCCCTCCGGGACCGCCGCGCGGAGCGCCTCCAGCGCCGTGTCCAGCCGCGTCGGGTTGACCTGCGAGCTGCCGGCGCCCTGGTAGCGAGGCGTCCGGGCCATCTCGCCCACCACGGCCACCCGCCGCCCGCCGTACAGGTCCAGCGGCAGCAGCCCGTCGTTCTTCAGCAGTACGGCGGACTCGCTCGCCGCCTGCCGCGCGAGCGCGTGGTGCTCCTCGTGGTCGACGGGCGGTGCCGGCTCGGCCGCGTCCGCCTCGAGGGAGCGGTCGACGAGTGTGAGCACCCGGCGGACCACGGTGTCGAGCGCGGCCTCGTCCAGGGTGCCCGACCGGACGGCGTCGACGACGGCACGGTCGCTGTGCCCGAGCTGCGGAGGCATCTCGAGGTCGAGGCCGGCGGCGACGGCAGCGGCCCGGTCGTGCACGGCGCCCCAGTCGGAGACGACGAGCCCCTCGAAGCCCCACTCCTCCCGCAGCACGTCGGTGAGCAGCCAGCGGTGCTGCGAGGCGTACGTGCCGTTGACCCGGTTGTAGGAGCACATCACCGTCCACGGCTGCGCCTCCCGCACGACGCGCTCGAACGCCGGCAGGTAGATCTCACGCAGCGTGCGCTCGTCCACGTCGGCGCTGACCCGGGCCCGGTCGGTCTCCTGGTTGTTGGCGGCGAAGTGCTTGAGCGAGGCGCCGACACCCCGGCTCTGCACGCCCCGCACGTAGGCCGCCGCCAGCTCCCCCGACAGCCGCGGGTCCTCGGAGAAGTACTCGAAGTTCCGCCCGCACAGCGGCGAGCGCTTGATGTTGACTCCGGGGCCGAGCAGCACCGCGACGTCCTCGGCGTGCGTCTCCCGGCCGAGCGCCGCTCCCACCTGCTCCACGAGGTCGACGTCCCACGACGACGCGAGCGCCGCCGCGGTCGGGAAGCAGGTCGCCGGCACGCTGCCGCCGAGCACGCCCTGTCCGTGCTCGTCCGACTCCTTGCGCAGGCCGTGCGGCCCGTCGGCGACCATCACGGCGGGAATGCCGAGCCGTTCGACGGGCGCCGTGTGCCAGAAGTCCGAGCCGATGCACAGCGACGCCTTCTCCTCGAGGGTCAGCCGGCGAAGGAGGGCCTCGACGTCCAGGCGTTCGGTCATACCCGCGACCCTAGTCATGTCCTCGACCCCGCCGACCCGGCGCATCCGCACGCCTAGCACCCGCCGACCCGGCGCTTCTGCACGCGTTTTCGGCCGAGGTCATCGGTCGATGCGGCCCCACGGACGTACACATAGCCGCTTCTCGGGTCGTTCTTGCGCCTGAGAGGCGATGGTGTACGTCCGTAGGGCCGCTCGAACCGAGGCAGCCCGAGCGATCCCAGCACATCCTCGCGTCACAGCCGACCGCGCACCGGACATGCGCGAGCGCGAGCGCAGACGGCACAGCGCCGGGGACATGAATCAGTCGCGCTGCCCCCACGGCGCGCCGTACTCGGTCAGCAGGTCCAGGAACGGCACCGCGTCGAACGCCTCCGGCCCGAGCACCCCGGCCCCCGACCAGGTCCCGGCGGCCAGCAGCTCGAGCGCCACCACAGGGTTGACCGCGGTCTGCCAGACCACGCACTGGTGGCCGTACTCCCGCATCGACCACTCGTTGTCGACGACGTGGTAGAGGTACGTCGACCTGGGCCGGCCGTCCTTGCCGGTCCCCGTCACCTGGACGCCGGCGCAGGTCTTGCCGCGCATCCGGTCTCCCAGGCCGGCCGGGTCGGGCAGGCACGCCGCCACCACGTCGCGGGGGCTCACCTCGACCCCACCCGCTCGGACCTTCTCGGTGCGGTCCAG
The DNA here is from genome assembly GCA_025927955.1 of Nocardioidaceae bacterium. Lineage (GTDB taxonomy): Bacteria > Actinomycetota > Actinomycetes > Propionibacteriales > Nocardioidaceae > Nocardioides_B. Next base: position 3,021 of record JAICKK010000136.1, read on the forward strand.
GCCGAGCAGGTGCAGGGTCCGCAGCACGCCGATGAACTCCTCGCCGAGCCCGTACTTGAACGTCACCCGCCTCGCCTGGACCCAGCGCGGCATGAGGAGCACCTCCTCGTGCTCGACGTTGACGCACTCGACCGGACCGATCCCCTCGGGGAAGTCGAAGACCTCGGGCTCGCTGAACGGCTCGGTCGTGAACCAGTCCCGGCCCTTCTCCCACACCACGGGCGGGTTGAGGCACTCCTCGATCGTGGTCCAGATGGAGAACGACGGAGCGAAGTCGTGCCCCTCGACGGTCAGGTTCGCCCCGTCGCGCACGCCGAGCTCGTCGATGTCCTCGAACAGGTGGTCCGCGGCGTACCTGGCGAACACGTCGGACAGCCCCGGCTCGACGCCGATCCCGCACAGCGCCAGGCGTCCCGCACCCTCCCAGTCCGCGGCCCTCGCGAACTGCTCGTCGCCGAGCTTCACCCCCACCGTCGAGTACGGCGTGTCGGGGTGCGGCGTGGACAGGCTCATCGCCATGTCGAGGTAGTCGGCTCCCCCGTCGTACGCGCCGTTGAAGATCGGCATCACGAACCGCGGGTCGACGGCGTTCATCACGTGGGTGATCCGGTGCTGGCGCACGAGCGCGGACACCGCCTCCGCCGACGAGGCGTCGACCCGGTCGGCCAGGAACCGCTCGTCGACGGACGCGGCCCGCTGCGCCCGGGCGAGGTCGTAGTCGGTGACGACGACCTGCTCGAAGAAGTCGCGACGGGCGGCGATGGCGGCGAACGCCGCGCCGACGCCACCGGCGCCGACGAGCAGGATGCGCATCCGCTAGGAGCCGATGTAGGACATCACGTGCTTGATGCGCGTGTAGTCCTCCAGCCCGTACATCGACAGGTCCTTGCCGTAGCCGCTGTGCTTGAAGCCGCCGTGCGGCATCTCCGCGACGATCGGGATGTGGGTGTTGATCCACACGCAGCCGAAGTCGAGGTGCTTGGCCATCCGCATCGCCCGCCCGTGGTCCTTGGTCCACACCGAGGACGCCAGGCCGTACTTGACGCCGTTGGCCCAGCGCAGCGCCTCCTGCTCGTCGGTGAACCTCTGCACGGTGATGACGGGGCCGAAGATCTCGTCCTGGATCACCTCGTCGTCCTGGCGCAGCCCGCTGACCACGGTCGGCGAGTAGAAGAAGCCCCTGTCCCCCTGCCGCGCTCCACCGGTCTCGACGTTCGCGTGGTCCGGCAGCCGCTCGAGCATGCCGGTGACCCGCTCGAGCTGGTTGCTGTTGTTGAGCGGGCCGTAGAGCACGTCGTCGTCGGGCGCTCCGGTCCTCGTGCCCTTCGCCTGCTCGGTCAGCGCCGCGACGAAGTCCTGGTGCACGCCGGGGCCGGCCAGCACGCGGGTGGCCGCGGTGCAGTCCTGGCCGGCGTTGAAGTAGCCGGCCGCGGCGATCCCCTCGGCCGCCGCCTCGACGTCGGCGTCGTCGAACACGATGACCGGCGCCTTCCCACCGAGCTCGAGGTGTGCCCGCTTGAGCTGGGCGGCCGCGGAGCCGGCGACCTCCATGCCCGCGCGGACGGATCCGGTGATCGACACCATCTGCGGTACCGGGTGCTCCACGAGCGCGCGCCCCGTGTCCCGGTCGCCGCAGACGACGTTGAACACGCCCGGTGGCAGGAACTCCTGCGCCATCTCCGCGAAGAGCGTGGTCGAGGCCGGGGTGGTGTCGGACGGCTTGAGGACCACGGTGTTCCCCGCCGCGAGCGCGGGACCGATCTTCCAGACCATCATCATCAGCGGGTAGTTCCACGGCGTCACCTGCGCGACCACGCCGACGGGCTCACGCCGGATGCTCGAGGTGTGGTCCTTGAGGTACTCGCCGGTCGCCCGGCCCTCGAGCACGCGCGCGGCACCCGCGAAGAAGCGGAGCTGGTCCACGCACGGTGGCAGCTCCTCCTCGGTGGTCATCTGGAGCGGCTTGCCGGTGTTCTCCGACTCCACGCGCACGAACTCCTCGGCGCGCGACTCGAGCGCGTCGGCGATCCTCAGCAGCGCCCTCTGGCGCTCGGCCGGGGTGGTCTCGCCCCAGGCCTCGAACGCCGTCTGTGCGGCCCTCATGGCGCGGTCGACGTCCTCGGGCCCCGAGGCGGGCGCGGCGGCGTACACCTCGCCGGTCGTGGGGTTGACGAGGTCGTACGTCGCGCCGGCGACGGCGTCGACGGACTCACCATTGACGATGTTGTGGAATCTCAGATCGGCCATGCCCGGAGCCTACCCATACGACAACGAGATCGATAGGCAGCCGGGCAGAAAAGGACGATATCGGTCGCTCGAGTGCCTGTTGACCCGTGTTTTCGCCCGTAACAGCGCCGTGCCAGCCTCAGTAGCCGTCCGGACGCGCGGGGACGTAGAGCCAGTCGTGGAACAGGGCGCCGAGGTCCTGTCCGGAGACCTGCTCGGCCAGCCGCCGGAACTGGCCGGTGGTCCCGTTGCCGTCGCGGTGGCGGGCGGCCCACCGGCGCAGGATCGTGAAGAAGGCCGGAGTGCCGACGCGCTCGCGGAGCACCTGGAGCGTCATGCCGCCACGGACGTACGCCGCGCTGCTGAAGAGCAGGGCCGGATCGCGGAAGCGGGCCGGCGCCTGGTCCCACAGGGAGGAGGACGCAGGGTGGGCGCGGTAACGGGCCCGGAAGGCGGCCGCGGTGCTCGGCCCGCCGTGCGCGGCGGTCCACAGGTCCTCCGCGTAGGAGGCGAAGCCCTCGTGGAGCCAGATGTCGGTCCACCTTCTCAGGGTCACGGAGTCGCCGTACCACTGGTGCGCCAGCTCGTGGACCAGGCCGAGCACGGAGGGCGGTCCGTCGAACGTCGGGCGGTTCTGCGTCTCGAGCGCGTACCCCACGCCGAGGTCCTGGACCACGATCCCGGTGCTGGTGAACGGATAGGGCCCGAAACGACGCTCCTCGAAGCGCACCACCCGCGGCACGAGTGCCCGCGCCGGTGCCAGCGATCCGTACTTCCGCGCGACGAAGCTCCAGACCGGAAGGTGGCGTCCGGTGACGCTGCGCATCGTGGACCGGTACACGCGGTAGCGACCCATCGAGATCATCGCGAGGTACGTCGCCATCTGGTGGCGCTGTGACCAGTGCCAGGTGGTCCGGCTTCCGTGCCTGCGCCGCGAGACGAGGTCGCCGTTGCCCGCGACGGCCAGCGCCGAGGGCACGTCGATGCGCGCGTCGAACGTGGCCTTGTCCCGCGGGGTGTTGTTGTCAGGGAACCAGGTCATCGCTCCCAGCGGCTCCGCGACCACGGTGGCACCGCCGTCGGAGGTGGGGATCCACCCCTCCTGGGTCCCGTCCGGGTCGATGTGGGTCACCGGCTTGCCGCCGTACCGCACGGTCGCCGTGAAGCGACCTGACACCGGTCGGGCCGGGGTCACCACCAGCTTGTCGTCGTGCCGGCTGAACCTGCCGGCCCGACCGTCGACGAACACCTTCGCGACATGGAGACCCTGGAGGTCGAGGGAGAAGCGTGACAGCGGATGCGTGGCCCGGGCGGTGACCGCTGTGGTGGCGGACACCCGGCCAGTCGACCTGGCGTAGCGGAGGCGGATGCCGTAGTGCAGCACGTCGTACCCGGTGTTGCCAGCCGCCGGGAACAGGCTGTCGCCGGCCGACTGCCCTCCCGGGGAGGGTCGACCCGTCGGGGCGGCGGCGGCCCCTGAGGCCGCGACCGACAGCCCGCTGAGGGCGACCAGCACCGCGAGGGCCGCCGATCCCGTCCTGCTGAGCGGCTTCGACATCAGGTCTCCTGTCCGATGGGCTTCGTCGCAGACGCTAGCCCCAGACGCGGTGACCGTCCACGAAGGTCGCCACCACCCGCGCCTCGCCCAGCGCGGCCGGATCGTCGGAGAACGGGTTCCTGTCGAGCACCGCGAGGTCGGCGCGGGCCCCTGGCCGGAGCACGCCGGTGTCGTCCCGGTGGTTCACGTACGCCGAGCCGCTGGTGTAGGCGGCGAACGCCTGCTCCAGGTCCAGCGCCTCTGCGGACAGGAAGGGGTCGCGAGGGTCGTCGCGGTCGACGCGGTGCACCGCCACGTGGATCGCCGCGAGCGGGTCGGGCGTGCTCACCGGCCAGTCGCTGCCTGCCGCCAGCCGTGCACCGGCGCGGGCCAGCGAGCCGAACGGGTACTGCCAGCCGGCCAGCTCCGGGTCGAGGAACGGCAGCGTCATGCCCGTCATGGCGTCGTCGTGCACGGCCCACAGCGCCTGGATGTTCGCGGCGACGTCGAGCTCGGCGAACCGGGCGCGGTCGGCCGGCGAGACCACCTGAAGGTGCGCGATGTGGTGCCGCCCGGACGACGGCCCGTTGGCGGCCCGCGCCGCCTCGAAGGCATCCAGCGCCTCGCGGACGGCCCGGTCCCCGATCGCGTGCACGTGCACCTGGAAGTCGTGGGCATCGAGCCGGGTCACCGCCGTCGCCAGCTCGTCGGGGTCCACGAACGACAGCCCCCGGTTGTCGGTGCGCCCGCCGCGCCCGTCGAGGTAGGGCCGCGACATCGCCGCCGTGTAGTTCTCGACGACGCCGTCCTGCATGACCTTCACCGACCCCGCGTCCAGCCGACCCCGGGTCAGCGCGGCTCGGCGCTCGCGCAGCCGCTCGACCTGCTCCAGACCGCGGTCGCGCTCCCACCAGAGGGCCCCGCGGACGCGTGCCGTCAGCGTCCCGGCCGCGACCGCGCGGACGTAGGCACCCGAGGGGTCGCCGTTGCCGGCGTAGCTGCCGAGGATCGCGTCCTGCCACGCGGTGACGCCCAGGGAGTGGAGGTAGGCCTGCGCGACGGCCAGCCCGGCGTCGTACTCGCTGTCGGAGGTGGCAGGCACGCACCGTTCGAGGAGCGTCATGGCGCCCTCGTGGAGGGTCCCGGTGGGGTTCCCGGCGGCGTCCCGCTGCAGGCGACCGTCCGCGGGGTCCGGGGTGTCGCGACCCACGCCGGCCAGCCGCAGCGCGAGCGAGTTGACCCACGCGCCGTGGTGGTCCCGGTTGGCCAGGAAGACCGGGCGGTCCGCGACGACCGCGTCGAGGTCGTCGGCGGACGGCCCCTCCGGTCCGAACGCGGGCATCGACCAGCCGCCACCGAGGACCCATGCCCCCTCGGGCTGCTGCTCGGCGTAGTCGCGCACCGCGGCGAGGTAGTCCTCGCGCGTGGCGAGGGCGCTGAGGTCGCAGCGGTTGCGCTCGACGCCGCCCTGCACCGGATGCACGTGCGCGTCCTGGAACCCGGGCAGCACGAGGCCGCCGGCGAGGTCGACCACCTCCACGCCGGGGCCGGTGTGCTCGCGGAGCTCCTCCTCGGGCAGCACGGCGACCACCCGCCCGTCGCGGACCACCACGCCGTGACCGGGTCGGTGCCGGTGACCGTCGAAGGCATGGCCGTTGCGCAGGACGAGGGAAGGAGTGGTCATAGCAGCACTCTGCCTTCGGATTCCGTCGGTGCGCCAGGCTTCTGGGCGCGAAGTCCTCTCGTTGGCGACCTTCCGGCGACGGATTCGCTTGCAACCGATGGCGCGGAGCGGCACCATGGGAGGACCCACCGACGAGGAGAGAACCAATGACCGCAGCGAGCGACCTGCCCACCGCGCTCCCTTACGACGACGAGACCTACGCCGGCCTGCAGAAGTCCGCGCGCGAGCACCTGTGGATGCACTTCACCCGGATGTCGAGCTATGACAACGCCGACGTCCCCGTGATCGTGCGCGGCGAAGGGGCCTACGTGTACGACGCGAAGGGCCGCCGCTACCTCGACGCCCTCGCCGGGCTGTTCGTGAGCCAGGTCGGGCACGGCCGCACCGAGCTCGCGGAGGCCGCCGCCAAGCAGGCGAGCGAGCTGGCCTACTTCCCGCTGTGGTCCTACGCGCATCCCCAGGCCATCCGGCTCGCCGAGCGCGTCGCGAACTACGCCCCCGGCGACCTCAACCGCGTCTTCTTCACCAGCGGCGGCGGCGAGGCCGTCGAGACGGCCTGGAAGCTCGCGAAGAACTACTTCAAGATCACCGGCAAGCCGATGAAGCACAAGGTGATCAGCCGCACCATCGCCTACCACGGCACGACGCAGGGCGCGCTCTCGATCACCGGTCTGCCGGGGCTCAAGGCGGTGTTCGAGCCGTTGGTGCCCTCCACGTTCCGGGTCCCGAACACCAACTTCTACCGGGCGCCCGAGCACGGTGACGACCTCGAGGCGTTCGGCCGCTGGGCCGCGGACCAGATCGCGGTCGCCATCGAGAACGAGGGCCCCGACACGGTCGCGGCGGTCTTCCTCGAGCCGGTGCAGAACGCCGGCGGCTGCTTCCCGCCGCCGCCCGGATACTTCCAGCGGGTCCGCGAGATCTGCGACCAGTACGACGTCCTGCTCGTCAGCGACGAGGTCATCTGCGCGTTCGGACGGCTCGGCCACATGTTCGGCGCCGAGCGCTACGGCTACCAGCCCGACATGATCACCTGCGCCAAGGGCCTCACCTCCGGCTACGCGCCGCTGGGCGCGATGATCGCCTCCGACCGGCTCATGGAGCCGTTCCTGCACGGCACGGAGACCTTCGCGCACGGCTACACCTTCGGCGGTCACCCGGTCGCGACCGCGGTGGCGAACGCGAACCTCGACATCTTCGAGCGCGAGGGCCTCAACCGGCACGTGCTCGAGACGCAGGACGCGTTCCGGACGACGCTGGAGAAGCTCACCGACCTGCCGATCGTCGGCGACGTGCGCGGCGACGGCTTCTTCTACGGCATCGAGATGGTCAAGGACAAGGCCACCAAGGAGACCTTCGACGACGCCGAGGCGGAGAAGCTCCTGCGTGGCTTCCTGTCCAAGGCGCTCTACGACGCCGGCCTCTACTGCCGGGCCGACGACCGCGGGGACCCGGTCATCCAGCTCTCCCCGCCGCTGGTCTGCGACCAGGAGCACTTCGACGAGATCGAGCAGAAGCTCCGCGCGGTGCTCGAGGAGGCCTGGACCAAGCTCTGACCACACGGTCGCCCGCCGCTGGTCCAGTTGCCCGAGCCCACGCTGGCTGAGGAGCCCGAGCCGACGCTGGTTGAGGTGCCCGAGCCGACGCTGGTTGAGTCATCCGTCCCCCTTGCGGGGCGCCCTGCCGGGCGTGAAAATCGAGGCGTTGGGCGACCGTCACCGACGGGCACGCCCGTCGGTGAGGCTCGCCCTCCGAAACCTCTATTTTCGAACCAGGTGCCCGAGCCCCCAGGGGCGAGGGCCTCGAAACCACCCGCACCTTCCGCGCGCAAGGCGACCACGGTCTCGAGGGCTCGGCTAGCGCCTCGCCACCTCAACCAACGCCCGCCGACGCTGGTTGAGGTGCCCGAGCCCCCAGGGCGAGGGCCTCGAAACCACCCGCACCTCTCGCGCGCAAGGCGACCACGGTCTCGAGGGCTCGGCTAGCGCCTCGCCACCTCAACCAACGCCACCCGACCAGGGTTAGATCGCAAGAGCCGCGGGGAGGGAAAGACTATGACGCACTCTGGAGAGGAGGGGGGGGCGCCGAG
>JAICKK010000049.1 GCA_025927955.1 Nocardioidaceae bacterium
CGCGAACGACGTCTGCCGGCGGCCCTGGTTGTCGAAGGGGCTGATCCGCACCAGCCGGTGGGTGCCGGCCTCGACCGACAGCGTCCCGTAGGCGTAGGGGGCGTGGATCGCGAAGGTCGCCGACTTGAGGCCGGCCTCCTCGGCGTAGGAGGTGTCGAAGACCTCCACCGGGTACCTGTTGCGCTCGGCCCAGCGCAGGTACATCCGCATCAGCATCTCGGCGAAGTCGGCCGCGTCGACGCCGCCCGCGCCGGAGCGGATGGTGAGCAGCGCCTCGCGGGCGTCGTACTCACCGGAGAGCAGCGTGCGCACCTCCAGGGTCTCGACGGCCTTGGTGATGCTGCGCAGGTCGGCCTCGGCCTCGTGCAGCGAGTCCGCGTCGCCCTCCTCCTGGGCGAGCTCGAGGAGCACGCCGAGGTCGTCGAGGCGCTGCTGGAGGGAGGTGAAGCGGTCGAGGTCACCCTGCAGCACGGAGAGCCGGCCGGTGACCCGCTGGGCGTTGGCCTGGTCGTCCCAGAGGTCCGGGGCGGCCACCTCGCGGCCGAGCTCGGCGATCTCGGCGCGGATCGCCGGCAGGTCGAGCACCTGCTCGATGGTGTGCATCGTCGCCTGGAGCGACTTGATCTGGGTCTCGAGATCTGGTCCTGCCACGACAGGCAACAGTACGCGACACGTGACAGGCTGCTGCGTGCGCGGCGTGGACGGGGTCGCCCGGTGGCGGGCCCGTCGGCCGCCACCGGACGGGAGGGCAGGTCGGCTGATGGCCGAGGACGACAGGGACGGGGCTCGGCGGGACACGCCCGACCCCGGCGAGAGCGGCGAGCCCGGCGAGACGGAGGCCCAGCGGCTCACCCGCAACCTCAACGAGCTGCTCCAGGAGCTGCGGGTGACGCAGACGGGCGTGCAGATCCTCACCGGCTTCCTGCTGACGGTGCCGTTCTCGCAGCGGTTCAAGAGCCTGGACGAGGTGCAGCGCTTCTCCTACCTGGCGATCCTGTCCGGCTCGGTGGTCGCGACCGGGCTGATCATCGCCCCGGTGGCGTTCCACCGGATGCTGTTCCGCCACGGCGAGCGGCCCTGGCTGGTGCTCGCCGCCAACCGGGCCGCGCGCGCGGGCCTGCTGTCGCTGGCGCTGACCACGTCCGGAGTGGTGTGGCTGGTCTTCGACGTGGTCACCAACCGGGCGCTCGCCTCGGCGGCCGCGGCCGTCTCGCTGGTGTTCTTCGGCGTCCTGTGGATCCTGGTCCCGCGGCTGGCGCCGCGCCAGGAACGACCGGGCGCCGGGTCCTGACCCGCCCTGGGTCGTCCTCGTCGCTGCGTCAGGTGAGCTCGTTGCGCAGGTCGCGCAGGATGCGGGAGAGCAGCCGGGAGACCTGCATCTGCGTGACGCCGATGTCGCGGGCGATCTGCTCCTGGGTCCAGCCCTCGAAGAAGCGCAGCTCCAGGATGCGCCGGTCCCGCGGCGCGAGCGCGCGCACGGCGGGCCCGAGCACGACGCGCGCCTCGGCGCTGGCGAAGTCGACCTCCTCGCCGGGCATGAGGTCGCCCAGGGTGGCGGCGCCGTCGTCCCCGACGGGTACGTCGAGGGAGGCCGGCGTGAACGCGCCGTCGGCGGCCAGCGCCTCGATCACCGCCTCGACGTCGATGCCGAGCACCTCGGCCACCTCGCTGGGCCGCGGCGAGTGGCCGATCCGCTGGGTGAGCTCGCTGGAGGCCTTGGCGATGCTGCCCTGCAGCTCCTGGACGCGGCGAGGCGGGCGCACGGCCCAGCCGAAGTCGCGGAAGTAGCGCTTGACCTCGCCGGTCACCGTGGGAACGGCGTAGGACAGGAAGTCACGCTCGTGCGAGGGGTCGAAGCCGTTGACGGCCTTGACGAGCCCGACGTACGCCGCCTGGACCAGGTCGTCCTCGGCCAGGCCGCGCTGCCGGTAGCGGTGAGCGATGGCTCGCGCCACGCCCATGTTGAGCACGACCACCTCGGCGCGCAGCGCCTTCTTCTCCGCCTCGTCGTCGGTGGCGTGCAGCTCGCCCAGCAACCGGGCGGTGGTGGTGCCGCGGTCCGGCTCGGGATAGGCCTGCGTGCTCGGACGCCTGGTCGTCGAGGGAGCCGCCTCGGTGACGGTCGGGGTGGAGGCCGCGTCGGGGCGCGTCATCGTCACGTGCATCGCCGCTTTCCGTGGAGTGACCCGGGGTAGAGGCGTCTGCTTGACCACTACGTCTTGCCGCAGGAAGTCAAGCACTCCCGCGGCCAGGTCACAAGCGGGGTCGCGGCGCCGCGGACGGACCGACCGGTGCGAGGGCAGTCCTCCCGGCTCGCCCGGCTGGACCTGACGGGCGCTCACCTGCTGGTTCGCGGCCGTAAAGGGCGCTGCGTGTGAGGTCGGCCACATGCCGGTGAGGTCAGTCACCGACCACGACGAAGGACGCGGCGGTGGCCGAGATGACCGTGCCTGGGCCCGCCTCCGGCAGCGCGATCGGGAGCCGGAGCGGCGCGCTCACCTGGACCACTACCCGGTCGGGGCCGACGGCGACGTCGTAGCGCAGCCCCGGAAAGCGGCTCTCGGCGCCGGCGCCACGCAGGTAGTCCACGACGTAGCCCCTGGCCATAGCGGGGTCGAGGTCCGCGCGCGACCCCAGACCGCCCCGGTAGACCTGGCTGCCCTCGATCCCCTCGGCGGCGGCCAGCGCAGCGCCGTCGGCCAGCGAGTCGAGCCCCGAGCGGCGCAGGTAGGCGGCCGACGCGTCGACCACCACACCGACCATGAGCAGGACCACGACCGCCAGCCCGACGATGAGCAGCGAGGTCTGCCCCCGCTGGCTCCTCCCGGCACCGCGCCGGCTCATGGGCGCTCCTCCCGGTAGGGGCCGTAGGGCACCTCGTGCTCGGCCTCGACGCGGATGCTGGGGGTGTTGGCGCCGAGCGCGTCGGGCACGAGCGGAAGGCGCACCGGAACGACCATGCGGGCGTCGATCACCGACCCGGGCGCGAGGCAGTCGTGCGGCGTGGGCACGCACCGCACCTGCAGGCTGCCCTCGGACAGCCCGAGGCCCTGGTCCGCGAGCGCGACGGCCGCCGCCTCCCGTGCCCGCGCACCGGCCACGGCCTGCGAGGGCGCCAGGCTGTAGGCGCGGGCGGCGGCCCGGGTCGCGGCGCTCACGCCGTACGCCGCCCGCTGGACCTCGAAGACCGCGAGCAGGAGGTACAGCAGCGGCACCAGCAGCAGGATCGAGAGCCACGTGAGCTCGATCAGGGCGGTGCCCCGCTCGTTGCGGCCGCGTCTCACGGGACCTGCTCCTCGACCGCGTGGCCGGACACGTGGAGGGTGACGGCCGGGCCCCACAGCCCGAGCGGGGGCACCTGCGCGACCACGTCCACCTCGACGCCCGGTGCGCCCCGTACCGACGCGGTGCGCGCGCTGACACCGCGCGCGAACCGTGCGGCCAGCGCACCGGCGATCTGCTCGCGGGTGCGCACGGCGCCGGCCCCGACCGGCTGGTCCGCGGTCGCGGCGTACCTCGCGCCCTCCGAGGCCGCCGCGGTGAGCGTGTTGCGCACGTGCAGCACAAGCGCGAGCTGGAGGAGGCCGAGGAAGAGCGGGACGAGGACCACGAGGACGAGCACGAAGTCGACCACCGCGGCGCCTCGTTGCGCGGCCGCCCTCCCCCGGCGCATCGCTCAGCCGCGCACCGAGCTGAGCGCGTCGCTCAGCATCCGGCTCAGCTGTGGCCCGGCCACCGCCCACAGTGCGGCCACCAGACCGGCGGTCATCACGGTGATCAGCACCCAGCCGGGCACGTCACCGCGCTCGTCGCGCGGCCGGCGCTCGCGCGCCCACAGGCTCAGTGTCGTCAGCATCAGCATCAGGCGGGTCATCACCACTCCCTCGGATGGTCGGCAGGTCGCCGGACAACGGTCGTCGAGCTGCGGGGCGCAGGGCTGCCGCGGGTCGTCATGGCGTTGCCAGGTGCAGGCCCACGACGCCGGGCCAGAACGCGAACACCACGGTCACCGGAAGGACGAGGAAGACGACGGGCACCATCATCGCGACCTCCTTGCGCGCCCCGGACTCGATCAGCGCCCGCCGTCCCGCCTCCCGGACGTCGGCCGCCTGGGCATGGAGCACGCCGGAGAGCGGCGTGCCGCGCTCGATCGCGACCGCCATCCCCTCGGCGAACCGGGCCACCACCGGCAGGCCGGAGCGCCGGGCGAGCGCGTCGAGCGCGGCCGACACGGGCGTGCCGGTGCGGATGTCGGCCAGCACGATGCCGAGCTCGGTCGACAGCGCGCCTCGGGAACGGGTGACGACCCGGTCGAGCGCCGAGACGGGCCCCTCGCCGGCGCCGACCGCGAGGGCCAGGAGCTCGGCGAGCGTCGGGAACTCCGCCAGGATGCGGCGCTCCCGCTCGGTGACCTGGGCCGACAGCCGGTTCTCGCGCAGGAGCACACCCATCACGAACGCGACGCCGCACAGCACCAGCAGCGGGAGCGTGCGGTTCGGCGCCCTCAGCGCCACCAACGTCGACACGCCGGCGGCCACGCCGAACGCCGCCAGCCCCCACACCACCTGCTCGACCCGGAACTCCTGGACCGTCGTCGCCAGGTTCGCGCGCTCCAGGCGTCGACGGATCGACGCGTTGCCGCCGAGCACCCGTTCCAGGGAGTCGGCCGCGGACGCCAGCATGGGCCCGAACAGGGCGCCGAAGGCGCCGCTCGGAGCCGAGGACAGCACCGGTGTGGCGGCCTGCGGCAGGTCGCGGACGTACGGCAGCACCCGGACGGCCAGCAGGGGGCGGCGGAGCGCGAGCACACGAGCCACCACCAGGACCAGGCTCAGGCCCGTGACCGCGCCCAGCAGCGCTCCTGCGACGGTGACGGTCACGAGAGCACCCGACGCTCGACCGGCAGCCGACCGATGCGCACCATCATCCGGTAGGCGACCAGGCACAGGGCGGCACCGGTCGCGAGCACCACCACGCCGGCCGGCGAGGCGTAGCGGGCGATCACCTGTCGCTGGAAGCACAACATGAGCAGCACCAGCCAGGGCGCGGCGACCGCCAGGCGCGCACCGTTGACCGTCCAGGACTGCCGCGACTCCAGCTCCGAGCGGGTCCGGGCGTCCTCTCGAAGGAAGCCCGACAGGTTCCGCAGCAGTCCTCCCAGCTCGCCGCCGCCCACCTCGCGAGCGATCCGCAGGGACTCCACGACCCGGTCCCCGACGGGATCGGACAGGCGCAGCTTGAGGCGGTCGAGGCTGTCGGTGAACCGCCCGGTGACCTGGTAGTCGATCCCGAAGGCCACGAACGGCTCCCGCAGCGGCTCGGGTCCGCGGTGGCCGAGCTGGGTCAGCGCCTCCGGCAGCGACATCCCGGCCCGTACGGCGGACGCCAGGTTGTCCACGGCCTCCGGCCACACCTCAGCCAGCTCGTGCTGGCGTCGTCGCGCGCGACCGCCCAGCACGGCGACCGGAAGGTATCCCGCGAGTGCGGCGAAAGCGAGCGCCACGGTCGCGGTCCGGGAGACCACCTGGATGGCGACGAACGCCACCAGCGAGGTGACCGCGCACACACTCCAGAACCCGGCCACGCTGGTCGAGACCAGGCCGGCCCGGTCCAGCTGCTGGCGGGTGCGACCGACCCGGTCGGCCGACCGCACCACCGCCCTCGGCGTCGTGAGCCCCAGCCACACGAGGACCAGCCCCACGCCGACCCCCAGACCGAGCACCGCACCCATCTCAGGTCCCGCCGTTCAGCAGCGCTCGGACGTCGAGCCCGACCCGGTCGTAGCGCTCGGCTCGCGGAGGCATGCCCTGCGTGCGGACCAGCCGGGCCCCCCGCCGTACGAACAGCGGCTCGGTCTCGATGACGTCGTTCTCCACCCGCCCCGGCACGCCCACGATCTCCTCGACGCGGCGCACCCCGTCGACCCCGATCCCCAGGTGCACCACCAGGTCGACCGAGGACGCCACCGTGGGCACCACGAAGCGCGCCGAGATGTTCTCGCCCGCGAGCAGCGGCAGCGTACACATCTTGGTGAGCGCCTCGCGCGCCGAGTTCGCGTGCAGCGAGGCCATGCCCGGCAGGCCGGCGTTGAGCGCCAGCAGGAGGTCCAGGCACTCCTCGGCGCGGACCTCGCCGACGATGACCCGCGACGGCCGCATCCGCAGGCTCTCCTTGACCAGGTCGCGGAGCCGGATCTCCCCCGTGCCCTCCAGGCCTCTCTGCCGCGTCTGCATCGCCACCCAGTCGGGATGGGTGAACCGCAGCTCGAAGACCTCCTCGACCGACACCACCCGGTCGCGTCCCGGGATGCTGGCGGCCAGGCAGTTCAGCATGGTGGTCTTCCCCGCCTGAGTGCCACCCGCCACCACGATGTTCAGGCCGGCCCGCACCGACGCGTCGAGGAACGAGGCCGCCTTCTCCGTCAGGCTGCCGAGGCCCACGAGGTCCTGCAGCCTGGCCGCGCGGACCACGAACTTGCGGATGTTCACGGCCGAGAAGCCACGGGTGATGCCCTCGAGCACGACGTGCAGCCGGTGCCCACCCGGGAGCATGGCGTCGACGAACGGCTGGGACAGGTCGATGCGCCGCCCACTGGACTTGAGCATCTTCTCCACCAGCTCCTGGACCTGCCCGGCGCTCAGGATCGTCGAGGTCAGCTCATGACGCCCGGCCCGGGCCACGAACACCCTGCTCGGGTCGTTGATCCAGATCTCCTCCACGGTCGGGTCGTCGAGGTAGCGCTGCACGGCCCCGAAGCCCGAGACGCGCGCGACCAGGTCCTCGACCATCGCGTCGTGGTCGTCGACCGGCAGCACCGCACCGGTGAGGCTGCGCTGGTCGTGGTGAGCGACCACCTGGCCCGCCAGCCGGCGCACGACCGACGCCTCCCGCTGCGGGTCGACCCCCTCCGCGCGCACCGCAGCGCGCAGCGTCGCGTCGAGAGTCTCGACGAGTTCGCCGCGCGCGTCGGCCTGGGTCACGCTCATGGTCCCCCCGGACTGTCGGCCGCCCTCGTGGATGACCGACCTGGTTCGTCCGGGGAGTATGGAGCACTCTCGTCAAGGCGTGGAACCAGAAACTTCGACGGCTGTGGACGGGCTGCGACGGATGTGACTGGAGGAGATGGGAGGTGCCAAATTTTGCCTGCGAGCCTCCTGGCGTCCCGTCGCCGGAGCACGCCGTCGCGCCGACGACACGACCGTCGTCGGCGTCGCCTGGACCGTCAGGTCGACCTCAGGCGTAGGCCGGGTTCCGTGAGGTCAGGCTCGACCGGTGCCAGTTCCAGTCGGTCGGCAAGGTGATGCCGTCGAGCCCGATGCCCTGGTAGATCAGCCGGTAGGCCTCGGGGTCCGTCTGGCGTTGCAGGTCCAGCGTCTCTCGCACGTCGGCCCACAGCGGTGTGCTCGTGGGCGAGCCGAGGTACTCGCCCTGGGTGGTGCCGGGCAGGATGCGCGTCTGCAGACCCGAGGCCGACAGCAGGCGCCGGGCGCGTGAGTCCATGATCATGACGACCCAGGGGATGTGGTTGGCGGTGGCCGCGGCGATGATGCCGTGGTACAGCGCCGCCGCGGCCAGGCTTCGGCGCCCGGAGCCGGAACGGACCGAGATGGTCGCGATGTCCCAGGTTCTCGTCGGGTCGATGCCGGCGGCACGCGCAGACCTCAGTCCGTCGACGTTCCACGGAGGGCGGCGGATGTCGTTGAGGGTCTTGAGCCCCGCCCGGCCCGGCGCGATGAAGCGGCAGGTCGCCAGCGCTCGGCCGTTCTCGTCCAGGAGGGTCATCAAGCCGGTCGAGTCGGCGTACTGGTCGTACTCGCGGGCCAGCTGCTCGACGGTGTTGCCGTAGGTCTTCAAGAAGACCTCGGCCTCGCAGCTGAGCGCCGCCGCCAGCTCCTCTCCGACCGGGTCGAGCACGAAGCGCAGGGGCGTGCCGTTCATGGAGGGATCTCCTGTAGGTATGGCCATCCATGGCTGTGCTGTCGCGTCCCTGACTGGTGCGTGGCTGGAGGTGGTCAGGTCTCTCTGGCGCGGTTGCTGCGCGCTCGGGGGGAGTCGAGGATCCGGCTGGCGCGGTGGGCGTTGCGGTTCCGGCCGGCCCCGTGCACGGGGTCGTCGGCCTCGCGGACGGCGCCGAGGAGGGTGGCTGTGGTGGTCCAGTCGCGCACCCACTGCTCCACCTCGGACGCCGGCATCGGGCGGGCGATGTGGTAGCCCTGAAGGACGTCGATGCCCATGGCGACGAGCTGGGCGAAGTCGACCGCCTCCTCGACCCCCTCGGCCACGGTCCGCATGTCGAGGGCGTGCGCCAGCTGGACGGTCGAGGCGACGATCATCCGGGTGCGCTCGTCGGTGGCGACGTCGCGGACCAGGGAGCGGTCGATCTTCAGCTCCTGGACCGGCAGGTCGCGCAGGTAGGTCAGCGAGGAGAAGCCGGTGCCGTAGTCGTCGATGGAGACCTGGATCCCGTGTGAGCGCAGGTCCAGCAGGATGCTGCGTGCGCGTTGCGGGTCGGCGAGGAAGGAGTCCTCGGTGACCTCGAGGACCAGGTGGTCGGCCGGCACGTCCCACTCCTCCAGGGACGCGTAGAGCCGCGGCAGGAAGGTGTGGCTGAGCAGCTCCGGCGGCGCGCAGTTGACGGCCACCCGGAGGTCGAGCCCGGCCTCGAGGAGCCGGTGCAGGTCGCGTACGGCGAGCCGGGCGATCTTGTCCGACAGGGCGCCCATGAGGCCCCCGCGGCGCGCGGCGGGCAGGAAGGCGACGGGGCTGAGCACCCCCTCGGTGGGATGCCGCCAGCGCACGAGGGCCTCCAGTGCGTGGATCTGCATCGTGGCGGCGTCGACCTGCGGCTGGTACCAGACCTCGATCTGGTCCTCCGCGATGCCCTTGCGCAGGTCCTCGGCCAGCAGCAGCCGGGAGCGGGAGAACTCGTCGAGGTGGGCGTCGTACAGCGCGGCGCCCGTGCGCGACCCCTTGGCCTGGTACATGGCGACGTCCGCGCGGCGCAGCACCTCGCTGTCCTCCCGGTCCTGGCCGGAGACGACGGCGATGCCGACCGAACCCGAAGGACAGATCTCGATGCCGTCCACGACGACCGGCTTGCTGAGCTCGGCAAGGATCTGCTGCGCGATCTCCATGAGCTCGATCTCGTCGTTGGAGCGCACCAGGACGGCGAACTCGTCCCCGCCGAGTCGCGCGACCATGACGTCGGGGGCGACCGCCTCGCGCATCCGCACGGCCACGAACCTCAGCACGATGTCGCCGGCGTGGTGGCCGAGCGCGTCGTTGACCTCCTTGAAGCCGTCGAGGTCCAGGAGCATCAGGGCCAGCGGCTCGTGGTCGCCGATGCCCTCCTTGAGGCGGGCGCGGATCGCGCGCCGGTTCGGCAGCTTGGTCAGGTCGTCGGTGAGCGACAGTGCGAAGGCCTCGGCGGCGCGGTTGGCGTCCCGCAGTGCCAGTGCCATCCGAGCGGCAGCAGCCGTCAGGGTGAGCACTGCCGGGGGCACGATGTAGTAGGCGAGCGTGTCCTCGGGCCGGAGCGTCAGGACGGCCAGGGCGATCACTCCGGCGCCCACCACCAGCTTGGTGCCGGACGTCTTGGGGATGACCTTGATGGCCGAGCGCTCGGGCCGGCAGGCTGCCGCGACCATGACCGCGAACGAGCCGCCCCACAGCGTGTTGCTGAGGGTGCCGAAGTGATAGGTCGGGGCCGAGACCTGGAGGGCGAAGCTGGAGTCGGCGGCCGCCAGCAGGAGGAAGGCGGCACCGAACATGACCGACTTCCGGCGGTCGGTGCGCGCCCTCATCAGGGCCTGCCCGAGGACCACCAGCGCCAGCATCGTGTCCGCGAGCGGGTAGACCACGGCCAGCAGCAGCGGCAGGCCCTCCTGACCGGAGGCGATCCGAACCGGTGCCACCAGCAGCAGGGACGACAGGCAGGAGGTGCCACCGCAGATCACCGCGATGTCCAGCCACCCGGCAGAGGGCCGCAGCTGCTTGCGGTCCACGTCCAGCATGAGGTAGCCGGCCATGCCGATGTAGGACAGCAGGAAGAGCCACTCACCCGGGGCCGGGAAGTGCGTCTGCTCCTCCAGGCTCGCCGCCGTGACCGACATCGAGCCGAGAGACCAGGCGAGGACAGCGCCGAGAAGCAGGACGAGAGCCGTTCGGCGCGCCGGGTGGAGCCGGATGGCCAGCGCCAGCCGGAGCACCAGCGACGGGAAGAAGACGGCCAACGTGGTGACGACGATGGTCTGGCCCGCCTGGGCGCCGGTCGACGCGGCGATCCGGTCGGTCACGAACCCTGCGGCGAGCACCGTCCACGGCAGGATGGCCACGGCTCGATGCAGTGACGAGAGGCGCGAGCCTTCCGTGGTCCTGGTCGTCGTGCGTCTCATCGTCCCCCACCTGAGTCCTCACGTGTCATGTCGGCAGGGAACGGCTACTCCTGAGTGCCGCGACACGATTCGTACGACGGGCGACGGCGTGATGCCGGTCCGCCGGGCCCAGCAGGCTGCCGAGGACGAGGTCGACGTCATCTGGCGACGTGACCGGGTTCACGAAGCACAGCCGCAGCACGACCTCACCGGCGAGGCTCGTCGGCGTGACCAGAGCCAGGCCGCTGCGCCACGCCTGCTTCGACCAGCGGACGTAGTCCTCGGCCTGCCAGCCGCGGCGGCGGAAGAGCACCACGGACAGCTGCGGCTCGGTGACGAGCTCCAGCTCGTCGCTGGCGTCGATCCATTTGGCGGCGTACGTCGCTGTCTCCAGGCAGCGCTCGACCGCGTCGACGTAGGCATCGGTGCCGTTCGCGACCAGCGAGGCCCACAGGGGGACGCCTCGCGCGCGCCGGGTGAGGTGGACGGCGTAGTCCGCCGGGTTGTCGGCGTCGTCGGCCAGGGTCGCGTCCAGGTAGTGCGCGGACTGTCGATGCGCCGCACGCGCGAGAGCCGGGTCGCGGTAGATCACGGCCGCGCAGTCGAACGGCGTGAACAGCCACTTGTGCGGGTCGATCGTCACCGAGTCGGCCAGGTCGATGCCCCGGAACAGGCCGCGCCGAGCCGGCGCCAGCAGCGCGGCCCCGCCGTACGCCGCGTCGACGTGCAGCCAGGTCCCGTGGCGGCCGCAGGTGCCCGCGATCTCGTCGAGCCGGTCGACCGCGCCGGTGTTGGTCGCCCCCGCACTGGCGACGACGGCGACGACGTCGGCGGGATCCAGCGCATCGAGGACCGGCTCCAGGTCGGCACCGGTCAGTGGTGTGTCGGGAGAGCCGGCGACCGCGACGCGACAGCCCATGATGGCCGCGGCCGACCGCACCGAGGAGTGCGCCGAGGCGCCCGCGACGACGACGCCGGGCGGTCGACCGTCCGGCGCCTGCCGGCCGTGCCGCGCGGCCACCAGCGCGCTCAGGTTGGCGGTCGAGCCGCCACTGACGAACGTGCCGTGCGCGCCCTGCGGGAGGCCGACGAGGTCGCACAGCCAGCGGATGGCGGCGCGCTCGGCGGCGACCACGGCGCCGGCCTCGAGCTCGCTGCCGCCGTACACGGCGGCCGCGGACAGCGCCGCGTCGACCAGGACCGCCGCCGGCGTCGGCGCCCCGCCGACGAAGGCCAGGTACCTCGGGTGGTCGGTCGGAAACCCGGTCGGCAGGATCGCGTCGCGCAGGCTGGTCCAGGCGGCAGCCGTGCCCACGCCCTCGGCCGTGACGACGGGCAGGCCGGGCGCCGACCCCGGGGCCGTCTCGGCCGCACGGTCGCTCAGGCGGTCGCCGATCCAGCGAGCGATGTCGCCCAGTACTTCCCGGTCCTCGGCCACGAGCTCGTGCATGTTCGGTCGATCGGCAGCCGGCTGCGGGACCTGAGGTCAATCGTCGACCTTCGCGACGGCGCTACCAGCGGCGGGTCGACGGCTGGCCGCGACGGTCCTGCTGGTGGCCCAGCTGTGCGTCGACGGCTGCGGGGTCGAGGACCTTGTCGGCCACCATCTGGGTGAGGCCCACCTGCGCGGCGCTCTCCCCCAGTCCGCCCAAGGTGACCCGCAGGTGCCGGACGGCCCGCGGCAGGGAGAGCTCGTAGATGCTCTCCTGGATGCCGGCGAGCAGCGCCGGCGAGGCGAGGTCGCCGGTGATCACCAGGACGCCGGGGTTGATCAGGGAGACCAGCGTCGAGGCGATGCGACCGATGTGCCGTCCGGCCTCGCGGGTCAGCTGCCCGGCCTCGACGTCGCCCTGCTGGAGCAGCTTGCGGACGTCGGACCCGGAGGACGTCGACCTGCCCAGCCCGCAGAGCCGCGCGGCGACCGCCCGTCCGCTGGCGACGGCGGCCAGGCATCCCCGCGACCCGCAGGTGCACACCGCGTCGTCGTGGCCGTCCAGACGGACGTGGCCGATGTCGCCCGATCCGCCGTCGACACCGGTGAGGATGCAGCCGTTCACCACGATGCCGCACCCGATGCCGGTGGAGACCTTGATCAGCGCGAGGGGGCTGGCGTCGCGATGGTGGGACACGTGCTCGCCGAGCGCGGTCGCGTTGGCGTCGTTCTCCACCACGACCGGCACGTCGAAGGCCCTCTGGATGTGCCCGGTGACGTCGTAGTCGTCCCAGCCGGGCATCAACGGCGGCTGGCTGGCCCGCGCGGTGCGCGGGTCCACCGGACCGGGCACGCTGAGCCCTACTCCGTCCACGCGGCTGCTCCCGTGCCGCTTGCACTGCCTGAGCAGCCCCCGGAACCCGTCCATGACCCGGTCCAGGACCGCGGCACCCCCGTCGGCGATGTTGATGTCGCGGTGGCGCGTGGCGATCACCTCGTTCGCCAGGTTGCTCGCCGTCAGCTCCGCGTGGGTGGTGTCGAGCACGGCGGCCAGGATCAGGCCGTGGTCCTGGTTCAGGCTCAGCCTGGCCGGCCGACGCCCGCCGGTGGACTCGTCGGGCCCGGACTCGTAGACGAGCCCGGCCCCCCGCAGCGCGTCGACCCGCTGCGCGACGGTCACCCGGGACAGTCCCGTGGCGGTCGTGATGTCCCTGCGGGTCGAGACCGCCCCTTCGCGGATGAGATGGAGGATGTCGCCTGGTCCAGCCGGTGCCATGGTGCGACCCATCCTGCCTCAGCCCTTGTCGGCGCCCGTCGTGAGTCCCTCGGTGAGCGCTCGCTCCGCCAGCCCGTAGAGAAGCACGATCGGCACCGTGAGGATCACCGACCCCGCCATCAGGACGGTCTTGGGCACCTCGATCCCGTTCGACAGCTGCGCCAGACCCAGGGACACGGTCCACAGGTCGCGGCGCGGGGTCAGCAGAAGCAGGGCGAAGAGGAACTCGTTCCAGGCGATCATGAAGACGTACAGGCCCGTGGACATGATCGACGGGATCGCCAGCGGCAGCGTGATCCGCAGCATCGTGGCTATCCTGCCCGCCCCGTCCAGCGCCGCCGCCTCCTCGATGCTCTCCGGGATGGTCTCGAAGTACTGGCGCAGCATGTGGATGGAGACCGGCACGGTGAGGACCACGTAGACGATCGTCAGGCCGACCAGCGACTCGACGAGCCCCAGCTTGGCGAAGGCGACGAACAGCGGGATGGCCAGCACGATCGCCGGGAACATGTAGACGGCGAGGAACAGTGCGCTGACCTGCCGTCGGGCGAAGAACCTCAGCCGCGCGATGGCGTACGCGCCGGGGATCGACACGACCAGGCTGACGACCACCGTGGCGACGGCGACCTCTGCGGAGTTGCGCAGGAACCCGGCGAACCCCTGGCCGCCGTCCTGCACCGACGCCAGGACCTGGTGGTAGGTGCCCAGCGTGAACTCGCCGGCCGTCACGTAGATCCTCGAGGGGTGCAGCAGCAGCTGCTCGATCGGGACGAAGCTGAGGACCAGCATGTAGTAGAAGGGGAAGACCGTGATGACGAGGAGGAAGGCGATGACCAGCCAGCGCAGCACGGTCAGCGTCCTCTCCTCGACCGCGAGACGGGTCACGACGCGTCCACCTCCTTGCGCACGAAGAACTTCACGTAGATGAGCAGGAACCCGACGAGGATGGCGGCCAGGACGAGCGCCTGCGCGGCGGCCCCTCCGACGTCGAACTGGCCGGTCAGGTAGTCGTAGACCCGCACCGCCGCCACGTCGGTGCCCGCGCCACCACCGGTGAGCAGGTAGACGTCGTCGAACTTGTTGAAGTTCATGATCAACCGCAGCACGCTCAGCAGCGCGATGACGTTCGCCAGCTGGGGAAGGAGCACGTAGGCGAACCGCTGCGTCGGCGTGGCACCGTCCACGAGGGCGGCTTCCTCGATGTCGCCCGGGACCGCCTGCAGCCTCGCGGTGATGAACAGGAACGCGAAGGGGAAGTAGCGCCAGATCTCGAACGCGATCACGGTCACCAGCGCGTAGGGCGCCTGGCCCAGGAAGTCGACGGGACCGTTCCATCCGAGCAGCTTCTGGCCCCAGATGTTGACCACCCCGAACTGCGAGTTCAGCATCATCTGCCAGACGAAGGCGACCGCGACCACCGGTGCCACGTAGGGCAGCAGCATCGCGGCCCGTACGACGCCGCGGCCCGGGAACCTGCGCCGCAGCGCGAGCGCCGCCACGAGGCCGAGGGCGATGGAGCCGGCGGTGCCGCCGACGGCGTAGATCACGGTGGTCCGCAGGCTGGCCCAGAAGTCCGGGTCGGCGAGGACCTTGGTGAAGTTGTCCAGGGTGAACTCGCCGAAGATGCCGGAGGTGTGGATCTGGACGAGGCTGAGGCTCTGGAACGACAGCACGACGTTCCACAGCACCGGGAGCACCACGACCGCCACCACGATGACCACCGTCGGGCCGACCATGAGCAGGCCGTCACGGTTGGCCCGGGCGGCGGCGCTGTTGCGCCGCCGCCGTCGTGGCCGGGTCAGTGCGCTGGAGGCGCTCACTTCACCGATTCCTCGATCTTCTGCACGTCCTGCTGTGCCTGCTGCTGGGCCTGCGACGGGGTCGCCGAGCCGTTGCCCAGAGCGGCGACGACCTTGGCCAGGGTGTTCTGGGCGACGAGAGGACCGAGGAGCTTGCCCTGTCCCTCGGGCAGCGCCCACCTCGCGATCGCCTGCGTGACGCCGGTGATGGACCTCATGGTGCTGGCGTCGTAGATCGAGGACAGCGTCGCCTTCGTGTCGACGCCCGCCTTGAGGTGGCTCCAGGCCTGGACGTACTGGTTGCTGCCGGGCTGGGGGCCCGTGCGCACCGGGAACTTGCCCTCGGGCGCCATGCCGAGCCACTTGGTGTAGCCGGTGGACATCATGTACTCGATGAACTTCTCCGCCTGGCTCTTCTTGGCCGTGCTGCTGACGGTCCAGCCGCCGATCTCGCCGTAGCCGCCGCCGTTCCCCGAGGCGTCCGGGCCGGCGATGTCCGTCACGATGCCGCTGTGCTTGGCCAGCCACTGCTTGTCGCTCTGGCACTGGGGGCACGTCGGCAGCGCGTCGTTGCGGAGGCCGGCGAGCTCGTCGAGGATGAAGGTGGACCAGAGCACCATCGCCGACTTGCCGGCGAAGTACGACGCGCGGGTGGTGTCGACGGTCTGGGTGCCCTTGGGGGAGTACTTCTGCGCGAGGTCCCCGTAGAGCTTGAACGTCGCGGCGCACTGCGGGCTGTCCAGCGTGATCTTGCCCGAGCCGTCGACCAGCTGGCAGTCGTTGCCCAGCGCCAGGGACTCGAACGACTGCTCAGTGAAGGTGTCGGCGGGATCCGTGGCCAAGGTGATGCCCTCCTGGCCGCTCTTGGTGAGGGCGGCCGCGGCGTGCTCGAGGGCGGCGTAGGTCGTCGGCGGCTGGAGACCCGCCTTCGCGAACAGGTCCTTGCGGTAGACGAGGATCTGCGCCCACGCGTCGGAGGGCACCTCGAGCTGGCGGGAGCCGTCGCGGCTGAGCGCCAGCGCGGACTTCGTGAACGTCCCTGCGCCGAGGTCGGAGATCACCTTGGCCGCCGCGTCGGTGTCCAGCAGCTTCTGCTGGTCGACCTGCCGGACGTCGCCCAGCGAGAGAGCGCCCATGACGTCGGGGAGCTTCCCGGACTCCGCCGCGGTCGCGATCAGCTGCGGGAACTGCTGCTCGTCGATGGCCACCACCTTGACCTGGACGCCGGTCTTCTTGGTGAAGGCCGCGGCGATCTGCTTGGTGGTGGCGAAGCGGTCGGGCTGGTTCTCCAGGCTCCACACCGTGATGCCTTTCGAGCTGCTGCCGCCCGAGCTGCCCCCCGAACCGCAGCCGGCGACACCGGCCGCCAGCGCCAGTGCGGAAAGTACTGCGACGCCTACCCGGCGACTGCGCCTCATCAGGGACTCCTCTCGAAGGAACGTACCGACGCATTGGATCAGACCTTTTGCATAGACGCAATACTTATCTTGCAAACTGTCTTGCCCTATAGTGACCGCCAGTCTGCCAACGTCGAGGAGGGTGCGCGATGCCTGAGGTCGTCCAGTTCGAGGCTCCCTACCGGGTCGGCGTCGCGACCACCGCGCCGGTGCAGACCGGCCCGGGCCAGGTCAGGGTCCGCACCCTGTTCTCCGGCGTGTCCGCCGGCACCGAGCTCACGGCCTACCGCGGCACCAACCCCTACGTCACCTCCCAGTGGGACCCGGCAGCCAGGCTGTTCAACGCACGCGAAGGCCTCGAGCCCGGCTACCCGCTCGAAGGGTGGGGCTACTCCGAGGTCGGCGAGGTGGTGGAGGTCGGCCCCGGGTCCGACGCCGCGCTGCGCCCGGGCGACGTCGTGTGGGGCATCTGGGGGCACCGCAGCGAGACCGTCATGGACGCTGCGCTCGCCGCCCGGCAGCTGCTGCCCGGCGGGGTGGCCCCCGAGGTCGGCTGCTTCGCGCGCGTCGGGTCGGTGGCCCTGAACGCGGTGCTCGCGTCCCAGTGCGGCCTCGGCTCGACGGTCGTGGTGCTGGGGCAAGGGGTCATCGGCCTGCTGGGCACCGCGTTCGCCGCCCGCAGCGGCGCGCACGTGGTCGCCGTCGACGGGATCGAGAGCCGGCGGCGGCAGGCGCTTCGCTTCGGCGCGGTGGAGGCGGTCGCGCCGGGTCCCGAGGTGGCCGCCATGGTCCGCAGCCGTACGGCGGGCCGGGGAGCCGACGCTGTGATCGAGCTGTCCGGCTCCTATGCCGCGCTGCACGAGGCGACGCGCATCGCCGGCCCCGACGCGCTGGTGGTGGCGGCCGGCTTCTACCAGGGGCCGGCCGGCGCGCTGCGGCTCGGGGAGGAGTTCCACCACAACCGGGTGGCGGTCGTCGCCTCCCAGATCGGGGCGGTGCCCCGGCACCTGCAGGGCCGGTGGACCCGAGAGCGTCTGACCGAGACGGTCATGGCCGAGCTGACCGGTCGCGGGCCCGACGTCCTGGAGCTGGTCAGCCACCGCTTCCCGCTCGGGGAGGTCGCCTCCGCGTTCGAGCTCCTCGACCGGCACCCCCAGGACGCGCTGCAGGTCCTCCTGCGGTTCTGAGGCACTCCTGAGGCCAGAGGCAGTCCCGACCCCACACGCCATGAGACGGTACCGATGACAGACCCGACGCTGCGCCTGGCGGCGAGCGACATCCTGGAGAGGAACTGGCGCGGGCGGCACACCGTGCCCGCCGGCGGCCTGTACCCGCACCAGTGGAGCTGGGACTCCGCCTTCATCGCCTTCGGGCTCCGTCACCTCTCGGCACGCCGCGCGCAGCAGGAGCTCGAGTCGCTGTTCGCGGCCCAGTGGCAGGACGGCCGGCTGCCGCAGATCGTGTTCAGCACCGGTCTCGACGACGACGCGTACTTCCCCGGTCCCCGGTTCTGGCGCAGCGGCGACCTGCCGGAGGCGCCCGCCGTGCCCACCGCGGGCCTGATCCAGCCGCCCAACCACGCGTGGGCCGTGTGGGCGGTGCACCGGTCGGACCCCCAGGAGTCGCGGCGCACGGGGTTCCTGGAACGCACCTACCCGGTGCTGCACCGCTGGCACGAGTACCTGCGGACCCGGCGCGACCGCGGTGGGTCGGGTCTGCTCGCCGCGGTCCATCCGTGGGAGACCGGCATGGACAACTCCCCGGCGTGGGACCTCCCGCTGTCCGGCGTCCCTCGCCACGACCTGGAGCTCACTCGACCCGACCTCCGGCATGCGGACGCCTCGGAACGACCCAGCAACGCCGAGTACGGGCGCTACGTCTACCTCGCCGACCGGTACCGGCGCGCGGCATGCGACGACGCCGACGCGGACTTCCCGTTCCTGGTGGAGGACGTCGGGATGAACGCCCTGTGGTGCCTCTCGGAGACGTCTCTCGCCGAGATCGCGTCCGAGCTCGGCGCGGACCCGTTCCCGCATCACCGGCGGGCTCGGGCGATCGCCGAGGCGCTGCACGGGCTGTTCGACGCGGAGGCGGGGATGTACCTGGCCCGCGACATCCGCACCGGCGAGCGCCTCGCCCCCAGGTCGGTGGCTGGTCTGCTGCCGCTGCTGCTCCCCGGCCTCCCGACCGCTCAGCAGCTGCTGGCCACCCTGAGGGGCCCGGGCTTCCGGCTGGGCGAGACCGTCATGGTCCCGTCGTACGACCTGACCCGGCCGGACGCCGACCCCGCCGCCTACTGGCGCGGACCGGCGTGGTTCAACACGACCTGGATGCTGATGCGGAGCCTGCGGGGCCTGGGTGCGCACGACGAGGCCGACGCGCTCCGACGGAACATGAGCCGGCTGGCGCTCGGCCACGCCTTCCCGGAGTACGTCGACCCGTGGACCGGCAGCCCGCACGGCACCCGCCTGTTCAGCTGGACCGCGGCCCTGGTCCTGGACGCCGAGACCGACCCGGAGGACACCCCATGACCTACCTCGACCCGACGGTGCCCGACTACCGCCCGCAGGTCCCGCCCGGCTCCGGGCACGGCATCGCCATCCTCGGTTGCGGCGACATCGCCCGCACGGCCCACCTCCCGGCGTACGCCGAGCACCAGCTCGACGTCGTCGGGGTGTGGAGCCGGTCCCCCGAGTCGGTCCGGCGTGCGCGGGCCGCGTTCCCGTTCATCGGCCGGGCCTACGACTCTCCCGAGCAGCTGCTGTCCGACCCTCGGGTGGACGTGGTCGACCTCGCGACCCGCGTCGAGCACCGCCGCCGCTGGCTCGAGGCGGCAGTGGACGCCGGCAAGCACGTCCTGGCCCAGAAGCCCCTCACCGACGAGCCCGAGACCCTCGAACCCGTTCTGGCCAAGGCGGACGCTGCCGGCGTGCGCATCGCGGTCAACCAGAACGCGCGCTGGGCACCCGTGTGGCGGCTGGCCACGCTCCTCGTCCAGGACGGTGCGGTGGGCGAGGTCGTGGGCGTCACTCACCTGCTCGACAAGCCGCTGCCACCGATCACCGGCACCCACTTCGACGACATCCCCCACATGCTCATCTCGGACTACCTCGTGCACTGGCTCGACATCACGCGATGCTGGCTCGACGACAACCATGTGGACGTGGTGCAGGCACGTGACGAGCGGGTGCCCGCGCAGCCGGACACGGCGAAGAACCCCTGGTCGGCCACCGTCCAGGTCGGCTGCCGGGACGGGGCCACGGCGCTGATCCGGGTCGTGGGTGACGCCCGGACCCGCACCCCGTCCTGCCCCTTCTGGATCCACGGCACCGAGGGCACGATTCGCGGAAGCATCCTGGGCCGCGACTTCCTCAGCCTGGAGAGGGGAGACACCACGACGACCTACCGCCTGGAGGGAGCCTGGTTCGTGGACGGCTTCGCCGGGACCATGGGCGAGCTCCTCCGCGCGGTCGACGAGGACAGGGAGCCGTACAACTCGGCCCGGCACAACCTCGCCTCCCTCCGCCTCGTCGCCGCCGCCCGCGCCTCCGCCGAGCAGGGCGGGGCGCCGCAGGACGTGGACCTGGCCCTGTGAGCAGCGACCACGAGACGATCATGCCCGGGCACGAGGTCGACGAGGTCGAGCTGCCGGACGTCGCGACCGCCAGGGTGTACGAGCACGGGTGGCAGAGCTGGAGCCCCACCGCCTGCTACCCCGCGGCGGCGACCTCGGCGCGCCCGGCGCACGCGTGGCAGCTGAGCATGCGCTTCCGGCCCGAGGTGCCGGCACCCCAGGAAGGGTTCCAGGCAGAGGGTCTCCTCGTCGTCGACCCCGGGCAGGACGAGCCGGTCCGCGTGTACAGCGCCCAGACGCCCGCCGCCCGGGTCCCCTCGATCCGCGCCCGGCTGACCGGTCGCACCCTCGAGGTGACCGCGGACGGGCCCGTCCGTGTCGACCGGGTCCCGGGCACCTTGAACCAGGCACTCGCACGGCTCGGGGAGCGTCTCGGCGCCACCATGGGCGTGGCCCTGCGACCGGCGCCGACCGTGTGGTGCTCGTGGTACCACTACTTCCTCGAGGTCACCGAGAGCGACATCGTGGAGAACCTCGAGGCGATCGAGGCCCTCGACCTGCCCGTCGACGTGGTGCAGGTCGACGACGGGTGGGAGGCCGGGATCGGCGACTGGCTCGCCCTGTCCGACCGGTTCTCCTCGACGGAGGCGCTCGCCGCGCGGATCCGCGACGGTGGACGTCGTGCAGGCATCTGGCTGGCACCCTTCATCGCCGGCGCCGACAGCGCCCTGGCCCGCGAGCACCCCGACTGGCTCCTCGGCGACGCCGGCCACAACTGGGACCAACCCCTGCTCGGGCTCGACCTCACCCATCCCGGCGTCCAGGCCCACCTGCACCACGTGTTCACCGGCCTGCGCGCGCAGGGCTACGACTACTTCAAGCTCGACTTCCTCTACGGTGGCGCCCTCCTGGGACCCCGCCATGAGCCGTGCAC
>JAICKK010000214.1 GCA_025927955.1 Nocardioidaceae bacterium
CCCCGGCCCGCCACGTCGACCACGTCGTGGAGGTCCACGACGGTGGACAGACCACCGCCGCCAACGCCCAGGGCCTGTGCGAGGCCTGCAACTACGTCAAGACCACCCCCGGCTGGACCGCCCGACCCGGACCCGACGGCATCATCACGACCACCACACCCACCGGACACGCCTACACCAGCCCCGTCCCCCGACAACCCGGCACACCACCAGCCGCACCACCAGGCCCGGTCACCGGTGAGGCAGTCGGGACCGATGCCCCCGGCCCACGACCCCCGACCGCACCCCGCAGCACGGCCGCCTGAAGGAGGGGCCGCGGGGGATCAGGGCGTCAGCACGACCTTGATGCAGTCGTCCTGCTTCTTCTGGAAGATCTCGTAGCCGTGCGGCGCCTCTTCCAGCCCGAGGACGTGCGTGGCGAGGTCCTCGGTGCCCAGCGGGTCGGCGTCGTCGCAGACGAGGGGCAGCAGGTCGTCGATCCAGCGCTTGACGTGGCACTGTCCCATGCGCAGCGTCAGCCCGCGGTCGAACATCTCCATCATCGGCAGGGGATCGACCTCGCCGCCGTACACCCCGCTGATGGAGACGGTGCCGCCGCGTCGGGCGGCCTTGATCGCGGTGCGCAGCGCGGCCATGCGGTCTACCGCCATCTTGTCCACCATCGGCCGCGCGGCCTTGTCCGGCAGCATCCCGACCATGGCGTGCGCGAGCTTGCCCACCGGGGAGCCGTGCGCCTCCATGCCCACGGCCTCCATGACGCCGTCGGGGCCGCGTCCACCGGTCATCTCGATGAGCGCCTCGGCAACGTTGTCCTCCCCGTGCACGTCCCGCATGTCGAGGGTCTCGACGCCGTGCTTGGCGGCGAGCGCCAGCCGCTCCGGGACGAGGTCGACGCCGATGACGCGTTCGCAGCCGAGGTGGCGGCCGATGCGGGCGGCGAGCTGGCCCACGGGACCGAGCCCGATCACCGCCAACGTCCCGCCCTCGGGTACGTCGGCGTACTTCACGCCCTGCCACGCGGTGGGCAGGATGTCGGAGAGGTAGAGGAACCGCTGGTCCGGCGGCCCCTCGGGCACCTTGACCGGACCGAACTGGGCCTGCGGCACGCGCAGGTACTCCGCCTGCCCGCCGGGCACCGACCCGTAGAGGGAGGTGTAGCCGAACAGGGAGGCACCTTTGCCGGTCTCCCTGTTCTGGGTGGTCTCGCACTGCGCGAACAGGCCGCGCGAGCACATCCAGCAGTGGCCGCAGGAGATGTTGAACGGCACCACCACCCGGTCGCCGGCCTTGATGTGCTGGACCTCGCTGCCGACCTCCTCCACCACGCCCATCGGCTCGTGGCCCAGGACGTCGCCGGGCTTCAGGTAGGGCCCGAGAACCTCGTAGAGGTGCAGGTCGGAGCCGCAGATCGCGGTGGACGTGACCCGGATGACCGCGTCCGTGGGCTGCTCGATCCTCGGGTCCGGGACGTCCTCGACCCGGACGTCCCTCTTCCCCTGCCATGTGAGTGCACGCATCGCCTGTCCTCCTGTCGGGTGCGGGACCGAGGAGGTACCCGCGGGTCGCCCGATCACTCGCCGTCGCGCGCAGAACAAGACGCCTCGGCGACCCTGGGAGACGCCCTAGCTGTGCCCGGCGACGGGGTGCGGCGCGTAGTCCGCGCCCAGCTCGGCCAGCTCGTCCTCGCTCAGCTCGAGGTCGACGGCCGCGACCGCGTCCGAGAGGTGCCCGGGCTTGGTGACCCCGACGATCGGGGAGGTCACCACGGGCTGGGCCATCAGCCAGGCGAGCGCCACCTGGGCGCGGGACACGCCCCGACGCTCGGCGACGGCGGCGACCTTCTCCACCGTCGCGCGGTCCTCGTCGCGGTAGAGGCGAGACCCGAACTCGTCGGTCTCGGCCCGGGCGGTCTCGGTGTCCCAGTCGCGGGTCAGCCGGCCGCGCGCCAGCGGGCTCCACGGGATCACGCCGACGCCCTGGTCGGCGCACAGGGGGAGCATCTCGCGCTCCTCCTCGCGGTAGAGCAGGTTGTAGTGGTTCTGCATGGACACGAACCTCGTCCACCCGTGCGCCTCGGCGACGTGCTGTGCCTTGGCGAACTGCCACGCGTACATCGAGGAGGCGCCGATGTAGCGGGCCTTGCCCGACTTCACCACGTCGTGCAGCGCCTCCATGGTCTCCTCGATCGGCGTGGTGGGGTCCCACCGGTGGATCTGGTAGAGGTCGACGTAGTCGGTGCCGAGCCGGGCGAGGCTGGCGTCGATCTCCTGGAGGATCGCCTTGCGGGAGAGCCCGGCGCCGTTCGGTCCGGGCCGCATGCGGTTGAAGACCTTGGTGGCCAGGACCACGTCCTCGCGGTCGGCGAAGTCGCGCAGTGCCCGTCCGGTGATCTCCTCGCTGCTGCCGGCCGAGTAGACGTTGGCCGTGTCGAGGACGTTGACGCCCGCCTCGAGGGCGTCCTTGATGATCGTGCGGGCGGCGTCCTCGTCGAGCACCCACGGGTGGCCGCCGCGGGAGGGGTCGCCCCAGCTCATGCAGCCCAGGGTGATGGCCGAGACCTCGAGCCCGGTGCTGCCCAGCTTCGCGTATCGCATGTCAGTCCTCTCGGTTGTCCGGGTGGCCGGCCACCGGTCCCAGCACGTGGGGCCGATCGGCCGGCCGTCACGGTGTCCGCGTCGATGGCGGGGCGTACGTCGCCCCGCTCGAGGCCACGCTGCCAGAGCTCGTGACCGCCGACGGCGTCAGACGGCCGCGGAGAGCGCCTCGAGCTCGGCGGCGCTCAGCTCGATGCCGGCCGCGGCGGTGTTGGACTCCAGGTGCTCGAGGCTGGACGTGCCGGGGATGGGCAGCATCACCGGCGAGCGCGCAAGCAGCCACGCGAGCGCCAGCTGCGACGGTGTGGCGTCGTGCTGACGCGCGGCGTCGGCCAGTGGCCCGTTCTCCTTCGACAGCTCGCCGGTGGCCAGGGGGAACCAGGGGATGAAGCCGATCTCGTGCCGCTCGCAGCGCTCGAGCAGCGGCTCGGCGTCCCGGTTCGCGAGGTTGAACAGGTTCTGCACCGAGACGATGGTCGCCGTCTTCAGAGCCTCCTCGAGCTGCTCGACGCTGACCTCCGAGAGCCCGATGTGGCGGATCTTGCCCTCGTCCTGCAGCTTCCGCAGCTCGCCGACCTGGTCCTCGAGCGGCACCTCGCGGTCGATGCGGTGCAGCTGGAAGAGGTCGATGCGCTCGACTCCGAGGCGACGCAGTGAGAGCTCGCACTGCTGACGCAGGTAGGCCGGGCGACCGACCGGCGTCCAGATGCCCGGGCCCTGGCGGGTCAGCCCGGCCTTGGTCGCGATCACGAGGTCGTCGGGGTAAGGGTGCAGCGCCTCGCGCAGCAGGTCCTCGGCGACCTCGGGTCCGTAGGAGTCCGCGGTGTCGAAGAAGGTGATGCCGATCTCGACCGCGCGGCGCAGCACCTCGAGCGCGGCCTCCCTGTCACGCGGGGGTCCCCACACGCCCTCCCCGGGCAGCTGCATGGTGCCGTAGCCGAGGCGTACGACGGGTAGGTCGCCGCCGAGCGGGAAGGTGCCGGAGGCGGCCGCCAGGTTCTGGGTCATCGGAGCTCCTAGGGGATCAGTGGACTGGTGGCCGGGTCGAGGGGATGCTCACGAGAGCCCGACGGCGTCCTTGGCTCGGGCGACGAGGTCGTAGTGCAGCACCGCCCAGATCACCGCACCGGCGAGCACCAGGCCGCCCACCGTCACCACCGTGGAGCTGACCGGGTGCCGCTGGGCCTGCCGCCACGCCTCCAGCCCCTTCTCCTTGCCCTTGACGAAGAACCGGTGCGCCCACTCGAACTCGGTCGACCAGATCCACAGCCCGAGCACGATCGGCGGGATCGTGAGCGGTCCGGGCAGCACGACCAGCGCGCCGCCGGCGGCGATGCAGACCAGACCCGCGAGGAACACCCCGGCCCGCCACAGCCGGCCGAGGACCGGACGGCGGCGCACCCGGTCACGGAAGGACCCGGGCCTGACCGGTCGCTGCCCGCCCAGGGCGGTGCCGACGGGCTCGTCGGTGTCTGTGCGCTGGGCGGCCATGGCGTCCGTTGTACCCGATGGGTCCACGCCCACACGCGAGAAGGCGCCGACCCGGCGCATCTGCACCGGGTCGGGAGCCCCGAGGGGTGCAGACGCGCCGGGTCGGCGGGGGTGAGCGGTGCGGCCGCGCCGGGTCGGCGGTCAGACGGAGATCGCCGACTGCTCCGCGGCGCCCTCGGACCGGGTGACCTCGATCTTGCGCGGCTTCGCCTTCTCGGCGACCGGCACCCGCAGGCGCAGGACGCCGTTGTCGTAGGCGGCGTCGACGCGGTCGAGGTCGAGGTTGTCGCCCAGCACCAGCTGCCGGCTGAACAGGCCGGTCGGGCGCTCCGCCGCCAGGACCTCCCAGTCGCCGCTGCGGCGCTGGCGCTCGGCCTTGACGGTCAGCACGTTGCGCTCGACGTCGATGTCGAGGGTCTCCGGCTGCACGCCCGGCAGGTCGAACTCGATGACGAAGGTGTCGCCCTCGCGCCAGGCGTCCATCGGCATCACGGCGGGACGGCTGGTCGTGCCGTTGCCGAAGATCTGCTGGGCGAGCCGGTCGAAGTCGCGGAACGGGTCGGTACGCATCAACATGTCAAGACCTCCAGGTGACAAGGACCTGCGCCACATCTCTAGTGGCAGTTACAGGTTTTATATACATCCTGTAACGTGAAGTCGCAAGCCCCTGTTCCCGGTCCGGAGGTGGGATGGCACAGGATCCTGTGGTGGCCAGGTCGCGCGGCGTGTACGCGATCTCGGTCGCCGCCGAGCTCACCGGCGCGGGCGTGCAGAACCTGCGGGTGTACGAGCGCCACGGCCTCGTGGAGCCCTCGCGGACCGGCGGGGGCACCCGCCGCTACAGCGAGGAGGACCTGGACCGGGTGCGCCGGGTCCTCGATCTGCTCGACGCCGGGCTCAACCTGGCCGGCATCGCCCTGGTGATGCGGCTGGAGGACGACAACGACCGGCTGCGGGAGCGGCTGGGGGACGGGCCCCCGAACGGCTGACCCGAACGGCTGACCCCAACGGCTGACCCGGACGCCTCATCCGGCCGGCTGACCATGGCGGGAGCAGAATGGACCGGTGATCACCCGTGAGCTGGCCGAGGCCCTGCTCGCGCGCGGCCTGCGCTGGCAGCCCCGCAGCGGCGACCGGTTCCTGGTCCCGGACCGCGACCTCGACGACGAGGTGTTCGTGGTCAGCGGGATGGCCGTCGAGGTCGCCGACCTGCCGCACGGGCACGCCGAGATGCGCTTCAACGGCACCGTCGAGTGGGCGCTGGACAGCATCGAGCAGAGCGAGGTCGTCTGGCTGCCGCGGGAGGAGCAGCTGCGGGCGGCGCTCGGGGACCGCTTCGTGGCGCTCGAGTCGGTCACCGGCGGGTTCGCCGTCGTGGTGACCGCCCCGGACCGCACCTCGCCTCGGCGGCACGTCGACTTCGACGTGGAGCGCGCCTACGCCCGCGCGCTGCTCTCGGTGCTGCCGGCCCCCGCCCCACCGGCCGCGGACTGAGCCTCGGCCCGTCGTCGAGGCGGGTCAGGCGCGGGCCAGCACCTCGCCGTGCAGCACGCTGAACCAGCCGTCCTCGTGCTCGGCCCAGCGACGCCACCCGGCCGCGATGCGTCGCAGGGCCGCGCCGTCGGCGACGCCGCGGTCCACCGCCTGCCGGGCCACGTCGGACTCGAGCATGCGCTCGGCCCACAGGCCGCCCCACCACTCACGGTCGGCCGGGGTCGCGAAGCACCAGGTGCTCGACCCGGGCGTGACCTCGGCGAAGCCGGCCTCCCGGGTCCAGGACAGCAGCCGCCGGCCGGCGTCGGGCTCCGCTCCGTTGCCGCGGGCCACCCGACGGTAGACGTCGAGCCAGAGGTCGAGCTCGGGCACCTGCGGGAACCAGGTGAAGGCCGCGTAGTCGCTGTCGCGGGCCGCCACGAGACCGCCGGGACGGCACACCCTACGCATCTCCCGGAGCGCCCCGACCGGGTCGCCGAGGTGCTGGAGCACCTGGTGGGCGTGGACGACGTCGTAGCCGGCGTC
>JAICKK010000127.1 GCA_025927955.1 Nocardioidaceae bacterium
CCAGAGGGTGACGATGAGCAGGTTCCCGAGCGCGTGGTCGTGCATCTCGCCGTCGCTGGCGAACCGGTGCTGCAGCACGCGGGCCCAGGTGCGTCCCCAGTCGTCGTCGCCGCACAGCGCCGCCAGGGCCTGGCGCAGGTCGCCCGGTGGCAGCACCCCGAACTCGCGCCGGAGCCGGCCCGACGAGCCCCCGTTGTCGGCGACCGTCACCACCGCGGTCAGGTCGGTGACGACCCGGCGGAGCGCGGCCAGCGACGCTGCCAGGCCGTGTCCCCCACCGAGGGCGACCACCTTGAGGTCCAGCGGGCTCGGCGCCCGGTCCGGCACGCTGTCGGACACGCTGTCGGGCACGCTGTCGGGCACGCTCACTCCCGCCCGAGGTCGCGGTGCACCGGCCGCGCGTCGATGCCGCGCTCCAGGAGCCGCGCCGCGATCTCCTCCGCCATCGCGACGCTGCGGTGCTTGCCGCCGGTGCACCCCACCGCGACGGTCATGAACCGCTTGCCCTCGCGCAGGTACCCCGCGCTCACCGTCTCCAGCAGGGGGAGGTACTGGTCGAGGAACGTCTGCGCGGCCGGCCTGCCCTTGACGTAGGCGGCCACCTCGGCGTCGCGCCCCGACAGCGGCCGCAGCTCGGGGACCCAGTGGGGGTTCGGCAGGAAGCGCATGTCGGCGAGCAGGTCGGCGTCGACGGGGATGCCGTACTTGAAGCCGAAGCTCACGACCGTCGCCTTCAGCGACGTGGCGCGCCGCGTCCCGAACGCCTGGGCGACCTTGTCGGTCAGCTGGTGCACGTTGAGACCGCTGGTGTCGATGACCAGGTCGGCGTCCCCGCGCAGCGCCTCGAGCACCACCCGCTCGCGGCGCAGGCCGTCGAGGAGCCGGCCGCCCTCCTGCAGCGGGTGCGGACGCCGGGCCGCCTCCTGTCGGCGAACCAGGACGTCGTCGTTGGCCTCGAGGAACAGCAGCGTGGTCCGACGGCCGGTGCTCCGGTGCGCCAGCACCTGCTGGAGACCCGCGAAGAAGGACCCCGAGCGTACGTCGACCACCACCGCGATCGGCTGCCGGGAGCCGCGGCTCTCGTCGACCAGGCGGATCACGTCGGGCACCAGCTGGGGCGGGAGGTTGTCCACGACGAAGAAGCCGAGGTCCTCGAGCTCCTTGGCCGCCGTGCTCCGCCCCGCGCCGGTCATCCCGGTGACCACCACCACCTCGCCGCGGTGCCGGTCGGTCGAGATGCCCTCCGCCGGCTCGCTCACGACTCCTCGACCTCCCCGGTCGCGGTGTTGACGCTGACCGTGCGCCGCGGCTGCGCCGCCAGGGCGTCGGCGATGGCCTCGGCGGTCCGCAGACCGATGCCGGGCACCTCCGAGATCTCCTCCACCGTCGCCGCTCGCAGCCTGCGCAGCGAGCCGAACCGCCGCAGCAGGGCCTTGCGGCGCACCTCCCCCAGACCCGGCACGTCGTCGAGCAGGCTCTCGACCATGCTCTTGGAGCGCCGGGAGCGGTGGTGGGTGATCGCGAACCGGTGCGCCTCGTCGCGCACCCGCTGCAGCAGGTAGAGCCCCTCGCTGGTCCGCGGCAGGATCACCGGGTCCTCCTGCGAGGGCAGCCACACCTCCTCCAGCCGCTTCGCGAGCCCGCAGACCGGCACGTCGTCGATGCCGAGCTCGTCGAGCGCGCGCTGTGCCGCCGCGACCTGCGGAGGCCCGCCGTCGACGACCACCAGGCCGGGGACGTAGGCGAACCTCTTGGGCCGTCCGGTGTCTGGGTCGACCAGCAGCGGACCGTCCTGCTCGTCGGGGTCCCCCGACGTCCCGCCGACCTCGCCGCTGTCCGCGCGCTCGTCGAGCATCCGGCGGAACCTGCGGGTGATCACCTCGTGCATCGACGCCACGTCGTTCTGGCCCTCGACGCCGCGGATCACGAAGCGGCGGTACTCGCCCTTGCGGGACAGCCCGTCCTCGAAGACCACCATCGAGGCCACCACCTCGGTGCCCTGCAGGTTGGAGATGTCGTAGCACTCGATGCGCAGCGGGGCGGTGGGCAGCCCGAGCGCCTGCTGGATCTCCTCCAGCGCCCGGTTGCGGGTGGTCAGGTCGCTGGCCCGCTTGGTCTTGTGCAGCCCGAGCGCCTGCAGCGCGTTGCGCGCCACGGTCTCCTGCAGCGCCTTCTTGTCGCCGCGCTGCGGCACCCTGACCGACACCTTGGCACCGCGCAGCCCGCCGAGCCACTGCTCGACCGCGGGGGTGTCCTCCGGCAGCGCCGGGACCAGCACCTCCCGCGGGATGGCCTCGCCGACCTCCCCGTCGTACAGCTGGAGGAGGAAGCGCTCGACGAGGTCCCCGGTGTCGGCGTCGTCGACCTTGTCCGCCACCCAGCCGCGCTGGCCGCGGATCCGGCCGCCGCGGACGTAGAAGACCTGCACCGCGACCTCGAGCGGGTCCTCGGAGAACGCGATGACGTCGGCGTCGGTGCCGTCGCCGAGCACCACCTGCTGCTTCTCCATCGCGCGGTTGAGCGCGCCGATGTCGTCGCGCAGGCGGGCGGCGCGCTCGTAGTCGGTCTCGGCGGAGGCGGCGTACATCTCCTTCTCCAGCCGCTTGACGAAGCCCGCGGTGTTGCCGGCCATGAAGTCGCAGAGGTCCTCGACGATCTCGCGGTGCTCGTCGGCGCTGACCCGGCCCACGCACGGGGCCGAGCACTTGCCGATGTAGCCGAGCAGGCAGGGCCGGCCGATCTGCGCGGAGCGCCTGAACACGCCGTTGGAGCACGACCGCATCGGGAAGACCCGCAGCAGCAGGTCGACGGTCTCCCGGATCGCCCAGGCGTGGGAGTAGGGCCCGAAGTAGCGGGTCCCGCGCTTCTTTGCGCCGCGTCCCACCATCACCCGGGGGAACTCCTCGCCGACGGTCACCGCCAGCCAGGGGTAGGACTTGTCGTCGCGGTACTTCACGTTGAACCGCGGGTCGAACTCCTTGATCCAGGAGTACTCCAGCTGCAGCGCCTCGACCTCGGTGTTGACCACGGTCCACTCGACGGAGGCGGCGCCGGTCACCATCGAGGCGGTGCGCGGGTGCAGGTGCACGATGTCCTGGAAGTACGACGTGAGCCGGGCGCGGAGGTTCTTCGCCTTGCCGACGTAGACCACGCGACCACGCTCGTCACGGAACCGGTAGACGCCCGGCGAGGTGGGGATCGACCCGGGGGCGGGGCGGTACGTCGACGGGTCGGCCACGGCTCCAACCCTACGGGGAGCCGCCGACGGGCCATGCGAGGCCGGGTTGCGGCGGGGCGGAACGGGTTTACTGTGCTGCGGGTGGGCTGCGTGGACCTCTACGGGCTCCCCGTGACGGGCGGCTCCGATGCCGTCGCGGCCTACAACCGCGGCATCGGCCACCTGCTGCGCCTGGAGCAGGGATCGCTGCACGCGGTGGCCGCGTCGGTCGCCCTGGACCCCACCTTCGCCCTCGGCCACGCCGCCCTGGCGCTGCTCGGCCACGAGCTCTGCGCACCGGTCGACGTGGAGGCCCGGCTGCGCGACGCCGAGCTCCACGCACGGAAGGGCACCGACCGCGAGCGCAGCCACGTGCACGCCGTCTCCTGTCATGTCGGCGGCCGCTCGGACCCCCTGGTCCGGCACCTGAGGGACTTCCCGAGGGACGCGCTGCTGCTCAGCGTCGCGGTGCCCACCATCGCGTTCGCCGGCGTGACGACGGTCCCCCGGGACGCCTGGGAGATCGTCGAGCGGTGCGCGCCGGCGTACGGCGAGGACTGGTGGTTCGGCGGCCTGCTCGCGTTCGTGCGGCAGGAGCAGAGCCGCTTCGACGAGGCGATGGAGCTCTCCTGCCGCTCGCTGGACGTCGAGCCCGGCGCGGGGCACTCCGCCCACGCCCGCTCCCACGCGCACTACGAGACGGGGGACCACCGCGGCGGCCTGCGGTGGATGGACGGGTGGATCACCGGGGCGGGCACGCACGTCGACAGCCTCAGCCACTTCTCCTGGCACGCGGCGCTGCACGAGCTGTCCCTGGGCGACCTCGACGCGGTCCGCCGGCGGTACGAGTCGCAGCTGCTCCCCCGCCCCGGCCTGGGCTGCCGCAACCTCGTCGACTCCGGCTCCCTGCTGTGGCGGTGGGCGATCACGCCGGGCAGCGTCCGGGTCCCCGGGATCGACGCGGTCCTCCGCGTCGTCGACGACACCCTGGTGCGCGAGCCGGAGACGCCCTTCATCGCGATGCACGCCGCAGTCGCGCTGTGCGCCGCCGAGGACGCGGCCGGGCTGGCGACGCTGGAGCGGTCCTGCCGCTCGCGCGCGGACCGCACCCACGCCGAGGTGGTCGCCCCGCTCGCCCGCGCGCTGCGCCGGCTGGTGCGGGGGGACCCCTCGGGCGCGGCCGACGCGCTGGCGAGACTCCAGCCGCAGCTGTGGCGGGTCGGCGGCAGCGACGCGCAGCGCGAGGTCGTCGAGGAGACCCGGATCTGCGCCCTGCTCAGGGCGGGGCGGACCGCGGAGGCGCGGGTCCTGATCGAGCGGCGGATGGACCGGCGTCCCTGCCGGCGCGACCGGTGGTGGCGGGCGCAGGCTGCGCTCACCGACACCCTCCAGGGCGGCAGCGGCGACTGAGCCCGACCCGCGGTCGGCCTCGCTGCTTGAGGCGCCCGAGCCCCCAGGGGCGAGGGCCTCGAAACCAACGCACCTTTCGCGCGGACCTGACCATGGTTTCGAGGCCTCGGCTAGCGCCTCGGCACCTCAACCAGCGTGGCGGCGGGCGGCCGCCTTGGTCGCCGTGCGCCGGGTGGTGGCCGTCGCGGCGGCCGCCTTGGAGGTACCCGTGGCGGCCCGGGCGCGGCGGGTCCTCGGCGCGGCCGGCTGCCGGGCCGGGCTCGCCGCCAGCAGCGGCCGCAGGAACTGGCCGGTGAAGCTGCCGGTGCTCTCCGCGTCGGCCGCCACCTGCTCGGGCGTGCCCTCAGCGACCACGAGGCCGCCCCGGTTGCCGCCCTCCGGACCCATGTCGACCAGCCAGTCGGCGGTCTTGATGACGTCGAGGTTGTGCTCGATGACCAGCACCGTGTTCCCCTGGTCGACGAGCCGCCCGAGCACCAGCAGCAGCTTGCGGATGTCCTCGAAGTGCAGTCCCGTGGTCGGCTCGTCGAGGACGTAGACCGTGCGACCGGTGGACCGCTTCTGCAGCTCGGCGGAGAGCTTCACCCGCTGCGCCTCGCCACCGGACAGGGTGGGCGCCGGCTGCCCGAGGCGGACGTAGCCCAGGCCGACGTCGACGAGGGTCCGCATGTGCCGCGAGATCGCCGGGATGGCCGCGAAGAAGTCCACCGCCTCCTCGATCGGCATGTCCAGCACCTCGGCGATGGTCTTGCCCTTGTAGTGCACCTCGAGCGTCTCGCGGTTGTAGCGGGCGCCGTGGCATACCTCGCAGGGGACGTAGACGTCGGGCAGGAAGTTCATCTCGATCTTGATGGTGCCGTCGCCCGCGCACGCCTCGCAGCGGCCGCCCTTGACGTTGAAGGAGAAGCGTCCCTGCTGGTAGCCACGGACCTTGGCCTCCGCCGTCGACGCGAACAGCTTGCGGACGTGGTCGAAGACGCCGGTGTAGGTGGCCGGGTTCGAGCGCGGGGTGCGGCCGATCGGCGACTGGTCGACGTGGATCACCTTGTCCACGTGGTCGAGCCCCTCGATGCGTCGGTGCCTGCCGGGCACCGTGCGGGCGTTGTAGATCTCCTTGGCCAGGGACGTGTAGAGGATGTCGTTGACGAGGGTCGACTTGCCGGACCCGGAGACCCCGGTCACCGCGACCAGCACGCCGAGGGGGAACCGGACGTCGATGTCGCGCAGGTTGTGCTCCTTGGCACCGCGCACCACCAGCTCCCGTCCGGGCGTGCGGGGACGGCGTACGTCGGGCACCGGGATCTGCTTGCGTCCGGAGAGGTACATGCCCGTCGAGGAGTCGTGGTGCTCGAGCAGCTCCTGGACGGTGCCGGACACCACGACCTGGCCGCCGTGCTCGCCCGCCCCGGGGCCGATGTCGACCACCCAGTCGGCGACCCGGATGGTGTCCTCGTCGTGCTCGACCACGATCAGGGTGTTGCCGAGGTCCTTGAGCCGGACCAGCGTCTCGATCAGCCGGTGGTTGTCGCGCTGGTGCAGGCCGATCGACGGCTCGTCGAGCACGTAGAGCACGCCGACGAGGCCGGCCCCGATCTGGGTCGCCAGCCGGATCCGCTGGGCCTCGCCACCGGACAGCGAGCCCGACGGACGGTCCAGCGAGAGGTAGTCCAGGCCCACGTCGAGCAGGAACCGCAGCCGCTCCTGGATCTCCTTGAGCACCCGCTCGGCGATCTGCCGCTCCCTGGAGGACAGGTCGACGCTCCGCAGGAAGTCGGCGGTCTCGTTGATGGGCAGGTGGCACAGGTCGGCGATGCTCATGCCGCCGAGGGTGACCGCCATGGACACCGGCTTGAGCCGACTGCCGCGGCACACCGGGCACGGGACCTCGCGCATGAAGCCCTCGAAGCGCTCCCGGCTGGTGTCCGACTCGGCCTCGCGGTGCCGCCGCTCGATGTAGGGCCGCACCCCCTCGAAGCTGGTGTAGTAGGACCGCTTGCGGCCGTACCGGTTGGTGTGCTGGACGTGGACCTTGGTCGGGTGGCCGTCGAGGATCGAGCGGCGGGCCTTGGCCGGCAGGTCCTCCCACGGGGTGTTCAGGTCGAAGCCGAGCTCGTCGCCGAGCGCGCCCAGCAGCCGGATGAAGAAGTCCGCGACGTGCGCGCCGGACCACGGCCCGATCGCGCCCTCGCCCAGGGTCGCCCCCGGGTCGGAGACCACGAGGTCGGGGTCGACCTCCATCCGGGTGCCGAGACCGTGGCACGCGGGGCACGCGCCGAACGGCGAGTTGAACGAGAAGGAGCGAGGCTCGAGGTCGTCGGTGTCGATGGGATGGTCGTTGGGGCAGGCCATCTTCTCGGAGAACCTGAGCTCGCGGCCCGGGTCGTCGGCGCCGAGGTCGACGAAGTCGAAGACGACGAGCCCGCCGGCGAGGCCGAGCGCGGTCTCCACGGAGTCGGTGAGCCGCCGCTTGGAGGTCGCCTTGACCGAGAGCCGGTCGACGACCACCTCGATGGTGTGCTTCTTCTGCTTGTCGAGCCTCGGTGGCGCGTCGAGGGTGTGCGTCTCGCCGTTGACCCGGGCGCGGGAGAACCCCTGCGTCTGCAGCTGGCGGAACAGGTCGACGTACTCGCCCTTCCGGCCGCGCACCACGGGCGCGAGCACCTGGAACCGGGCGCCCTCCTGCAGCCCCAGGACCCGGTCCACGATCTGCTGCGGCGTCTGCCGCGAGATCGGCGCCCCGCAGGTCGGGCAGTGCGGACGCCCCGCACGGGCGTAGAGCAGCCGCAGGTAGTCGTAGACCTCGGTGATCGTGCCGACGGTGGAGCGCGGGTTCTTCGACGTCGACTTCTGGTCGATGGAGACGGCCGGGGACAGCCCCTCGATGAAGTCCACGTCGGGCTTGTCCATCTGCCCGAGGAACTGGCGGGCGTACGCCGAGAGCGACTCGACGTAGCGTCGCTGGCCCTCGGCGAAGATCGTGTCGAAGGCGAGGCTCGACTTGCCGGAGCCGGACAGGCCGGTGAAGACGATCAGGGCGTCACGGGGCAGGTCGAGGGAGACGTCCTTGAGGTTGTGCTCGCGAGCACCTCTGATGACTAGCTGGTCAGCCACGACTCTTCCTCGGGTTACGACGACGGATGCCTTCGAACAGACGTTCGCCAGGGTAGCGGGGTGGTACAAGCCGCCGGCGCCCGGTTGGATGGGGCCATGACCGGCAGACCTGGCGACCAGACACGGACCGACACCCTCCCCGACCTCGACGAGACGGTCTACGCGACCACACGCTATCTGCAGGCACTGACAGGTCTCGACGACGAGTCCGTACGACGGGCGTCGGTGCTCCCCGGCTGGACGAGGGCGCACGTGGTCACCCACCTGGCCCGCAACGCCGACGCGATCGCGCACGCGCTGCACGGCGCCCGCTCCGGCGCCGACGCCTGGATGTACGCCTCACAGGAGAGCCGCGACGCCGACGTCGAGGCCGGGGCCCACCGGTCCGCCGCCGACCTGCGTGCGGACGCGGCCGCGTCCTGGCGGCGGCTCCGGGAGGCGCTCGACGACCTGGACGCCGCGCACCTGGACGCCCCGGTCTCGCGGGTGCCCGGCCAGCCCGCGTTCCCCGCCCGCGACCTGGTCGGGATGCGACGCACCGAGGTGGAGGTCCACCACGCCGACCTCGACCTGGGCTACACCCCGGCCGACTGGCCGGTCGGATTCTGCACAGCACTGGTCGAGCGCCGGCAGGACGAGCTCGCGGAGCTGCCCAGCGGCGGACCGTCGATGATGCTGTGCGCCACCGACGTGGACCGCTCGTGGAGACTGGGAGAGGGCCAGGGCCCGGAGGTGCACGGAACGGCGGGCGAGCTCGCCTGGTGGCTGGTCGGCCGCGGCGGACGCGGGCTGACCTGCTCGGCGGGGCAGCTGCCCACGATCGGACGATGGAGGTAGTGCGATGACCTACACCGGCAAGGTGCAGCCCGGGGGGCGCCCGGACGTGCGGGAGCTCCCGGATCTGGTGATCACGAAGCTCGCGGTCAGCGACATGGCCAACAACGTCTACCTGCTGCGCTGCCGGCGCACCGACGACCAGCTGCTCGTGGACGCCGCCGACGACGCCGCCCGCATCCTGCAGGTCGTCGGCGACGACGGTCTGGACACGGTGGTCACCACCCACCAGCACTGGGACCACCACCGGGCGCTGCCCCAGGTCGTCGCCGCGACCGGGGCGAGGACCGTCGCCGGCGTCGAGGACGCCGACGCGCTGCCCGTGCCGGTCGACCGCCGGGTCACCGACGGCGACGTCGTCGAGGTCGGTGCCTGCCGGCTGGAGGTCGTCCACCTCACCGGCCACACCCCCGGCTCCGTCGCCCTGCTCTACGACGACCCCGACGGGACGCCGCACCTGTTCACCGGGGACTCGCTGTTCCCCGGCGGCGTCGGCAGGACCGGGTCGAAGGAGGACTTCGCCTCCCTGCTGGACGACGTGTCCGCCAAGCTGTTCGACCGGCTGCCGGACGAGACCTGGTTCTACCCCGGCCACGGGGACGACTCGACGCTCGGAGCCGAGCGGCCGCACCTCGCGGAGTGGCGGGCCCGCGGCTGGTGAGCCGACCGCCGGCGCGGCCCGTAGGCTCGGACCCGTGATCGAGCTGCGCACCCCCGCCGAGATCGAGCAGATGAGGCCGGCCGGCCGCTTCGTCGCGGACGTGCTGGTCAGGCTGACCGAGGCGGCGGACGTGGGCGTGAACCTGCTCGAGCTCGACGCCCTGGCCCACGACCTGATCCGCGAGCGCGGGGCCGAGTCGTGCTACATCGACTACCACCCCTCCTTCGGTGCGATGCCGTTCGGCCGGGTGCTGTGCACCTCGGTCAACGACGCGGTGCTGCACGGGCTGCCGTTCGACTACCCGCTGCGCGACGGTGACCTCCTCAGCGTCGACTTCGCCGCGTCCGTCGACGGCTGGGTCGCCGACTCGGCGGTGAGCCTGGTCGTCGGCGCCCCGGCACAGCAGGACCTCGACCTGATCGACACCGCGTCCCGGGCGCTCGACGCAGGCATCGCGGCGGCGCTGCCGGGGTCCCGCATCGGCGACATCTCCGCCGCCATCGCCGCCGTCGCCCACGGCGACGGCCTGTCCATCAACACCGACTTCGGCGGCCACGGCGTCGGGCGCACCATGCACGGCGACCCGCACGTCCCCAACAACGGCCGGCCCGGACGCGGCTACCCCCTCAAGCCGGGCCTCGTGATCGCCATCGAGCCCTGGTTCCTGCAGACCACCGACAGGCTCTACACCGACCCCGACGGCTGGACGCTGCGCAGTGCCGACGGCTCGCGCGGCGCGCACATGGAGCACACCATCGCCATCACCGAGGACGGCCCGCTGGTCCTGACCGCCCGGGACTGAGCGTCGCACCCTCGGGCGCCCGGGTCAGACCAGCGCCTTCTGGAACTGGAGCTTGCGTCCCACCACGCGGTAGCCGAGGGCGTCGTTGACCGAGATCATGTGGTCGTTCGACGCCGCGTTCCAGGTGTCCAGCAGCCGCACCTGCGGCTCCGCCCGGGCCAGCCACAGCAGCATGCCCGCCTTGAGCCGCAGCCCCAGCCGGTGGCCGCGATGGGCCCGCTCGACGGCGGTGTCGTGCTGGTGGCCGACCTCCGGCCGCGCCCCGTCCACCAGGACCACCGTGTGGCCGGCGAGGTCGCCGGTCTTCCGGTGCCGGGCGACGAGGCGGTACAGGCGCCCGCCGCGTGCGAGCATCCCCTCCTCGTAGGCCGCGAGCCGCTCGGGGGTGGAGACCTCGTCCTCGACGTCGAGCTCGTCGGTCGGCGCGTCGTTGAT
The DNA here is from genome assembly GCA_025927955.1 of Nocardioidaceae bacterium. GTDB lineage: Bacteria > Actinomycetota > Actinomycetes > Propionibacteriales > Nocardioidaceae > Nocardioides_B. The sequence goes on from JAICKK010000127.1 coordinate 10,471, forward strand.
GGCCCTGACGAGCTCGACCATGGCCCCGACCATCGCGGCCGGCGTCCGCCCCGCGACCCGGACAAGCTCGTAGTCCGGCGACGCGGCCGCCGCCTCGTCGTAGAGCCGCTGCACCCGTCCCGGCTCCAGCTCGGCGAGGTGCTGGCGTCGCTGGACCTCCTGCGAGCGGCACTCGAGTCCCACCTTGCGCGCGAAGGCGGTCACCGCCTCGTTGTCCCAGCCGTCGGCACCGAGGGAGCGGCGCCCGGAGCGCGCGGCCTCGGCGGCCATCGCCTCGAACAGCGCGGTGCCGTATCCGCGGCGGCGGCACTCCGGCAGCACCGTCAGCCCCAGCCAGGCCAGGTGCGTGTTGTCCCGCTCGGTCAGCTCCAGCGAGGCCGCGCCCACCACCCGGCCGCCCACGGTCGCGAGGAAGGGCCGCTCCGGCTCGCCGTCCCAGCCGTGCCGCAGCAGCGCGGTGTACGACGCCAGCAGCTCGGGCCACCGCCACGGCGCGTCGACCGCGGCCGCGGCGTTGTGCACCTCGAGCGAGGCCCGCACGTCGTCGGCGTCGTCCGCGGTGAACGCATGGATGTGCACGTCGCCCATGACCCGAGGCTGGCGGGTCCGACGCTGCGGCGCGACCGGTTTTCGGTGTGCGCCGGTGCGCGCGCGCACCCGACACGGCAGGGTGGGGCCATGCACTTCGTCGGCGTCGACCTGGCCTGGGGCGAGACCAAGCCGAGCGGGGTGGCGGCCCTCGACGCCGACGGGCGGCTGCTGCACGTGTCGACCCACGGCGACGACGACGCGGTGGTGGCCG
>JAICKK010000221.1 GCA_025927955.1 Nocardioidaceae bacterium
ATCGCGAAGCCGATGATGTAGACGATCACGCAGACCAGGCCGAGCACGGGCACGCCCTGGTTCAGGGCCGAGAACTGGAAGTAGGCACCGAGGACGATCAGCGCGACCGTCAACGTGGCGGTGCCGGCCAGCAGCAGTCCCCGGCGACCGACCCAGTCCATCACCAGCACGGCGACGATGGTCACGACGAAGTTGGTGACGCCGACGAACACCGCGAGCAGCACGGAGGTGTCGGTGTTGAAGCCGGTGTAGCCGAGGATGGTGCTGGCGAAGTAGATCACGGTGTTGACGCCGACGAACTGCTGGAACACGGCGAGGCCGATCCCGACCACCATGAGCGCCCGGACCTTCGTCCGGAACAGGTCGGTGACCCTCCACCCCTTCTCCTGCTCGGTGACGTCGAGGATGTTCTCGAGCTCCTCGTCGATGTCGGAGTCCGAACGGGTGCGCTCGAGGACCTTCCGCGCCTCGTCGACGCGGCCCTGCTTGGCCAGCCATCGGGGGCTGTGCGGCACGAACACCATGCTGATCGCCAGAGCGGCGCCGGGGACCACTGCGATGCCGAGCATCCATCGCCAGTTGCTCGTGGCTCCCTTGAGCAGGAAGCCGGCGATGTAGGCGATGAGGATGCCGAGGGTCACCATCACCTGGTTGTAGGTGACCGTGCCACCACGGATCCGTGGAGGTGTCTGCTCGGCGATGTACTCCGGTGCGACGAACGACGCGGTGCCCACCGAGAGGCCCAGCACGAACCGGGCGGCGATGAGCCAGGTCACGTCCTGGGCGAAGGCGGCCGCGAGCGCGCCCACGACGTACACGCATCCGGAGAGGCACTTCGTCCACTTGCGGCTGAGCTTCTCCGAGAGGTAGCCGGAGATCCCGGCCCCGATCAGGGCCCCGACCAGGATCGCGGCGACGATCCACGAGGAGGCCATGGTGCCCGGGTGCAGGTCCTTCTGGATGTAGGGCAGCGCCTGGCCGATGATGCCGGTGTCGTAGCCGAAGAGGAAGCCGCCGAGGGCGGCCAGGAGGGCGATGCCGGTGACGAAGCGGTTGCGGCCGGACGCCGCGAACTTCAGGAAGTCGACACCCGACGTGCTCTTGTCCGCCACGATGGCCTCCGTCCTTCCCGGACGCGCGCCATACCCCCTGGCGGGCCGGGCGAAGCGGTGACGGGGCCGTGAGTGTGCCGGGCGCCCGCTCCGCCTACTCGGAGGCCCGGCGAAGGCTCTCGGAGAGGCGCTCTGCGGCGGCCAGTACGGCGGGCGCGTGCATCCGCCCCGGCTGCCGTGAGAGCCGCTCGAGCGGTCCCGACACCGACACCGCGGCGATGATCTTGCCGGACGGCGAGCGGATCGGCGCAGACACCGACGCCACGCCCTGCTCGCGCTCGCCCACGGACTGTGCCCACCCGCGGCGCCGGATGCCGGCCAGCGCGGTGGCCGAGAAGGCGGCGTTCTGCAGGCCGCGGTGCATCCGCTCGGGGTCCTCCCACGCCAGCAGCACCTGAGCGGCCGAGCCCGCTCGCATGGTCAGCTGGGAGCCGACCGGGATGGTGTCGCGCAGGCCCGAGGGACGCTCGGCTGCCGCGACACAGACGCGGTAGTCGCCCTGCCGGCGCCACATCTGAGCGGACTCCCCGGTGATGTCGCGCAGCCGGGCCAGCACGGGACCGGCGGCGGCGAGCAGCCGGTCCTCGCCGGCCGCCGCGGACAGCTCCGCCAGGCGGGGCCCGAGGATGAACCGGCCCTGCATGTCCCGCGCCACCAGGCGGTGGTGCTCGAGCGCCACCGCGAGCCGGTGCGCCGTCGGCCGGGCCAGCCCCGTGCCCGCCACGAGACCGGCCAGCGTCGCCGGGCCCGCCTCCAGGGCCGACAGCACCAGAGCGGCCTTGTCCAGCACGCCCACTCCGCTAGAGTTGTCCATACTCTGATAATGCCGTCTCATATGTTGGATTGCAAGTCGAGGATCACCCCCCTGTTGACGGACCCTGGGACCGCGGGTCGTCGGCAGCAGGCACCGGCGTGCGGGGCGCACGCACACGAGAAGTCAGGAGCAGCACATGGGTAGGACGCTGAGCGAGAAGGTGTGGGACGAGCACGTGGTCCGGAGCGCGCCGGGAGAGCCCGACCTGCTCTTCGTGGACCTGCATCTCCTCCACGAAGTGACCTCGCCGCAGGCCTTCGAGGGGCTCCGGCTGGCCGGGCGCAAGGTGCGGCGTCCCGACCTGACGCTGGCCACCGAGGACCACAACGTCCCGACGCTCGACTGGGACAAGCCGATCGCCGACCCGGTCTCGCGCACGCAGGTCGAGACGCTGCGCCGCAACGCCGAGGAGTTCGGCGTTCGCCTGCACTCGCTGGGCGACGTCGAGCAGGGCATCGTGCACATCATCGGACCGCAGCTGGGTCTCACGCAGCCGGGCATGACGATCGTGTGCGGTGACTCCCACACCTCGACGCACGGCGCCTTCGGGGCGATCGCCTTCGGCATCGGCACCAGCGAGGTCGAGCACGTCCTCGCCACCCAGACGCTCATGCAGGCGCGGCCGCGAACGATGGCGGTCACGGTCAACGGCTCGCTGCCCGACGGCGTCACCGCCAAGGACCTCGTCCTCGCCCTGATCGCCCACGCGGGGACCGGTGGCGGCCAGGGCTACATCGTGGAGTACCGCGGCCCGGCCATCGAGGAGCTCTCGATGGAGGCGAGGATGACCATCTGCAACATGTCCATCGAGTGGGGTGCGAAGGCCGGCCTCGTCGCGCCCGACCGGACCACCTTCGACTACCTGGCCGGCCGTCCGGAGGCGCCGAAGGACGCGGACTGGGACGCGGCGGTGGCCCACTGGCAGACGCTGGTCACCGACGAGGACGCGCAGTTCGACAAGGAGATCGTGCTCGACGCGAGCGAGATGACGCCCTTCGTCACGTGGGGCACGAACCCGGGCCAGGGCGTCCCCCTCGGCGCGAGCGTTCCCCGCCCGGCCGACTTCGAGGACGAGGGCGACCAGGTGGCGGCGGAGAAGGCCTTGGAGTACATGGGCCTCGAGGCCGGAACCCCCATGCGCGAGGTCAGGGTCGACACCGTGTTCGTCGGGTCCTGCACCAACGGGCGCATCGAGGACCTTCGTGCCGCCGCCGAGGTCGTCAAGGGCCGCCACGTCGCCGCCGACACCCGCCTGCTCGTCGTACCGGGGTCGGTGCGCGTGCGGCTACAGGCAGAGGAGGAGGGCCTCGACGTGGTGTTCAAGGAGGCCGGCGGCGAGTGGCGCGGCGCCGGGTGCTCCATGTGCCTGGGCATGAACCCCGACCAGCTGCAGCCAGGGGAGCGCAGCGCCTCGACCTCCAACCGGAACTTCGAGGGCCGGCAGGGCAAGGGCGGCCGCACCCACCTGGTCTCGCCGCTGGTCGCGGCCGCGACGGCGGTGACCGGCACACTGTCGTCGCCGGCCGACCTGCCGCCACTGGCCTGACCCGACCGAGAGGACATCAGCACATGGAGAAGTTCATCCGCCACAGCGGCACGGGTCTGCCGCTGCGCCGCAGCAACGTCGACACCGACCAGATCATCCCGGCCGTCTACCTCAAGCGCGTCACCCGAACCGGCTTCGAGGACGGGCTGTTCGCGGCCTGGCGCAAGGACCCTGAGTTCGTCGTCAACCGACCCGAGTACGCCGGCGCGACCGTGCTGGTCGCCGGACCCGACTTCGGCACGGGCAGCTCACGCGAGCATGCCGTGTGGGCGTTGACGGACTACGGCTTCAAGGTCGTGCTCTCGAGCCGGTTCGCGGACATCTTCCGCGGCAACTCGGGGAAGGCCGGCCTCCTTGCCGCCCAGGTGTCGCAGGACGTGGTCGAGCAGCTCTGGAAGCTCATCGAGACCGAGCCCACCACGCAGATCGTGGTCGACCTCCAGGAGCGCAGCATCCAGGCGGGCGCGCTCACCGCGCCGTTCGAGATCGACGACTACACCAGGTGGCGCCTGCTCGAAGGGCTCGACGACATCGGCATCACGCTGTCGCACGAGGTGGACATCGACACCTACGAAGCCGGCCGGCCAAGCTGGAAACCGGCCACAATCTGAGGTCTTCCGTAGGATTACAAGGGAAAACCGCGTGTAGAGATTGTGGCCATGGCGACTTTTCCCTAGCGTTCGAACTGTAGTCGAGCGCCGGCTCGACCCTGGATGAGTTCACGAAAGGGAATCCAGTGAACAAGAGTCAGCTGATCGAGGCCCTGGCAGCTCGCTATGAAGGCAACCGCAAGCAGGCCGCGCACGCGCTCGAGTCGGTGCTCGACACCATCACCCGGGAGGTTGCCAAGGGTGAGAAGGTCGGCATCACGGGCTTCGGCTCCTTCGAGAAGCGCAAGCGCGAGGCCCGCATGGTGCGCAACCCGCGCACGGGCGAGCGCATCAAGGCCAAGAAGACGTACATCCCCAAGTTCAACGCCGGAGCCGAGCTGAAGGCGGTCGTGTCGGGAGCGAAGAAGCTCCCGAAGCTGACGACCAGCGGCCAGGCCGCGAAGAAGGCCAGCGCCACCAAGGCGTCCGCATCCAAGACCACCACGGCGAAGAAGGCGCCGGCGACCAAGAGCGCCGCCAGCAAGAGCGCTGGGACCAAGAGCGCTGCGACCAAGAGCGCCGCCAGCAAGAGGAGCTCCGCCACCAAGACCACTGCCACCAAGGCGGCGGCGACCAAGAGCACGGCGACGAAGGCGACCACCAAGCGCAGCGCGGCGAAGAAGAGCACGGCCTCCGCCTCGCCCGCCAAGAAGACGACGACCAGGGCCGCGGCCACCAAGGCGCCGGCGAAGAAGGCGAGCGCCGGCAAGACCGCCGCCACGAAGGCGACGGCGAGGAAGTCGACCGGCAAGCGGTCGACAACGAAGGCGGCAGCCAAGAGGTCCTGAGCCCCTGTGACCGGACGAAGGGCCCGCACCGCGCCAGGTGTGGGCCCTTCGTCATGTCCGGCGACGGCCCGGGCCGCGTCGTGGCGCAGAAGCTCAGGCGATGCCGGCGATGGACACCCGCACGATCGTCGGAGGGACGCCGTCGTCGGTCTCCACCTCCACCCGCTGTCCCGGTCGCACCAGCCGGAGGGCTCCGGCCGCCAGGGCCGCGGCTGGGAACGCCAGCTCCGTACCGTCGTCGCACAGCAGTCGTCCGCTTCCGGTGGACACGTCGAACGCGGAGACCGTCGCCTGCACGCTGCGAGCATAGGAGCGGCCCGGACGGTCGCCGAGCCCCCGGCTGCTGCACACCATGGCGGTGCGCGGTCCGACCCCGAGACCCAGGGCGTCCGCCAGGTCCCCGGGGTCGTCCACGTCGAGCCGCAGCGTGGGCACGTCGACCGCGTCGACCTCGAGCGCGCCCGCCTGCAGATGCCGGCGACGAGAGCCGCGGCCGAAGAAGGGGCGGAAGGCGTCCAGCCGCGGGGCGATCACGGCCGTGGTGCCGGCTCGCTGGCGGTCCGGGACGAAGGACATCCGCGACGGGTCGGCGGCGTCGAGGGCGGCCGCGAGGTCGCCGGGACGCAGGGCCGGCAGATCGGCGCAGACGGCGGCCAGGCGCAGGCCGGGCGCCCGACGGTGCATCTCCGCCGCCGCTTGACGGAGGGTCCCGTTGAGGTCTCCGGCCCCGTCGGGGATCACCTCGGCGCCGACCCGCGCCAGCCTCGCGGCCAGGACGTGGTCGTCGGTCACCACGAGGACGCGGTCGACTCGTGCGCAGGACAGCACCGCCGTCACCGTGTCCTCGGCGAACGCGGCGGCGAGCTCC
>JAICKK010000016.1 GCA_025927955.1 Nocardioidaceae bacterium
GAGCCGACCACGATGACGACGTCGGCCTGGGCGGCGATGACCTTGACCGCTGCCTGACGGTTCTGGGTGGCGTAGCAGATGTCGTCGCTCGGCGGATCGAGCAGCGCCGGGAAGCGTTCCCGCAACGCATTGACGGTCTCCGCCGTCTCGTCAACCGACAGGGTCGTCTGGGACAGCCAGACCACCCGGGACGGATCCCTGACCTCGACGCGGGCGGCCCCGTCGACGCCGTCGACCAGCCGGACCCGGTCTGGGGCCTCCCCCGAGGTACCCACGACCTCCTCGTGCCCTTCGTGGCCGACCAGGAGGATGTCGTAGTCCTTGGCCGCGAAGCGGCGAGCTTCGTTGTGCACCTTGGTGACCAGCGGGCAGGTGGCGTCGATGGCACGCAGGCCGCGCCGTTCGGCGTCCAGGCGCACGTCCGGGGCGATGCCGTGCGCGGAGAAGACCACGACGGCGCCCGATGGCACCTCGTCGACCTCGGTGACGAAGATCGCGCCGCGCGACTCCAGGTCGGCGACCACGTGCTTGTTGTGGACGATCTGCTTGCGGACGTAGACGGGCGCGCCGTACAGGTCGAGCGCCTTCTCCACGGTGATCACCGCACGGTCGACGCCGGCGCAGTAGCCGCGCGGGGCGGCGAGGAGCACGCCCCTGCCTGCCTCGTCGGCCTGCTCCGGATCGAGGACAGCCGGCATCCCCAGGTCCAGTGAGCTCATCTCCCCATGGTAGGTGCTGTCTCCTAGGGTGTCGGCGTGGCCTTGGACACCTCCCCCGAGCGGCCGGCGCCGGTGCGTCAGATCGCCAACGCGATCTCCGGCTGGATAGACCGGCTCGGTGTCGTGTGGGTGGAGGGACAGATCGCGCAGCTCAGCCGGCGCCCGGGCATGAACACCGTCTTCATGACGCTGCGCGACACCGTCGCCGACATCTCGATCACGGTCACCTGCTCGCGCCAGCTGTTCGACGCGGCCAACCCCCCCATGGTCGAGGGCGCGTCGGTGGTGGTCCACGCCAAGCCGTCGTTCTACGCCAACCGCGGCACCCTCTCGCTGCACGCGCGCGACATCCGCATGGTCGGGCTGGGCGAGCTGCTCGCCCGCATCGAGCGCCGCCGGCAGCTGCTCGCCGCGGAGGGGCTGTTCGCCGCCGAGCGCAAGCGCCGGCTGCCCTTCCTGCCGGGCACCGTGGGACTGGTCACCGCGCCGGGCTCGGCGGCCGAGAGGGACGTGGTGGAGAACGCCCGGCGCCGCTGGCCCGCGGTGCGCTTCGTCGTCAGGCACGCCGCCATGCAGGGGACGGGGTGCGCCGCCGACGTCATCGAGGCCCTCGGCCGGCTCGACCGCGACGCGGCGGTCGAGGTGGTCGTCATCGCCCGGGGCGGTGGCTCGGTCGAGGACCTGCTGCCGTTCTCCGACGAAGGCCTGCTCCGCGCGGTCTCCGCCGCCCGCACCCCGGTCGTGTCCGCCATCGGCCACGAGCCGGACAGCCCCCTGCTCGACCTGGTCGCCGACCTGCGCGCCTCGACGCCCACCGACGCGGCCAAGCTCGTGGTCCCCGACGTGGCGGAGGAGTCGGCCAGGGTCGAGCAGCTGCGCGACCGGTCCCGCCAGGTGCTGGCGGCCTGGCTGGCGCGCGAGCAGCATGCGCTCGACGCGGTGCGCCAGCGGCCGGCGCTCGCCGACCCCGGCAGCGGTCTGGAGGACCGTCGCCACGAGGTCGAGGCGCTGCGGGACCGGTCCCGGCGCACCCTGCACCACCAGCTCGACCGCGCCACCAACGACCTCGGGCACCAGCTGGCCCGGGTCCGGGGGATGTCACCGCTGGCCACCCTGCGGCGCGGCTACGCCGTCGTGCAGGACGACGAGGGCCACCTGGTCACCGATCCCGACCAGGCCTCCCGCGGCGCGGCCCTGCGGATCCGGGTCGCCGAGGGCCGCATCCACGCCGTCGTCACCGACGCCACCCCCCTGACCGAGGAGCTGGAATGACCGATCAGCAGACGCCGGACCTCAGCTACGAGGAGGCTCGCGAGGAGCTCGTCGAGGTGGTGCGGCGGCTCGAGTCCGGAGGCACCGGCCTCGAGGACTCCCTCGCGCTGTGGGAGCGGGGGGAGCGCCTGGCGGCGATCTGCCAGCAGTGGCTCGACGGCGCCCGCCAGCGTCTCGATGCGGCACTGGCCACCGACGAGGCCGCTGAGCGGGCCGCCGGCGACACCGCGGAGGCCTAGCGCAGGCTGGCCACGTAGGAGGCCAGCGTCGCCTCCGGGACCTCGTGCCCGACCACGAGCGTGGTCGTGCGTCCGCTGCGGCGGACCAGGCCGAGGTCGCCGCCGGCATCGGTGTAGGTCGCCCACGAGCTGCCGTCCACGGTCACGGGCCTGCCCCTGGTCGCCGCCGCGTCGACGTACTGGTGCACGACGGAGCGCACCGGCAGGTCCCCCTGCTCGAGGCCGACATAGCGGTCCTGGTCGGTGAGCACACCGAGGTGCCAGTGCGGACGCGGATCGTCCCGGTAGCCGACGGTGGTGGCGCGCCAGCCCGCGGGAAGGCGGGGCGGCGCCACCAGCGCGAAGTCCGCGGCCTTGCGCGCCGCGGGCACCTCGCTCCTGTAGTCCACGGTGGCCGTCGGCGTGGTCGGGTCGCGGGAGACCAGCGAGCGCAGCGCAGTCCCGAGCAGGACCACGGCCACCAGCACCACCATGGCGCCGACCAGCCCCCCGGTCGACCGCTGGTAGCGCGACGGCTTCTCCTGGCTCACGCACCCATCCTGTCAAGGGTGGTCGAGCGGGATGCCGGGGCCTCCAATCGACGTAGCCCAGATCACCCGCGAGCGGGATTCGTCCGGACGTGGCGCTTCCTACGTTGGCGAATACTCGACGACGGGGGAAATCGACATGAGCGTCAGCATGCTCACACTGCCACGGCCGCAACGCGGGCCGCACACCTCGCGGCGGCCTCTCCGGCTCCTCGGCGGCGTCGCCACGGGCCTCCTGGTCCTGGCCGCCTCGACCTGGACGGCACCCACCGCGCTCGCCGCCGGCACCTCGTTGTACGTCGCGGCCTCGTCACCCACCTGCTCGGCGACCGGACCGGGCACACCCGACGCGCCGTTCTGCTCGATCTCCGCGGCCGTGAAGGTCGCGAGGGCCGCAGACACGGTGCACGTCGCCTCCGGGACGTACCCGGAGCAGGTGACGCTCCCCGCGAGCGCCTCGGACGTCGCCGTCGTGGCCGACGCCCCGGACGTCACGGTGCTCGGTGCGGACAGCCTCGACGCGGCCACCTGGACAGCCACGACGGGCAGCGCCTGGTCGACGCCGCTCCCCGGCACGACCGCGCCGAGCCAGGTGTTCGACAACGGCGCGCTGCTCACCAGGGCGCCGTCGGCGGACTCGACCAGCGCGGGCAGCTGGTTCTTCGACACGGCGACCCGTCTCCTGTACGTCGACCTGGGTGGGCCGCAGCCCGCGCCCGGCGACGGCCTCCAGGTCAGCACCCGCGCGTACGGGTTCCTGGTCCGGGGCGCGAGCGGCGTCACCGTGCAGGGCTTCACGCTCGCGCGGCAGAGCAACGCCGGCGTCCAGCTCGACACGGGTGCCTCCGGCGACACGGTCCGGGACGTGACCGTCCGGGAGTCGGCCAGCTACGGCGTCGCCGACGCCGGCGGCAGCAACAACCTCGTCACGGGCGTCACCGCCAGCGGCAACGCCTCGATCGGGATCCGCATGCAGACCACGACCAACGACACCGTGACCGCGTCCACGGCAAGTGGCAACGGCTTGCACGGGATCAGCGTCCAGGGCGGCTCGGGAGCGACGGTCCGCGGCAACACGACGACCGGCAACAAGCGGCCGGGCCAACGCGTCGCCGCCGGGATCGACGTGAGCTCGTCCTCGGCGGGTGCCGTCGTGGAGGACAACACCTCCTACGGGAACGACGACTCCGGCATCGAGGTCTACACCGGCTCGACCGGCGCCGTGGTGCGACGCAACCTCAGCTACGACAACGGCGACCACGGCATCGACATCTCCGCATCGCCCGACAACGCCGTGGTCTCGAACACGGTGGTGGGCAACTCGGCGTCCGGTCTCAACGTCGAGGGCACCTCGACCGGCACCAGCCTGAGGAACAACATCGCGGTCCTCGACGCCGTCGGCACCCAGCGCAGCAAGGGGGACATCCGTGTCGACGCCGCCTCCACGAGCGGCACCACGATCGACAACGACCTGGTCTTCGAGCCCGACGGGGTGACCCCGCCGTACGAGTGGAGCGGCGTGACCTACGGCTCGCTCAGTGCCCTGCAGGCCGCGAGCGGGCAGGAGGCCCACGGCCTCCAGGCGGACCCGCAGCTGGTCTCCTTGTCCAACCGGAACCTGGCGCTCACCCGCACCTCACCGGCTCTCGACGCCGCCGACTCCGGCGCGACCGGCTGGGCGGCCGACGACCACGACGGGCAGGCGCCGGTGGACGACCCGGAGGTCGCCGACACGGGGGCGGGGCCGGTCGGCTTCGCCGACCTCGGCGCCCTCGAGCTGGTCGACGTGCCACCGCCGCCGGTCGACGCCTTCCCCACCGCCCTGCTGACGGCCACCCCGGCGCAGGTCGGGCAGGGCGGGACCGTGACGCTCGACGCCGGCGGATCGTCCGACGACCACGGCATCACGGCCTACCTCTTCGACTGCGGCGACCCGTCGGTCCCGCCGTCCCAGACGGGGTCGACGGCCACCTGCACCTACCCGAGCGCCGGCACCTTCGACGCCTCGGTGACCGTCACCGACGACCAGGGTCAGCAGGCCACGGCCACCGCCGCCGTCACCGTGACGGCGCTGGCCAGGCCCACGGCCCGGCTCACCGTCTCCCCGACCAGCCCGCGGCGCGGCCAGGCCGTCAAGGCCGACGCGTCGGCCTCCACGCCCGGCTCCGCAGCAGCACCGCTGGTCGCCTACCAGTTCAGGTGCGGGACCCGAGCTCGGACCGCCTGGCGCACGTCTGCCACGACGTCGTGCACCTTCTCCGCCGTGGGGACCGCCCGGGTGACGGTCTGGGTCAAGGACTCCCGGGGACGGGTCGCCTCCACCTACCAGGTGGTCCGCGTCCGACGCTGACGGCGACGTTGCCGCGGGAGCCTGCGCCCGACGGGCGTAGGCTTCCGCGGTGCCACCCCTGGTTGTCGACGCCTGCGCCGTCGCCGGCCTCGCGGTGATGCTGGCGGTGGCGTTCGGGCACCCGAAGGCGCTCGTGGAGGTGCTCGTCGGCACGGCGTGTGCCGGGGTGGTGCTGGCCGTGGGCGCGGTGGGGCCGGCCGGTGCCTACCGCGAGGCGCGGCTGCTCCTTCCCGTGGTGGCGTTCCTCGCGGCGATCCTGCTGGTAGCCGAGCTGTGCGCGCTCGAGGGGCTGTTCGCCGCGGTCGGCGGGCTGGTGGCCCGCGCGGCGCGGGCCAGGCCGGGCCGGATGCTCGCACTCACGTTCGTCGCGGCGTCCCTGGTGACGGCCGTGCTCAGCCTGGACGCGACCGTGGTGCTGTTGACGCCGGTCGTGGCCGCCGCAGCGACGGGCAGCGGCCTGGTGCGTCGGCCGGCCGTCTTCGCGTGCGCCCGGCTGGCGAACTCCGCCTCCCTGCTGCTGCCCGTGTCCAACCTCACCAACCTGCTGGCGCTGCCGTCCCTCCCCAAGCTGTCCTTCGTCGGGTTCGGCGTGCTGATGCTGCCCGTATGGCTGGCCGTCATCGCGGTCGAGTACGTCGGCCACCGGGTGTTCTTCGCCTCCGACCTGTCGCAGCCGGGCCACGGCGGCGAGGGCGCCCACGAGGTCGCCCTGCCCGTCGTACCGACGGTCGTGGTGGGGCTCATGCTCGTCGGCTTCGCGGCGCTGTACCCCCTCGGCGTCCAGCCCGCCTGGGTGGCAGCGGTCGCGGCACTGGTGCTGACCGGGTACGCGCTCCGCCGTCGGCGGGTGCGGGCGGCGGGCCTCGTCGCGGCCGCCCAGCTGCCGTTCGCGTACTTCGTGCTCTGCCTGGGGGTGGTCGTGGCCGGGCTGGCCCACACCTTCCTCGGCCACCTGGTGCACTCCCTCGTCCCGTCGGGCCACGGGCTGTCGGCGCTGCTCGCGGTGGCGCTGTTGGCGATGCTGCTGGCCAACGTGGTGAACAACCTCCCCGCGACGCTCCTGCTGGTGCCGATGGTCGCGCCGCTCGGGACGACGGCCGTGCTCGCGGCCCTGATAGGGCTGGGCGCCGGCTCCGGGCTGACCTACACCGGCTCGCTGGCCAACCTGCTGTGGCGGCGCACGCTCGCGGCGCAGGGCCACCGGGTCTCGACGCGCGAGTTCCACGCGCTCTCGGCGCTGGTCACCCTGCCGGCGGTGGCGCTGGGGGTCACGGTGCTGTGGGTCTGGGCACCTCTGGTGCGATGAGTGCAGGCACCTCTGGTGCGGCGAGCGTCACCGGCTCCGCAGCGCGGGGAGCAGCTCCTCCTCGGCGAACGCGAGGAACTCCTCCTGCCCCTCGTCGCCCACCTGCACCACCGCGACGTCGGTGAAGCCGGCCTCGACGAACTGCCCGACCGCCTCCACGATCCCCTCGAGGTCGGGCCCGCACGGGATGGCGTCGGCGACGTCCTCGGGACGCACGAACTGGGTGGCGCCGGCGAAGCCGGAGGTCCCGGGCAGCTCGGCGTTGACCTTCCAGCCGCCGCCGAACCAGCGGAACTGCTCGTGCGCCCGGGTGACCGCACGCTCCCGGTCGGTGTCCCAGCAGATCGGCACCTGCCCGATCCGCCGGCCCTTCCCCTGGGCCGCCTCGTCCCACATCCTCACCAGCTCCGCCTCGGGCTCGACGGCGATCAGGTGGTCGGCCAGCGGCGCGAACCTGTCGACCGACTGCTGGCCGGAGACGGCGACGCCGATCGGGACCCGCGTCTCGGGCAGGTCCCAGAGCTTGGCCGCGTCGACGCGGAAGTGCGACCCTGCGTAGTCGACGTAGCCCCCGTCGAACAGGGCGGAGATGATCTCCAGCGCCTCGCAGAACATCTCGTGCCGGACGTTGGCCGGCGGCCACCCGCCGCCGACGATGTGCTCGTTGAGGTTCTCGCCGGCTCCGAGCCCCAGAGTGAAGCGGCCCTCGCTGAGCGCCTGCACCGTCGCCGCCTTCTGGGCCACCACCGCCGGGTGGTAGCGCATGGTCGGGCAGGTGACGTAGGTCATCAGCTCCACGCGCTCGGTGACCTGGGTGATGGCGCCCAGCATCGCCCAGGCGTACGACGCGTGGCCCTGCTCGTCCAGCCAGGGCGAGTAGTGGTCGCTCATCACCTCGAAGTCGAAGCCGGCTCGCTCGGCCGCGGCGGCGTACCGGACGATGTCGCGCGGCCCGGACTGCTCGGTCATCAGCGTGTAGCCGTATCCGGTCACGATGGTCCTCTCTGCATCGGGGGCGTCGGGCCCGGGTACCCGCCGCCCGGGCAGGTCAACCTCTTCCGCCGCACCCCTGCAGCGCCGAGGCGCACAAGCAACCGCAGACGCGGGTGATAGGCGACAGATCTACCGCGGATGCGGCAGACTTCGAGCATGACAAGCTACCGGGTTGCGGAAGCCGCGGACGTCCTCGGCGTGAGCGACGACACGCTGCGGCGCTGGATCGACGCGGGGCGGCTGCCGGCCGCGCGCGCCGAGGACGGCCGTACGCACGTCGCCGGGGCGCACCTCGCCGAGCTCGCACGCACCCTCGCGGAGCAGGGCTCCGACGCACCGGGCAGCGTCAGCCGGGCCGCGGCGGTCAGCGCACGCAACCGGCTGCGCGGCATCGTCACCGCGGTCACCAAGGACACGGTGATGGCCCAGGTGGAGATGGTGTGCGGCCCCTACCGCCTGGTGTCCCTGATGAGCGCCGAGGCGGCCACCGAGCTGGGGCTGGAGCCCGGTGTGCAGGCGATCGCCTCGGTCAAGTCCACCAACGTCGTGGTGGAGCTCCCGTGAGGGCCAGGACCAGGGACAGGGCCAGGCATGGGGTGGCCGCGGTCGCGGTCGTCCTGCTGCCGGCGCTCACCCTCACCGGCTGCGGCTCAGGCGGGTCGGACCGCGGCGCGCAGACCGGCACCCTCACCGTGCTCGCCGCCTCCTCCCTCACCGAGGCGTTCACCACGCTGGCCCGCGACTTCGAGCACGACCATCCGGGCACGCACGTGAGGCTGTCGTTCGACTCGAGCGCGACGCTGGCCGAGCAGGTCGACCAGGGCGCTCCCGCCGACGTCCTGGCCACCGCGGACCAGGAGACGATGCGGACGGTGGTCGACGCCGGCAGCACGGCCGGGCCTCCGACCGTGTTCGCCACCAACCACCTCGTGCTGGCCGTCCCCAGGGGCGACCCCGCGCACATCCGGCGCTTCCGGGACATCGCGCGGCCGGGGGTCGAGTACGTCGTGTGCGTGGCCAGCGCACCCTGCGGGAAGCTCGCGGCGAAGGTGCTCGCCGCGTCGGGGATCACCGCCGAGCCGGCCAGCGAGGAGGTCGACGTCAAGGCGGTCCTGACCAAGGTCCGGCTCGACGAGGCCGACGCCGGCCTGGTGTACGCCTCGGACATCGTGACCGCCGGCAACCAGGTCGAGAAGGTGGACGTGCCGACCGCGCACCAGAACCTCAACACCTATCCCGTCGCCGCCCTGTCCGGCGCGGCGAAGCCCGCGCTCGCCAGGGCGTGGGTCGAGCTGGTCACCTCGCCGACCGGCCGCAAGGTGCTCGCCCACGACGGCTTCGGCGCACCGTGAGGACCCGGGCGGGCCGCGGGCCGGCGGTCGGCCGGGCGCCGCTGCGGCTGCTGCTGCCGGCCGCGCTGGCCGTGGCCTTCCTGACCCTGCCCCTCGTCGCGCTGCTGACCCGCACTCCCTGGTCGCAGCTGCTCGGCCGGCTCACCAGCCAGGCGGTCCTGCAGGCGCTGCGGCTCTCGGTGGTCACGTCGCTGGCCGCCGTCGCGGTGGTCACCGTGGTCGGCGTGCCGCTGGCCTGGGCGCTGGCACGCCTGGACTTCCCCGGCCGCTCGCTGGTCCGTGCCCTGGTCATCGTGCCGCTGGTGCTGCCGCCCGTGGTCGGCGGCGTCGCGCTGCTGACGGCGTTCGGGCGACGGGGGCTGGTCGGCGCCCCCCTCGACACCGCGTTCGGGCTCACCCTCCCCTACACCACCGCGGCGGTCGTCGTCGCCCACACCTTCGTCGCCCTTCCGTTCTTCGTGCTCAGCGTCGAGGGTGCCCTGCGCGCGACGGACCGGGAGTTCGACGTGGTCGCGGCCACCCTCGGCGCGAGCCGCTGGACGACCTTCCGCACCGTGTCGCTGCCGCTGGCGGGCCCGGGCCTGCTCGCCGGCCTGGTGCTTGCCTGGGCCCGCGCCCTCGGCGAGTTCGGCGCGACGATCACCTTCGCCGGCAACTTCCCGGGCACCACCCGGACGATGCCGAACGCCATCTACGTCGAGCTCCAGTCCGACCCCGACGCGGCGCTGGTGCTCAGCGTGATCCTCATGGCGGTCTCCGTCGCCGTGCTGGCTCTGCTGCGCGACCGCTGGTTCGACGTCGCCGTCCAGGGAGCCGTACGACGATGAGCGACCCGTTCCTCGACGCGCACGTGGTCGTCCGTCGGCCGGCGCACACCCTCGACGTACACCTGCGCGCGGAGCCCGGGGAGGTGGTCGCGGTCATCGGGCCCAACGGCGCGGGGAAGTCCACGCTGGTGCGCGCACTGGCCGGCATCCTGCCGCTCAGCGACGGGCACGTGGTCTGCGACGGCGAGACGTGGGAGGAGCCGCGCCGCGGCGTCCGGGTGGAGGCCCGTCGCCGACGCGTCGGCATGGTCTTCCAGCAGGGGCTGCTGTTCCCGCACCTGAGCGCGCTCCGCAACGTCGCGTTCGGGCCGCGCAGCCGCGGCGAGTCGCGGGGCGACGCCGAGGCGGTGGCCCGCGACTGGCTCGGGCGGCTGGGTGTCGGGGACCTCGCCGAGCGACGCCCGGGACAGCTGTCGGGAGGGCAGGCGCAGCGGGTCGCCGTGGCCCGGGCGCTGGCCGCCGACCCCCGGCTGCTGCTGCTCGACGAGCCCCTGTCGGCGCTCGACGTCGGCGTCGCGGCCGCGCTGCGGCTCGAGCTCGCCCGGCACCTGGCCCGCTACGAGGGGGCCTCGCTGCTCATCACCCACGACGCCCTCGACGCGCTCACCCTCGCCACCCGGGTGCTGGTCATCGACGAGGGCCGCGTCGCGCAGGACGGCAGCCCCGACGACGTCGCCCGGCGCCCGGCCACCGACCACGTGGCCCGGCTGGTGGGGCTCAACGTGCTCCGCGGCGTCAGCGCCGACACCTCGGTGCGCCTGCCGGACGGGTCGGTCCTGGTCACCGCGACCCCCGCGCGCGGCGAGGTGAGCGCCAGCTTCCCGCCGTCGGCGGTCACCCTCACCGCCGGCGAGCCGGTCGGCTCCGCCCGCAACCGGTGGCGCGCGAGCGTGACGTCGGTGGCCCCGCACGGGTCCTCGGTCCGCGTCCACCTCGACGCCGTGGGCGGTCTCATCGCCGACGTCACCCCGACGTCGTCCGCGCGACTCGGCCTGGTCCCGGGTGCGTCGGTGTGGGCCACGGTCAAGGCCACCGAGGTCTCGGTCTACGGCGGCGAGGAGGCGAACCGCTAGGATCCCGCCATGTCAGACGCGCCCGGCCTCTCCCCCGCCCACGAGGCTCCCGACCGCAACCTCGCGCTCGAGCTCGTGCGCGTCACCGAGGCCGCGGCGATGGCCGCCGGCCGGTGGGTGGGCCGCGGCGACAAGAACGGCGCCGACGGCGTCGCGGTCAACGCGATGCGGACCCTCATCTCCACCGTGGGCATGCACGGTGTCGTGGTGATCGGCGAGGGCGAGAAGGACAACGCGCCGATGCTGTTCAACGGCGAGGAGGTCGGGGACGGCACCGGTCCGGAGTGCGACGTGGCCGTCGACCCCATCGACGGCACCACCCTGGCCGCCAAGGGGATGGCGAACGCGATCGCGGTGATGGCGGTGGCACCGCGCGGGTCGATGTACGACCCCTCGGCCGTCTTCTACATGGAGAAGCTGGTCACCGGCCCCGAGGCCGCCGACGTCGTGGACATCCGCTACCCCATCGCGGAGAACATCCACCAGGTCGCGAAGGCCAAGGGCAGCTCGCCCAGCGACGTCACCGTGGTGCTGCTCGACCGCCCACGGCACGAGCCGCTCGTCGAGGAGATCCGGGCCACCGGCGCGCGGATCAAGTTCATCACCGACGGCGACGTCGCCGGAGCCATCATGGCCGCCCGCGCCGACACCGGCATCGACCTGCTGCTCGGCGTCGGCGGCACACCGGAGGGCATCATCACCGCGTGCGCGATGAAGTGCCTGGACGGGGTGATCCAGGGACGGCTGTGGCCCAGGGACGACGAGGAGCGGCAGCGGGCGGTCGACGCGGGTCACGACCTGGACGCCGACCACGTCCTCCTGACCGACGACCTGGTCACCGGCGACGACGTCTTCTTCGTCGCCACCGGCATCACCGACGGCGAGCTGATGCGCGGCGTGCGCTACCGGGCCGGCGGCGCCACCACCCACTCCCTCGTGATGCGCTCTCGCAGCGGCACCATCCGCTCGATCACCTCCGAGCACAAGCTGGCGAAGCTGCGCGCGTACGCCTCCGTCGACTTCGAGCACTGACCCGTGGGCGCCCCCTTCCTGGTCGTCGGCGAGTCGCTGGTCGACGTCGTGCTGCCCGCCGGCGGTGGCCCCCCGCACGATGCCGTCGGCGGCTCGTGCCTCAACGTCGCCGTCGGTCTGGCCCGTCTCGACGTCCCCACCGTGCTCATGACCCGCCTCGGCGACGACCCCTTCGGCCGGCTGTGCGCCGAGCACGTCCAGGCCAGCGGCGTGGTGCTGGCGGAGGGCTCCGTCGTCCCCGGGAGCAGGACCAGCACGGCGACCGCCCACCTCGACGAGCACCACGCCGCGACGTACACCTTCGAGATGGTGTGGGACCTGCCGCGCCGCACCCTGCCGGACGTCGCCGGCGTGCACGCCGGGTCCCTGGGCGCCGCGCTCACGCCCGGCCGGGACGCGGTGGTCGACCTCGTCACCCAGGCGCAGGAGGCCGACGTCTTCGTCAGCTACGACCCGAACGTCCGGCCGGCGTTCCTCGAGGACGCCGAGACGACCTGGGCCGAGGTGCTCGACCTCGCGGGACGGAGCCGGCTGGTGAAGCTCTCCGACGAGGACCTGAGGCTGCTGCGGCCCGGACAGCGCGAGGAGGACGTCTGCGGGCAGCTGCTCGCGGCTGCGGCCACCGAGCTCGTGGTGCTCACCCGGGGGGCGAAGGGGGCCACCGCCTACGCGGAGGGCACCACGCTGGACGTGCCCGCACCGCCGACCGACGTCGTCGACACCGTCGGCGCGGGCGACTCCTTCATGGCGGCGATGCTCGCGATGCTCACCGACTGGGGCGTGGTCTCCGGGGGCGAGGGCAGCCTCGCCGCCCTCGACGACAGCCGCCTCGAGCTGCTCGTGCGCGGGGCCGCGACCGCGGCCGCGGTGACCTGCTCGCGGCGGGGGGCTAGCCCGCCGACGCGCCGCGAGCTGCCCGCGACGTGGCCCGCGGGCTGAGCCGGCCGGCCCGCCGGTGCTCCTCGGTGCTGGCCAGCGTGCCGGCCACCACGTCGAGCACGAGCGGGTCGAACGCCATGCCGACGTGGCTCGATGCCACCTCCACGGTGGTCGCCGCCGGGTCCAGGCAGCTGCGCCAGTCCACGATCCCGTCGCGCCGCGAGTAGACGGAGGTGAACGACACCGTCGGGGCCAGCGGCACCCGGGTCTGCTCCCACGACAGCCGGGCACACTCGCCGGACGTGCAGTCCTCGCCCATCACCGCCCGGATCCCCACCGCGCGCAGCCGCGACATGACCCGGAGGTCGAACAGCAGCAGCGGGTGGGTGGCGCCTGGAGCCAGCAGCGGGCTGCCGAGCGTGACGATGCCCTCGACCAGGTCGGGCCGGCGGCCGGCCAGGCGCCGGGCCAGCAGGCCGCCGAGGCTGTGCCCGACGACGCTCACCTTGCGTCCGCGGCGCTCCGCGACGCTCTCCACGCGCCGCTCGAGGGCGTCCGCCGCGCGCCGGGTGCAGCCCACGTTGGCGTGCATCAGCGACCGGTAGGTGCGGTACCCCAGCGCGCGCAGCTGCCCGGACATCAGCCGCAGCGACCCGTCGCCGGCCAGCAGCCCGGGCACCAGGACCACCGGGGCCAGCGCGTGCTCCGGCGCCCGCTGGGCGTACGGCGTGCCGCTGCGCCGGATCCGCGACGAGGCGGTGCGCCGGGCGTACCTGGCCGCCTCGGCCACCACGCTGCTCTCGCGGGCCAGCGCCCGCACCCCTGTCGGGCCGGCGTAGCCGGGGGGACACAAGAAGGCCCCGAGCGGCGTGCCCGTCGTGGTCATGGTGGCCTGTGCCACATCAGGCGCGAAGTATGCGCCTGAGCGGGTGACTTGTCGCCTTTGGGGGTGGACCGTCCGCGGTTGGTGGCCACGTAGCATCGAGGCATCCCCTCAGCCCCAGCCGAGCCCCCGCAGGGCTGCGAGGCCCGCCAGCCCGGCTCCCCCCGTCGTCCTGACGGCGACGAGGACCCGCCCGCACCCGACCTCGAGGAGAACCACGCGATGCCCAGCACGCCCGCAGCGCCCGCCCCCCGCGAACCGGCCGGGGACCCCGCCGGTCAGTCGCAGGAGCTGTTGGCCCCGGTCGGCGCGGGCGTGGAGATCTGCTACCAGACGTTCGGCGACCCCGCGGACGAGCCGATGCTGCTGGTGATGGGCCTGGGCGGACCGATGACGTGGTGGGACCCCGCGCTCTGCCGGCTGCTCGCCGCCGCCGGCTTCTTCGTGATCCGCTACGACAACCGCGACACCGGCCGCTCCACGCGGGTGCCCGGCCGGGTGACCCGTCGGGCGATGGTGCTCGCGTTCCTGGGTCGTGGCCCCCGCCCGCCGTACACGCTGGACGACATGGCCGGCGACGGCTTCGGGGTGCTCGACCACCTCGGCATCGACAGCGCCCATGTCGTCGGGATCTCCATGGGCGGGATGATCGCGCAGACGATGGCCGTGCTGGCCCCCGCGCGCGTCCGGTCGCTGACCTCGATCATGTCCACCACGGGCCGCAGGAGCGTCGGCTGGCAGGACCCACGGCTGCTCCCGCTCCTCCTGGCCCGCCGCGCGCAGACCCGGGAGGCCTACATCGAGTCGTCTGCGCGAACCTGGCGGATCATCGGGTCGCCGTCGTACCCCGAGACCAGGGAGGCGGTGCTGGCCCGGGCAGGCGAGACCTTCGACCGCGGGGTGACCGCCTCCGGGGTGGCGCGGCAGACCCTCGCGATCCTGTCCCAGCCCGACCGGTCCGAGCGCCTGCGCCGCCTGGAGATGCCGGTCCTGGTCATCCACGGCCTGAGCGACAAGATGGTGCACGTCTCCGGTGGCCGGGCGACCTCACGGGCCGTTCCGGGCTCCGAGCTGATGCTGGTCCCGGGAATGGGCCACGACCTGCCCGTCGAGCTGTACGACGGCTTCGTGGAGGCGATCCGGCGGACCGCCTCCCGAAGCTCGTCGAGGCTCAGCCGGTGATCCGCAGACCCGACTCCGCCTCGAAGACGTGCACCTTCGCGGGGTCCGTGGTGACGTAGAGCGTCTCGCCCTTCCGGTGGGTGCGACGCGCGTCGATGCGGATGATCACCTCGTCGGGCGTCCCCTCCGCGCCGCTGGTGCCGTAGACGAACCCGTCGGCGCCGAGCTCCTCCACGACGTTGACCTTGACCGGGATGCCCTCGCCCTCCGAGACGAGCCGCCAGTTCTCGGGACGGACGCCGATGATGATGTCGCCTCCCGCCTTGGTCGCCAACGAACGGTCGATCGGGACCTCGATGTTGCCGAGCTTGGCGTGGCCGTCGACGTTGTGCGCCTTCAGCAGGTTCATCGCCGGCGAGCCGATGAAGCCGGCGACGAACAGGTTCGCCGGCTTGTCGTACAGGTTCAGCGGCGTGTCCGCCTGCTGCAGGATGCCGTCCTTGAGGACCGCCACGCGGTCACCCATCGTCATGGCCTCGACCTGGTCGTGCGTGACGTAGACCGTGGTGACGCCGAGCCGCTGCTGCAGGGCGGCGATCTGCGTGCGGGTGGAGACCCGGAGCTTGGCGTCGAGGTTGGACAGCGGCTCGTCCATGCAGAACACCTGAGGCTGCCGCACGATCGCGCGGCCCATGGCGACGCGCTGCCGCTGGCCACCGGAGAGCGCCTTGGGCTTGCGCTCGAGGTACTCCTCGAGGTCGAGGAGCTTGGCGGCGTCCTTGACCCGCTGCATGCGCTCCTCCTTGGGCACCTTGGCCATCTTCAGCGAGAACGCCATGTTCTCGGCGACGGACATGTGCGGGTAGAGCGCGTAGTTCTGGAACACCATCGCGATGTCCCGCTCCTTGGGAGGCAGGTGGGTGACGTCGCGGTCCCCGATGCGGATCCGGCCGTCGGTCACCTCCTCGAGACCGGCGAGCATCCGGAGGCTGGTCGACTTGCCGCATCCGGAGGGGCCGACGAGGACGAGGAACTCGCCGTCGTCGATCTCCAGGTTGAGGTCGTCGACCGCGGGCTTGTCCGACCCGGGGTACAGCCTCTGCGCGTGGTCGTAGGTCACTGTGGCCATGACTCTTCATCCCTTCACCGGCAGGTACGTGCCGGACGATCCGTCGTAAAGGTGGGTGTGGCGGGCCTCACACTACCCGACCCCGCTCGCCAGGGGGGCTCGGGCAGGCCGGGGGGTCACTCGGGCACGACCAGGACGGACTCGGCCCGGACCTCCACGCGCACCGGCGCGTCCTGGGCCAGGTGCACGGCCGTCGAGCTCGGCAGCTGCGCGACCATGACCTGCCCGTCGGCGAGGCGGCACTGCACGCGGGAGAACGGGCCGAGGAACGCCACCGACACGACACGGGCGTTGGGCTCGCCCTCCTCGCCGACGTGGACCGACTCGGGGCGGACCAGCGCCCACCCCCTCCCCGAGGTCTCCGACCCCTCCAGCAGCGGCACCCGAGTGCCCAGCAGGACCGCCCGGCCGCCCTCGACCCGGGCCGGGACCCGGTTGCTGAGGCCCACGAACTCGGCCACGAACCGGGTCGCCGGGCGGGCGTAGAGCTCCACCGGCGAGGCGATCTGGTCCAGCCGTCCGGCGTTCATCACCCCGACCCGGTCGGCCACCGCGAGCGCCTCCTCCTGGTCGTGGGTGACGAACAGGGTGGTGGTGCCGACGTCGACCTGGACCCGACGGATCTCCTCGCGCAGCTGCACCCGCACCTTGGCGTCGAGGGCCGACAGCGGCTCGTCGAGCAGCAGCGCCGACGGCTCCACCGCCAACGCCCGCGCCAGCGCCACGCGCTGCTGCTGGCCCCCGGAGAGCTGGTGGGCGTAGCGGCCCTCGAGGTCGGAGAGCCCCACGAGGTCGAGCATCTCGCGGCACCGCTCGAGCCGCCGCGCGCGGTCCTGTCCCCGCAGCCGGAGCCCGAAGGCGACGTTGTCCCGCACGGTCATGTGCGGGAACAGGCTGTATGCCTGGAACACCATCCCCATGTCGCGCCTGTTCGCGGGCACCCGCGTCATGTCCTGGCCGCCGACGATGACCGAGCCCGCGTCCGCGTGGTCGAGGCCGGCCAGGATGCGAAGCGCGGTCGTCTTGCCGCAGCCCGAGGGACCGAGCAGCACGACCATCTCCCCGGGGGCGATGTCCAGGCTCAGCCCGTCCAGGGCGTGGAGGCTGCCGTACGTGCGCCGCAGGTCCACCAGCGAGACGCCCACCCCGGCGTCCCGGGCGGCGGCGGTGCGGTCGGTGACGGTCACGTCAGCGCCCCTCTCGACGGCTTGTCCCTGCGGCTCTCGCGGCGGTTGTCGCGGCCGACGAACGTCAGCGCCACGAGCAGCAGGGAGGCGAGCACCAGGACGGCCAGCGAGGCGGCCGTCGACGTCGGCGCGTCGCTCTTTCCCAGCAGCCCGATGACGTAGGGCAGCGTCTCGAAGTTGAGCAGGGAGGCGAAGGTGTACTCCCCCAGCACGAGCGCCACCGCCACGAACGCCGCCGAGGTCACGCCCGGCCAGATGTTCGGCAGCACCACCCGCACGATGACCGTCGTCCACCCGGCTCCCAGCGAGCGTGCGGCCTCGGCGAGGGTCACGACGTTGATCGACCCCAGGGCGGCGTCCAGGGACCGGTAGGCGTAGGGCAGCACCAGCACGACGTACGCGAAGGTCAGCGTCAGCGGCGAGTTCCCCAGCAGGTAGGAGACCCAGGCGTAGACGTTGGAGATGCCGACCACGATCACCAGGGGCGGCACGGTCAACGGAAGCAGGCAGAGGAACTCCACCAGCCGCGACGCCGCCGGCACCCGCAGCCGGACCCAGATCATCGTGGGGGTGAGCAGCACCAGCATCAGCACCGTGGTGAGCAGCGCCAGCAGGAGGGAGGTGACGATGGAGGACCGCAGCATGGGGTCCTGGACCAGGTTCTCCCACGGCTGCGCGGTGCGGCCGGTCCCGCCGACGACCCGGGTGCTGAAGTCGGCCATCGACAGCAGCGGCACCAGGAAGAAGACGGCGAAGGCGAGCAGCGCGACCGCGCGCACCACCCGCCAGGCGATGGACCCCCTCGTCGCGTCCGCTCTCACCGCAGCCACCGGGAGGTACGACGCAGCAGCAGCGTGTACAGCGTCATCACGACGCCCACGACCACGATCATCTCGAACGCCAGGGCGAAGGCGAAGTTCTGCCGGCCGAGGACCACCTCACTGGTCAGTGCCGCCCGGATCAGCAGCGGGACGATCGGGTTGCCCTGCGTGACGAGCAGCGCGGCCGTCGCGTAGGCCGCGAACGCGTTCGCGAACAGCAGCAGCGTGGCGCCAAGGAACGCCGGAAGGAGCAGGGGCCCGGCCACGCGGGTCCAGTACTGCCACGTGCTGGCGCCCAGGTTCACGGCCGCCTCCCGCCACTGAGGGCGCACGCCCTCCAGCGCCGGCAGGAACACGATGACCATCAGCGGGATCTGGAAGTAGCTGTAGACGAGGATCAGCCCGCGCAGGCCGAACAGCCATCCGGAGCCGAAGATGTCGAGGCCGAACGAGCTGCGCAGGGCCTCGGTGAGCACGCCGCTGAAGCCCAGCGTGGCGATGAAGGCGAAGGCGAGCGGCACCCCGCCGAACTGCGCCAGCACGCCGCTGACGGCCGTGACGGTGCGGCGGAACAGGCTGGTCGGCGGACGGGTCACCACCAGGTAGGCGAGGAACGCACCGAGGACCGCGCCGACGACCGCGCTGCTGACCGAGAGCACCAGGCTGTTCCAGAGCGTGTGCAGGGCTGTCGCCTCGAACAGTCCCGTGATGTTCTCGGTCGAGAACCCGTGCCCGCCCTGGAAGGCGCCCACGACCACGGTGACCGTGGGCACCAGCAGGAACACCAGCAGGTACACCAGGAAGGGCAGCAGCCCCGCCCAGGGCGCCAGCCTGCTCACCCGGGCCACGCTCAGCCGGCCACCTTCGCCCAGTTCGCGGACAGGTACTTCGCGGCCTTCTCGGTCTGTGCGACCGTCGGCGTGACCGCCTTGCCCTTGACCGGTGGCAGCGCGCTGTAGGCGGCCTTGTCGATCGTGCCGGCCTTCACCATCGCGTCGGCACGCACCGGCCGCGCGCCACCGGCCAGCCACAGGTTCTGGCCCTGGTCGGAGTAGAGGAACTCCTCCCACAGCCGGGCCGCCGCGGGATGCGGCGCCTGGGCGTTGATGGCCTGGTAGTAGTAGCCGGCGACGACGGCGTTGCTGGGCACGACGACCTTCCAGGTCTTGAGCTTCGTGGACTCGGCCGCGTTGAGGTAGTCCCAGTCGACGACGACCGGCGTCTGGCCCGACTCGATGGTGGTCGGGTCGGGGTCCACCGGAAGGAAGTTGCCGGCCTTCTTGAGCCTGCCGAAGAAGTCGACGCCCGGCTTGATGTCGTCGGCCGACCCGCCGTTGGCGATCGCGGCCATCATCACGCCGCTGAACGCGGCGCCCGCCTGGGTCGGGTCACCGTTGAGGGCGACCTTGCCCCGGAAGGCGGACCCGAGCAGATCGGAGACGCCGCTGACGCTCGGCACCTTGCTGGAGTCGTAGCCGATCGACATGTAGCCGCCGTAGTCGTTGACCCAGGTCCCCTTCGGGTCCTTGAACGCTGCGGGGATGTCCTTCCAGGTGGACACCTGGTACGGCGCGAAGAGGGAGGTGTTCGCCAGGGCGACCGACTGGCCCAGGTCGAAGACGTCCGGCGCGCGGCTGGTGGTCTTGAGGGACTTCGCGGCGTTGATCTCGTCCTGGCTGGCGGCGTTGGGCTGCGCGGAGCTCACCTTGATGCCGTACTTCTCGGAGAACGTCTTGATGATGTTGCCGTAGTTCGCCCAGTCCGGAGGCAGGGCGATCACGTTGAGCTGGCCCTCCTTCTTGGCCGCCTTGACCAGGGCGGCCATGCCGCCGAGGTCCTTGGCCGAGGTGGCCTTCGCCGCGTCGTTCCTGCCCGACGACGCACCACCGGAGTCCGAGGGCGGCGCGCACGCGGCGAGCGCGAGCACGCTCAGCGCGGTGACGACGGACAGGCGCAGGGTTGTGCGGGCCACGACGAACCTCCACGGCGAACGGGACGACGTGGGCAACGTAGCCCACCGTGCCCCCTCAGCGGAGGAACCCGCCCAGGCGTCGGCGAGCCTCACCCGGCGCACCGCGGCGCTGGACGTGCACGGACCCCATGAACGCCACTCCGCGGACCCGGACCCTGGGCCCCGGCCGGTCCCGGTCGAAGGGCACCTTGGGCCGCTGCTCGGTGTACTCGCCCATCACGCCGAACCCGTCGACCACCACGCTCGTGCCGGCGTCGACGAGCACCTTGACCTCGCCCATCACGGCGTTGGCGTTGATGGTCACCTCGCCGCTTCCGAACTCCGCCTCGCGCAGGTCCAGCACGACGCTGCCCATGAGCGCGAACGCGGCGTGGCCGTCCTGGACCAGCCACCGGCCGGCGCGCCTGGTCTCCGACATGATCGCGATGGAGCCCGCGTGCGGGACAGCCGAACCGGTCGGCGCGGGCACGCGCGGCCGGGGAGCCGGAGCGGGAGCCGGGGGCGCCCCCGCCACGGGCAGGTCGGCGGTGAGGGGGACCAGGTCGCCGTAGGTCTTCGCGTCGTAGGCCGCCTGCAGCCGCTCGTCCAGCTCGTCGAGGTCGAGCCGGCCCTCCCCCGCCGCCTGCCGGAGCACCTCGGCCACCCGGTGCCGCTCCTCGTCCGAGACACGCATCCGGCCCGGGTCCTCGCGATAGACGTCGGGCCCTCCGTCACGGGCTTCTCGCTCCATGACAGGCCAGTCTAGTGATCGCCCGGCGCCCCGCGGTGCGTCAACCGCCCTCGCCGCCATGCGTGCCCATCGGCATGACGCGGGGGCGTCATACGCTGTGCCGTCGTGGAGTACGTCGAGCTGGCGCACGCCGCCACCGACCGCGGAGAGGTCCTGCTGCGCGAGCGCCGGCGCACCGGCACCGCGGTCGCCGACGGTGCCGGTGTGCTCGAGCTGCGGGTCAACGGCGTCTTCGTGATGGACACCGCGGAGACGGGCAGCGAGCGGGCCCTCGCCGCGGCCGCGCTGTCACGGGTCGCGCGGCCGCACACCGTGCTGGTCGGCGGGCTGGGGCTCGGGTTCACCGCGCGCGAGGTGCTCGGGGACTCCCGGGTGGAGCGGCTGGTGGTCGTCGAGATCGAGGAGGCGCTCGTGGGCTGGATGCGGGACGGCACCGTGCCGCACGGCCCTCGGCTGCTCGCCGAGCCACGCCTGAGCGTGGTCGTCGATGACGTGCGCCGGGCCGTGCGCGGCTCGCCTCCAGCGTCGTACGACCTGGTGCTGCTCGACGTCGACAACGGCCCGGGGTTCCTCGTGTACGACGCGAACGCGGCCGTCTACGGCGGTGCGTTCCTGTCCGAGGTGGCCCGGGTGCTGCGACCCGGCGGCGTGGCCGGAGTCTGGTCGATGGCGGAGTCGGTCGCGCTCGCCGAGGCGATGAGCGACGCGCTCGTGGGCGTCGAGGCGGTCCCCGTCGACGTACGGCTGCAGGAACGTGCGGAGACGTACTGGCTCTACCTCGGCCGGGCGGCGGGTGGGGCCGAGGCGGCCGGGTAGGTTTGCTCGTCATGGACGGTTACCGCATCGAGCACGACAGCATGGGCGAGGTCGAGGTCCCGGTGGACGCGCTGTGGCGGGCGCAGACGCAGCGGGCGGTGGAGAACTTCCCGATCAGCGGCAGCACCCTCGAGGCCGAGCACGTCAAGGCGATGGCCCAGGTCAAGGCGGCCGCCGCGAAGGTCAACGCCGAGCTCGGCGTCATCACCGAGGAGCAGGCCGGCGCCATCCGGGCCGGCGCCGCGGAGATCGTGGACGGGCGGCACCTCGACCACTTCCCGATCGACGTCTTCCAGACCGGTTCGGGCACGTCGTCGAACATGAACATGAACGAGGTGCTGGCCTCCCTGGCGAAGCGGGCGGGGGTCGAGGTGCACCCCAACGACCACGTGAACGCCAGCCAGTCCAGCAACGACACGTTCCCGACCTCGATCCACGTCGCGGCCACGTCCGCGACGGTCCAGCAGCTCGTCCCGGCGCTGGAGCACCTCGCGGGCGCCCTGGAGACCAAGGCGGTGGAGTTCTCCGACGCGGTGAAGTCCGGGCGCACCCACCTGATGGACGCGACGCCGGTGATGCTCGGCCAGGAGCTCGGCGGGTACGCCGCAGCGGTGCGGTACGGCGTGGAGCGGCTGCAGGCGTCGCTGCCGCGGGTCGCGGAGCTGCCCCTGGGCGGCACCGCGGTCGGCACCGGCATCAACACGCCGAAGGGGTTCGCTGCGAAGGTGATCGCCGAGCTGGCCGGGTCCACCGGCCTGCCGTTCACCGAGGCCCGCAACCACTTCGAGGCGCAGGGCGCCCGCGACGGCCTCGTCGAGCTGTCCGGCCAGCTGAGGACGATCGCCGTCGGGCTGACCAAGCTGTGCAACGATCTGCGGTGGATGTCCTCGGGCCCGCGCACCGGCCTGGCCGAGATCAACCTGCCGGACCTGCAGCCCGGGTCGAGCATCATGCCGGGCAAGGTGAACCCGGTGCTGCCCGAGGCGACGCTGATGGTGTGCGCGCAGGTGATCGGCAACGACACGGCGGTGACCGTGTCCGGTGCGTCCGGCAGCTTCGAGCTCAACGTGATGATGCCGGTGATGGCGCGCAACCTGCTGGAGTCGATCCGGCTGCTGTCCACCAGCAGCCGCCTGCTCGCGGACCGCTGCATCGCTGGCATCACCGCCAACGAGGAGCGGATGCGCTCCTACGCCGAGTCCTCGCCGTCGGTGGTCACCCCGCTGAACCGCTACATCGGCTACGAGAACGCCGCCAAGGTCGCCAAGAAGGCGCTCGCGGAGCAGAAGACGATCCGCGAGGTGGTGGTCGAGATGGGCTTCGTGGACAGGGGTGACCTCACCGAGGAGCAGCTCGACACCGCACTCGACGTGGCGGCGATGACCCACCCCTGACGCTCAGCGGTGGGTCGTCGCGCCGCTCAGTCGCGTGCCCCCGCGAGGGCCGGCACCAGGATGTCCGCCTTCGGTGAGCCGAAGCCCGTGGCGAAGTCCCAGCCCCGGTGCGCCGACGGGCCGCTGACGGAGACCGCGTTCCCCGCCGCGTCCGGCAGCGTGACCGACGTGTTGCCGCGGGTGACGTCGTGGAACAGGAAGCGGTACGCGCGAGAGGTGCCGAGCCGGTACAGCGCCGGGTTGATGTTCCCGAGGCGGTGGTGGGCCACCTGGTTGGCCAGTGCCACGAGGCCGGCCCACTGCGGCGAGCCGCAGCTGGTGCCACCGAAGCTGAAGAACCCGGGGCCCTGCCCTGAGGAGCCCCAGGCGACGATGACGCCCTCGTCGATGGCCGCGTTGTAGGACACGTCCGGGACGGACCGGTGGCCGGTGTGCTGCACCCGCCGCTGGAAGGCCGGCTCCCGGAACACCTCCGACAGCCCGCTTCCTCCCGCGGAGGCGTACTGCGGCTCGTTCCACACGGTCTCGTAGTGGTAGGCGCCGGTGATCCCGTCCGCGAACAGCGCGGTGCCGCCGACGCCGGTCACCAGCGGGTCGTTGGCGGGCGTGCTCGCCGCCTGGACCCACGACGTGCCGTCACAGCTGGGCTGGGCGGCGCCGTCGTCGCCGGCCGAGGCGAGGAGGGTCGTCCCGTGCGCCACCATCCGCGCGAAGATCCGGTGCTCGCCGAGTGCCGAGACGGCGAGGCACTGCTCCGCCTCCCCGAAGCTCTGGGAGACCACGTTGCCGAGGCGGTGCGCCGCGACGTAGGCGAGCGCGCGCTCGATGTCCGCGTCGTCGTCGCTCCTGGCGAGCACCAGGTCGATCCTCGCCCGCGGCGCGATGGCGTGCGCCCACTCGACGTCCAGGCTGATCTCGGACGACCAGCCGACCTGGTCGGCGTCGGCAGGGTCGAAGGGGGTGAGCCCTTGAGGGGCGATGATGCGAAGGCGCGCGGTCGGCAGCCCGAAGGTCGAGTCGAAGCTGGCGAGGTCGGCCCGGATGGTGGGCGACTGGAACGCGTCGACGATGACGATCGTCGTGCCCCGGCCGTCCACGCCCCGGCGACCGAGCTTGTCGACGCCGTACGCGTGCCGGATCTGCTGGGGCCCGTAGCAGGTCGCGGGGGTGGTCGTCTGGCAGCTGAACACGGCGTCGGAGCCGGGCAAGGTGCTCACCCTGCGGTGCAGCGGCGTGCCGCTGACGGCCGGCGTCACTGCGCCGGCGGACGACGGCGCACTGCGGCTGGGCGCGGCGGATACCGACGCCGACGGCGCCGCCCCCAGTGACAGGGCGCCCAGCGCCAGCACCGATGCGGCCGCCACCGGCCGCAGGAAACCGGATCTCCGAGCCATGTCCTCGCCCCTCGAACGATGTGGTGATGGCCCACGACAGGGGGTGGGCCGATGGCCCGAGCACGAGCTGGCGTTGGGCGGTGCAAGCGCACGCTAGCCATCCCCACCCGGCCGGCGCTACAACTTCACCGTTGTAACTTCCCACGATTCGTCGGCGGGGCGGCGTGCAGGTGCGCCGACTCGGCGGCACCGAGGGGTGCAGGTGCGCCGACTCGGCGGCACCGAGGGGTGCAGGTGCGCCGTCTCGGCGGGGTGGGGATCAGTACCAGCCGTGGCTCTGCTTGAAGCCCCAGGCGTTGCAGGGCGTCCCGTAGCGGCTCTTGATGTAGCCGAGCCCCCACCGGATCTGGGTGGCCGGGTTGTCGGCCCAGTCCGCCCCCGCGCTGGCCATCTTCGAGCCCGGCAGCGCCTGGGGGATGCCGTAGGCCGAGGAGCTCGGGTTGTCCGCGTGCACGTTCCAGCCGCTCTCCTGCGAGTAGATGGCGTCGAGGCAGGAGAACTGGTCCGCGCCGAAGCCGAACCTCCCGAGCATG
Source organism: Nocardioidaceae bacterium (assembly GCA_025927955.1). Classification (GTDB taxonomy): domain Bacteria; phylum Actinomycetota; class Actinomycetes; order Propionibacteriales; family Nocardioidaceae; genus Nocardioides_B. The sequence goes on from JAICKK010000016.1 coordinate 24,551, forward strand.
GCCCGCGCGACGTCGCGCGGGTCCGTGGGGGTCAGGTCCGCGGTGTGGCTGACCTGACCGCCGGGCGACTGGTCGAGCACCTTCTGCTTGACCGGGTCGAGGGCCGCCCGGTCGGCCGAGCGGGAGACGGCCCGGGTCCGGTCGCGCAGGGCGGCGTCCGAGGCCGCCTGGCTGCCGGTCGCGGCGGCCGGACGCACGACGCTGGTGGCGGTCACCAGTGACGCGGCGGCGGGCTCGCCCGTGGGCGCGCCAGGCATCGCGATCCCGGAGCACACGGCGACGCCCGTGGCGGCGACCGCGACGCCGCCGACGCTCAGCGTGCGGCGCAGCAGGGAGGGCTTGGAGACCGGTGAAGGCCGGCTGGGACGTTCACCGCGGTGTGTCGGGACGTACTGGACACGTCGGGGCACAGAAGGACTCACAGACGTAGAGGACAAGGCGGCCGCCGCACCGGTCCCCCCGGACCTCGGTAGGCAGGCCTCCCACTCTCCAAGACGACGCGGTGCCGACGCAAACCGAGGGACCGCCGGTCTGGGGAGATCCTGCACACACCCGCCACGCCTGTGGCTGCTGTCAGCGGGTGTTGCTGGTGAGCCACACCGCGGACGCCGCGGGCAGCAGCCCGTCCTCCAGGTCCTCGCTGGCGATCAGCACGCCGTACCCCTCCGGGACCGGCACCGGGTCCCCCGTGACGTTGACCAGGCAGGCGAACCCGGGCTCCCGGGTGAACCCGAGCACACCGCCGGGAAGGTCCAGCCAGGCGAGCCGGCCGTCGCCGAGGGCGGGCGTACGTCCTCGCAGCGAGAGCGCCGCGCGGTAGAGCTCCAGCATCGAGCCGGGGTCACCGGTCTGGGCCTGCGCGGTCAGCGGGCCCCAGTCGTCGGGCTGCGGCAGCCAGGGCGCCGCGCTGGCGCCCTCCGGGCTGAACCCGTACGGCGGGCGCTCCCCCGCCCACGGCAGCGGGACCCGGCAGCCGTCCCGCCCGCGGTCGGTGTGGCCGGAGCGCTCCCAGGTCGGGTCCTCGAGCACGTCGTCGGGGAGGTCCTCCACCTCCGGGAGGCCGAGCTCCTCGCCCTGGTAGACGTAGGCGCCTCCGGGCAGCGCGAGGGTGAGCAGCACCGCGGCCCGCGCGCGACGCCGCCCCAGGGCGAGGTCCGCGGGCCGACCCAGCAGCTGCATCAGGCTGCTGCCGGGCACGTCGCGCTCGCGGGCGAAGCGGGACACGTGCCGGGCGACGTCGTGGTTGGAGAGCACCCAGGTGGCGGGAGCGCCGACCGCACCCTGCTCGTCGAGCGTCTCGGAGATCACCCGGCGCAGGTAGCCCGCGTCCCACACCGCCTGGAGATAGGTGAAGTTGAAGGCGGTGTGCAGCTCGTCGGGGCGCAGGTAGCGCGCGAGCCGCTCCGGCTCGTCGACCCAGGCCTCCGCCACGAACACGCGGGGCTCGTCGTAGGAGTCCGCGACCCGGCGCCACTGGCGGTAGATCTCGTGCACCTCGTCGCGGTCCCAGAAGGGGTGCGGACGCCACGGCGCCCGCTCGAGGCGGCCGTCGACCTCGACGGGGGACCGCGGCCACTCGAGGTCGGCCGCGTCCTCCGCGTCCGGGAGCCCCTCCTCCTTGACCAGGGAGTGGGCCACGTCGATGCGGAACCCGTCGACGCCCCGGTCGAACCAGAACCGCAGCGTGGCCTCGAAGTCCGCCTGCACCTCCGGATGGGTCCAGTTGACGTCGGGCTGCTCGGGGGCGAACAGGTGCAGGTACCACTCCCCGGGGGTGCCGTCCGGCTCGGTCACCCGGTGCCAGGCGGGACCGCCGAACACCGACGGCCACTCGTTCGGCGGCAGCTCACCGGCCTCTCCGCGACCGGGGCGGAAGACGTAGCGCTCCCGCTGGCGGGATCCGGGCCCGGCCTCCACGGCCGCGCGGAACCAGGGGTGCCGGTCCGAGGTGTGGTTCGGCACGATGTCGAGCAGCACCCGCAGCCCGACCTCGTGCGCCTCGGTGACCAGCGCCTCGGCCTCCGCCAGGGTGCCGAACCGCGGCTCCACGTCGCGGTAGTCGGACACGTCGTACCCGGCGTCGGCCATCGGGGAGGGGTACCACGGGTTGATCCAGAGCGCGTCGACGCCCAGGTCGGCGAGGTACCCGAGCCGGGACCGGATGCCGGCGATGTCACCGAGACCGTCGCCGTTCCCGTCGGCGAAGCTGCGGATGTAGACCTGGTAGATGACCGCGTCTCGCCACCAGTGGTCAGCGGGGTCAGCCACGGCCCTCCTCGGCGAGCACCCGGTCCAGCCGCTGGGTCAGCACCCTGCGCATGCGCACGACGATCACGACCAGCACGACCAGGACCGCCAGCACGAGTGCCTTGACGAGGGCGTCCTCGCCGCGCACCTCCGCGACCAGCGTGGACAGCAGCACCAGGGCGGTGAAGAAGCCCAGCACGCCCAGGAAGATGTCCAGCGACTCCACGCGCCGCTCGGCGGCCCGAGCAGCACCGGTGAGCCGGCGTCGACGCCTCACCCCTTGACGCCTCCGGCCGTCAGGCCAGCGACGATCTTGCGCTGCAGCAGCAGCACCATGATGATCAGCGGCACGGTGATGATCGTGCCGGCCGCCATCACGGCGGTGTACGGCTCCTGGTGCGGCTGGCTGCCCGTGAAGTCCGCGATCGCCACGGTCACCGGCTGGGTCCGGTCGTTGGCCAGCTGGCTGGCCAGCAGGAACTCGTTCCAGGCGGCGATGAACGCCAGGATCGCGGTGGTGAACAGGCCCGGCGCGGCGAGCGGCAGGATGATCTTGCGGAACGCCTGGGCCTGGGTGCACCCGTCGATGCGCGCCGACTCCTCGAGGTCCCACGGCATCTCCCGGAAGAAAGCCGTGAGGATGTAGATCGACAACGGCAGCGCGAACGAGATGTCGGGGATGATCAGCGCCTGGTACTGGCCGATCCAGTGCAGGTTGGTGAACAGCTGGAACAGCGGGCTCACCAGCGCCACCGGTGGGAACATCGAGGCACCCAGGATCATGCCCAGCAGGACGTACTTGCCGCGGAACTCCAGGCGCGCCAGCGCGTAGGCGCAGAAGACGCCGGCAGCGAGGGCGACGACGGTGACGACGACCCCGATGATCACGCTGTTCACCAGGGCGCGGCCCAGGTGGTTGCCCAGGTCCGTGGAGAACGCGGTCCGGTAGTTGTCCCAGGTGAAGTGCGTGGGCCACGGGGTGGTCTCGAAGGTGTAGCCCACCGGGCGGAACGACGTGACGACCATCCAGTACGCCGGGGCGAGCCCCCAGATGATGATGATGGCCACGCCGACGTACGTGCGCACCTGCGACCAGCTGAAGCCGCCGCCGCGCCTTGCTCGTGAGCGCTCCCCCGTGCGAGGGACGGACTGGGTCTGGGTCACGGTGGACATCTCAGCGCGCCGCCTTCTGCTGGTTCTCCTGGGTCTGGACCACGTTGGCGCCCAGGAACTTCACGAAGATGAACGCCACCAGGAAGATGAAAACGAACGTGATCGTGGACAGGGCCGCAGCACTGTTGAACCCTTGCCGGATCTGGTTGATGACCAGGATCGAGAGCGTCGTGGTCGCGTCCCCGTTCCCGCCGCCTCCGCCGGTGAGGATGTAGGGCAGGTCGAAGATACGCAGCACGTCGAGCGTCCGGAAGAGGATGGCGACCATCAGCGCCGGTCTCACCAGCGGCAGCGTCACCTGCGTGAACCGCTGCCAGGTGGTGGCGCCGTCCACCTTGGCGGCCTCGTAGACCTCGTCGGGGATCACCTGCAGGCCCGCCAGGATGAGCAGGGCCATGAACGGGGTGGTCTTCCAGACGTCGCCGGCGATCACCGCGAACCGCGACGACCACTCGCCACCGCCCCAGATGATCGAGGTGTGGAACAGCTTGTTGGCCACGCCGCTGAACGCGAAGATGAAGAAGAACAGCTTGGCGGTGACCGCGGTGGGGATCGCCCACGGGATCAGCACCGCGGCCCGCAGCAGCCCTCGGCCCCGGAACTCGCGGTTCATCACGATGGCGAACCAGAGCCCCAGCACGATCTCGATCGCCACGGAGACCACCGTGAAGAAGACCGTGTTGAACATGGCGGTCCAGAACTCCGCACCCAGGCTTCCGGACGGGCAGGCGGACGTGCCACCACCGACCGTGCTGCACTGCTGCAGCAGCCAGTGGGTGTAGTTGGAGATGCCGGCGAAGCCCCCGGAGACGAACAGGCCGGTCGCCTTGTCGAGCCCCGGGTCCTTCTGGAAGGACATCCACACCGCACGCACGACCGGGTAGCCGATGACCACGGCCAGCAGGATGAGGGTGGGTGCCACCAGGATCGGCGCCCCGCCGCCCTCGGAGAGGTTGAAGAGCTTCCTCTTGGGCCGCCGCGCCGGGGGACGACTCTTCGCCGCGTCGTCCGGGACGGCCGAGGTCACCTGGCTCATCGTGGGCTCCTTCGTAGCGCCGTGGGCTGCCTGGGCTGAGCGAGCGGGCCCGGGGGCCTGAGCGTGCTCAGGCCCCCGCTCCGCTCAGGAGGAGGATGCCGACTTGATGGCGTCCGACATGTTCTTGACCGCCTGCTGCGGGGTCATGCTTCCCTTGATCGCCGCGTACGCGTTGTCCTGGATGGCCTTGGTGACCGCCGGGTAGAACGGCGTGACGGGCCTCGGCACGGCGTTCTGGATCGACGTCAGCAGGGTCGGCAGGTACGGGAACTTCTTCTGCAGCGTCGGGTCGCTGTAGAGGTCGGCCCGCACCGGGGCGAGCGAGCCCTGGGTGAGCTCGAACTTCTGGAACTCCGCGCTGAGCAGGTAGTTCAAGAAGTCGTGCGCGGTCGCCTTGTGGTCGCTGTAGACGCTGATCGCGGCGTTGTGGCCACCCAGGCTGGACGCGCCCGGAACCACGCCCTTCCCGCCGGAGACGCCGGGGAGCGGCGCGATCCCGAAGGAGTTCTTGACCTTGGAGCTGCCGTCGGTCTTGGCCAGGTTGTAGACGTAGGGCCAGTTCCGCAGGAACAGCAGCTTGCCGGCCTCGAACGCCTGCCGGCCCTGCTCCTCCTGGTAGGTGATGGCCTCCTTGGGGATGTTGCCGTCCTTGTAGGCGGTCGCGAGCCGCGCCAGCCCGGCGGCGGCCTCGGGCGAGTCCACGGTCGGGGTCGAGCCGTCCTTGGCGACGACGGTGCCCCCGTTGGTGTTGATCGCCTCCGCGGCGTTGACGGTCAGGCCCTCGTACTTGGCGAACTGGCCGGCGTAGCAGCCCATGTGGTGGGCCTTGGCGATCTTGCAGTCGGCCATCATCTCGTCCCACGTCTTCGGCGGGGTCTTGACGAGGTCCTTGCGGTAGTACAGGAGGCCGCCGTCGCTGGCCTGCGGAGCGGCGTACATCTTGCCGTTGTACGTCGCGGTCTTGACCGTCGCCGGCAGCAGGCCGTTGGTGTCGATGGACATCTTGCCCTCGAGCGGCTGCAGCCAGCCCTTGGCCGCGAACTCCGCGGTCCACACCACGTCGACGTCGACCACGTCGTAGCCGGCGTTCTTCGCCTGGAAGTTCTGGACGAGGTCGTCGTGCTGCTGGTCCGCCTGGTCCGTCTGCTCCTTGAAGGTCACCTTCTCTTTCGGGTGCGCCTTGTTCCACTTGGCGATCGCCGGGCGGACGACGTTGCTGTTGTCCTTGCCTTGCACGTAGGTGATCGGCCCGCGGGAGTCGAGCCCGGAGCTCGAGCCACCCCCGCCGCCTGAGTTGCTGCTGCCTCCGCAGGCGGTCACCCCGAAGACGGTGGTGATCGCCAGCCCGGCCAGCATGGCCTTGCGCCGCATGTGCGGCTCCTCTCGCTCGTGTCGGTGCTGAGCCCAGCCGGCGCTGTGATCGCGGCCACACCAGGCGGACAAGCCACTTTCTACCGTTCCCTTGACCGCCTGTCCACGACAGAGGTGCCCGCGCAGACGAGAAAACCGGAAGTGCAGGTCGATCGTGATGTGAACGTGACAATCGGGCGGGAACGGGGCCGAGAACCACACCATGCCGAACCCGGGAGAGCCCGGTACCGCGGCCCTAGAGGACGACGTTCTCGAGCATCTCCGTGACCAGGGCCGCGATGGGTGAGCGCTCGGAGCGGGTGAGCGTCACGTGCGCGAACAGCGGGTGGCCCTTGAGCCGCTCGACCACCGCGACCACGCCGTCGTGCCGGCCGACCCTGAGGTTGTCGCGCTGGGCGACGTCGTGGGTGAGCACCACCTTGGAGTTCGCCCCCACCCGGGACAGCACGGTCAGCAGCACGTTGCGCTCCAGCGACTGAGCCTCGTCGACGATCACGAACGCGTCGTGCAGCGAGCGGCCGCGGATGTGGGTGAGCGGGAGCACCTCGAGCATGCCGCGGTCGAGGACCTCCTCGATCACGTCCGGCGTGGTGAGCGCGCCCAGCGTGTCGAAGACCGCCTGCCCCCAGGGCGACATCTTCTCGTTCTCGTTGCCGGGGAGGTAGCCGAGCTCCTGGCCGCCGACCGCGAACAGCGGCCGGAACACCACGACCTTCTTGTGCTGGCGGCGCTCCATGACGGCTTCCAGCCCCGCGCACAGCGCCATCGCCGACTTCCCGGTGCCGGCCCGGCCGCCGAGCGAGACGATGCCCACCTCGGGGTCGAGCAGCAGCTCCAGCGCGACCCGCTGCTCCGCCGAGCGGCCGTGGATGCCGAACGCCTCCCGGTCGCCGCGCACCAGGTGCACGCGCTTGTCGGCCCCGACCCGGCCCAGCGCGCTGCCCCGCCCGGAGACCAGCACCAGGCCGGTGTGGCAGGGCAGCCCCCGCGCCTCGTCGAGGTCGAGGACTCCGTCGTCGTACAGCTCGTCGAGCTCGCCGGACCCGACCTCGACCTCGGCCATCCCGGTCCAGCCGGACTCCGCGGCCAGCTCGGCGAGGTACTCCTCCGCGTCGAGGCCCACCGCGGACGCCTTGATCCGCATCGGCAGGTCCTTGGAGACCAGGGTGACGCGGTGACCCTCCTGGGACAGGTTGTGGGCCACCGCCAGGATGCGCGAGTCGTTGTCACCGAGCCGGAACCCCGACGGCAGGGACGTGGGATCGGTGTGGTTGAGCTCGACGCGCAGGGTGCCGCCGCTGTCGCCGACCGCCACCGGCTCGTCGAGACGGCCGTGCCGGACCCGCAGGTCGTCGAGCCTCCGCAGCGCCGACCGGGCGAAGTACCCCAGCTCGGGGTGGTGGCGCTTGCCCTCCAGCTCGGTGACCACCACGACGGGGACCACCACCTCGTGCTCGTCGAAGCGGTGCAGCGCGCCCGGGTCCGCCAGCAGCACGCTGGTGTCCAGCACGTAGGTGCGTCGGGAGCCGGCATCGGGCCCAGGACCTGCCGGCGGGGTGGAGCTCAACGTTCTGGCCACTGGTGCATCCCCTCGTGGACCGGCACGCGCGTCTGGCTCGCACCGGTCCTGTTGGTCACTTCGACGGACCGGGCGTGACAGCTGGGTCGCGATCGCTCACGAGCTGGCCTCCCGTGACGCCGAGCTTCCCTCTCGACGTCCACTGAAACCTAAGCCTCGGCACCGGCCGGCGTCAGCCGACACGCCAGAAGTCGGGGGTCGCCGAGGGTAAAACCTCCCCGGTGTCGCCAGCGGTGCGCGGGGCGTTGCTCAGGCGCCGAAACGGCGCTCCCGCTCGGCGTAGGCACGCACCGCGCGCAGGAAGTCCACGCGCCGGAAGTCGGGCCAGTAGGCCTCGCAGAAGTAGAACTCGCTGTGCGCGCTCTGCCACAGCAGGAACCCGCCGAGCCGCTGCTCCCCCGACGTGCGGATCACCAGGTCAGGGTCGGGCTGGCCCTTGGTGTAGAGGTGCTCGGCGATGTGGTCGACGTCGATGACGCCCGCGAGCTCCTCCAGCGTGGTGCCGAGCCCGGCGTGCTCCTGGAGCAGCGAGCGTACGGCGTCCGCGATCTCGCGCCGCCCGCCGTACCCGACGGCGATGTTGACCAGGAGCCCCTGCACGTCGCGGGTGGCCTCCGCAGCGGCCTTGAGGTGCTCGGCCGTGGAGGCCGGCAGCAGGTCCAGCGCCCCGACGGGGTGCAGGCGCCACCGGCGTTCCGCGGCGAGCGTGGACACGGCGCCCTCGATGATCGCGAGGAGGTTGTCGAGCTGCTCGGGCGGACGGTTGAGGTTGTCGGTGGAGAGCAGCCACAAGGTGACGACCTCGACGCCCACCTCCTCGCACCAGCCCAGGAGGGGCTCGATGTTCGCGGCCCCGGCGCGGTAGCCGTGGGCCGTGCCGGCCCCGACGGCCCACGCCCAGCGGCGGTTGCCGTCGAGCATGACGCCGACGTGCTTGGGCAGGCGGTCGGCGGGCAGGCGGCGCACGACACGCGCCTCGTAGGCCGGGTAGAGCACCCGGCGAAGGGCCCGTCTCAGTGCCCGGTTCCAGGGAGCCACGGTGACCAACCTTACTCGGGACCTATGGGGTTTTGCGGGCGAACCGGGCGTGGGTCACCGGTACCGTGAACGGGTGAGCAACGCAGAGGACCGGCGCAGGGCCACCGTCGCGGTGACGGCGGGGGTCGGCGAGCGCCTCGGTGACCTCGGCGACCAGGTCCGCGAGACACTCCAGGACGTGAAGCCCCGCCTGCGTGGCTGGCTGCACGCGGCCTGCGCGCCGCTCACCCTGGCCGCCGGCGTGGTGCTGGTGACGCTCTCCCCGAACGCCTCCACCCGTGTGGGGTCGGCCGTCTTCGCGACCTCGGCGCTGGTGCTGTTCACGGTCTCGGCGGTCTACCACCGGGGCACCTGGAGCCCTCGCGCCTTCCGGTTCCTGCGGCGCTTCGACCACGCCAACATCTTCCTGCTCATCGCGGGCAGCTACACGCCGTTCACGCTGCTCCTGCTCGACGGCGTCGACCGCGTGGTGCTGCTGGCCACGGTGTGGACCGGCGCGGTCCTCGGCGTGCTGTTCCGGGTCTTCTGGACCGACGCGCCGCGGTGGCTGCACACGCCGATCTACATCGCGCTCGGCTGGGCCGCGGTCTTCTACTTCGGCGACTTCGTCGACCACGCCAGCACGGCCGTCATCGTCCTGTTGGCGCTCGGCGGCGCCCTCTACACGCTCGGCGGGCTGGTCTACGGCTTCCGGCGCCCGAACCCGTCCCCGCGCTGGTTCGGCTTCCACGAGGTCTTCCACACGCTGACCATCGCCGCGTTCGCCAGCCACTACGCCGGGGTCTCCCTCGCGACGTACTCCCTGCGCTGAGCCTGGCCGCTCCCTCGCCCGACCCGCCCGAGCATGCCCTGCGCTGCCCACTGCCCCGCCCACCCGCACCACGGAAAGCACCGATGAGCACCCGCACCGAGAACCGCCCCGCCCTGTCCCCCACCACCTCCCCGGGATGCCCCCCGCCCACCCCGTCCCCGCTGCCCGACGAGGACGGCGGGGTGCTGCCGCCCCAGCCGGCCCCCGGACGGCGCGCCCGGGTCCTCGACCTCTCCCTGGCCCAGGTCCTCGGCGGCTCCTTCGCCGCGGCCACCGCCTCCGCGGCCGGGTCCCGCCTCGGGGTGGTCGGCACGATCTCCGGTGCCGCCGTCATCAGCGTGGTCGCGTCCGTCGCCAGCGCGTTCTACACCACCTCCCTGCGACACACCGGGCGCCACGTGTCCTCGGTGCTGCGCCGCGGCGCGGGCCCGACCGTCACCAGAGGGCCCGCCGGCCCGCAGCCGGCTGGCCGGGGACCCGACATCCGGCGGCTGCTCGCCGGCGC
>JAICKK010000137.1 GCA_025927955.1 Nocardioidaceae bacterium
AGGTGTGCGCTCAGGTGCGGGTGGTTTCGAGGCCCTCGCCCTGGGGGCTCGGGCACCTCAACCCACGTTGGTTGAGGTGGCGAGGCGCTAGCCGAGCCCTCGAGACCACGGTCGGGTGCGCGGCCAGGGTGGGCATGGTTTCGAGGCCCTCGCCCTGGGGGCTCGGGCACCTCAACCCACGCTGGTTGAGGTGGCGAGGCGCTAGCCGAGCCCTCGAAACCACGGTCGGGTTCGCGCCGAAGGTCGCCATGGTTTCGAGGCCCTCGCCCTGGGGGCTCGGGCACCTCAACCAGCGTCGGGGTCGGGCCCCTCAACCAGCGTCGGGGTCGGGCACCTCAACCAGCGTCGGGGTCGGGCACCTCGACCAGCGTCGGGGACGGGTACCTCAGCCAGGGGGGACGGTCGCCAGGTGGACGACCTTGGTCGTGGTCATCTCATCCAGCAGCTCGGGGCCGTAGCCGAAGCCGGACCCGGACGCCCGCCGCGGCTGGGCCGCACCTCCGGGAGCGCCGCCGAAGACGGCGTTGACCTTCACGGTGCCGACCTGGAGCTCCCTCCAGGCCCGCTGCGCGTGCTCCATGGAGGCCGTCAGCACGACCGCGGCGAGGCCGTAGTGGCCCTGGCCGGCCGCGTCCAGGGCGGCGTCGAAGTCCGGGACCACGCTCACCGGCGCGACGGGCCCGAAGGTCTCCTCGCGCATGACCGCCATCTGCTGGGTGCAGCCCGCGAGCACGGTCGCCGGGTAGTACGTGCCCGGGCCGTCCGGGACGCTGCCGCCGGCCAGGCACTCCGCCCCTGCGGCCACCGCCGCGGCGACGTGCCCGTGCACGACGTCGCGCTGGCGGGCGTCGACGAGGGGCCCGAGCTCGGTAGCCGGGTCCGAGCCCGGCCCCATGACCAGCTTCTCCGCTCGCCGTACCAGCGCGGAGAGGAACGCGTCCGCCACGGGCTCGGTGACGTAGATGCGCTCGACGGACGTGCAGATCTGGCCGGCGTTCGCGAACGACCCGATCGCCGCCTGCTCCGCTGCCCACTCGGGGTCCACCCCGGCGTCGACCAGCAGCGGGTCGTTGCCGCCGTTCTCGAGGATCACCTTCGCACCCGTACGCGCGGCGGCCGAGGCGATCGCCCGGCCGGTGGTCGTCGAGCCGACGTGCGCGACCAGGTCGACGTCGGGGGAGCCGGCCAGCGCGGCGCCGGCCACGCCGTCGCCCACCACCACCTCCAGCACGCCCTGGGGCAGGGCGGCGGCCAGCAGCCTGGCCAGCTCCAGCCCGGTGTGCGGCGTGCGCTCCGACGGCTTGAACACCACGGTGTTGCCGGTCACCAGGGCGGCGCCGAGGAGACCGCACGGCACGGCGACCGGGTCGTTCCAGGGCGTGATCGCGGCGACCACGCCGCGCGGCTCGTGGACCATCAGGTCCGTGGACGCCCACGAGCCCTGGAGCGAGCGACCGCGGTGCAGGGGACCGAGCTCGGCGTACTGGCGAAGGGTCGCGATCCCGGCCTGCACGCCGCCTCGGGCGTCGTCGAGGGGCTTGCCCATCTCCCGCGTGGTCAGCAGCGCCAGCCCTTCGGCGGCGTCGGCGACCCGCTGCGCCGCGGCGTGCACCAGCGCGGCGCGCTCGGCCGGGGCGGTCCGGGCCCATCCCCGGGACGCGGCGCGGGCCGCGGTGACGGACGCGTGCACCATCTCCGGGGTGGCGGCGCGCAGCTCGCCGACCGGCGAGCCGTCGCTGGGGTCGACGATCGTGATGGTCGGGGGTCGGGTCACGTGGGGTCCTCGGGGGTGGGCGGCGGGTCGGGTCGTCCTTACCCGATCCCGACGGCGGCTATCACCACGGCCGCCGGGGCGGCGACCAGCAGATGCCACCGGGCAGGAATGGCGTCGCGGGCGGTGGGCATGCTGACCCCATGCCGCAGGTCGAGCACGGGCGTGCTGCCAGCTACGAGTCGGGGAAGTGTCGCTGCCGCGCGTGCCGCGAGGCCGGGATGGCCGCACGGCGTCGTCGGCGCGAGCGGCGCCGGGCGCGGATGGCCGCCGGGGACGGGTCCCCGGTCGCGCATGGCACCTGGGCCGCCTACGTCACCGACAAGTGTCGGTGCGAGGAGTGCCGGGCGCTGAAGTCCACCTACATGAAGCAGTACCGCGCCCGGCAGCGGGCCCGGGCGCGGGCACCAGCCGACATGGCCGCTCCCTGAGCCGCCGTGTCGTCTCATCGCGAGGCAGGCGAGCAGGCATACCACTCGGAGAGCCGCGTGAACCCCTCCTCGAGGTCCACGTGCGGCCGCCACCCGAGCACCTCCCGGGTCCGTCGCTGGTCGAACCAGTGGGCGGTGGTCAGCTGCTCGGCGAGGAAGCGGGTGAGCGGGGGAGTGTCGCGCCGGCCGGTCGCCGCCCAGACGGCCTCCACCGCCGCGCCCGCGACGTGCCCGGCCCACGCCGGGACGCGCCGACGGGGCCCGGGCACGCCCGCCGCCCGGCACAGCCGGGTGAGCACCTCCCGGACCGGTCGCGGCTCGCCGTTGGAGACCACGAGCGCCTCGCCGTGGGCGGTCCCGCAGGCGTCGACCGCGGCGACGAGTGCGGCGCCGGCGTTGTCGACGTACGTCGTGTCGATCAGCGCCGTGCCGGCGCCCAGCACCGGAAGCCGGCCCGCGTCGGCCCGGGCGACGATGCGGGCCACGAGCTGGGTGTCGCCGGGGCCCCACACCAGGTGCGGTCGGACGGCGAACACCGCCAGGCTCTCGGAGTCGGCGCGCAGCGCGACCCTCTCCGCCACCGCCTTGGACCGGGCGTAGTGGCCGCGGGCGTGCCGGGGGTCGGCCCGGTCCGCGGCGGCGCCCACCAGCGGCCGCCCGGCGTGCGCCACCGACGGGGACGACACGTGCACCATCCGTGGGACGCCCTGTGCCCGGCACCCGGCCACGACCTCGCGGGTGCCCTCGACGTTGGCGTGGGCGTAGTCCGCCCACCTGCCGACGACATCGACCTTCGCCGCCAGGTGGACCACGGCGTCCTGACCGGCGAGCCCGCGTCCGACCACGTCGGGGTCGGCGACGTCGCCGAGCACCTCCCGGCACGGAAGTCCGGCGGGTCGACGCTGCAGCACGCACACCTCGTCGCCCCGCTCGAGGAGCGCGAGGGCCGTGGCCCGGCCCAGCATGCCGCTGGCCCCGGTCACCAGCACCTTCATGGCCGCTCCCTCATCGCCGTCTCGAGCCGGCCAGGGCGCGGGCCGCCCGCTCCGCCACCTTCCTGCGGTCGACCTTGGAGGCGTGCCGGATGTCGAGGGGCAGTGCCGCGGCGGTGAGCACGGCGGCCACGTCGGTGCCGGCGGCGGCGCGGACCGCGTCCGCCAGCCCCGGCTCCGCCAGCCGAAGGCGGCTGCTCGGGCCCCGGCGCGGCCCGGCCGCCGCAGGGACGACGACGACCGCGAGGGCCTGGGTGCCGCGCGGCCCCACCCCGACCGCCGCCGCGGACGCGACCGTGTCGAGGCGCTCCACGCGCTGCTCGATCCCCACCGGGGTGACCGGTCCCCGCGGCGTGCTCACGACGTGCGCGAGCCGGCCCTCCACCCACAGCCGGCCGTCCGCGTCGAGGTGGCCCACGTCGCCGGTCCGGTGCCAGCCGGGGTCCCTGGAGCTGGCGCGCTCGGTGGCCCACAGCGCGTCGTAGCGGTCCTTGACGTGCCCCGCCCCGACGCAGATCTCACCGGTGCGGCCGGCCTCGGTGACGGGCTCCCCGCCGGCCGTCCCGTCGGCGGACAGCGGGCTCACCGCAACCTCGACGCCTGTCAACGGCCGGCCGACGCACACGCCGTCGCCGTCCCCGGCCTTGCGGATCTCCTCCAGCGACACGTCGGTCACCGGCAGCGCCTCGGTCATGCCGTACGGCGTGTGCGCCTCGGCCTCGGGCAGCACCTCCTGGAGCGACTCCAGGAGAGCCGCGGGCACCGGCGCCCCGGCGGACATCAGCAGCCGGACCCGGCGCAGCGCGCCGGCCTGCGGGCCCGAGAGCCCCGCGGCGGTGGCCACCACGTTGCGCAGCGCCGCGGGGGAGGCGAACACCAGCGTTGCGTCGACGGCGGCCGCGGCGTCGGCGAGCGCGGCCGCGGTCAGGGTCCCCGGCGCGGTGACGTCGATGTCGGGGACCGACGAGCCGATGCCGAGGGCGGGGCCGAGCAGGGCGAAGGGCGCGAAGGCGGCGACCAGTCGGTCGTCGGGCCGCACGCCGTAGGTCGACCGGAGCAGCTCGAGCTGGGCGTCGACCTGCGCGTGCCGGTAGACCACCCCCTTGGCGGGTCCGGTGGCGCCCGAGGTGAAGACCACCGCGCAGTCGCGGTCCGCGGCGGGCTCGGCCGGCATCGGCGCGTGCCGCCCCGTCGCGGCCAGGTCGTCGAGGCTGTGCCGGACCCCCAGGGCGCGCCTGGCCGGGCCCGGCAGGTGGCCCGCCGAGATCCGGGTTCCCGGCAGCCGCATCAGCCGGGCGGCCAGCAGGCCCGGCCGACCGCCGATGACGTGGTCCACCGCGGCGCTGCGCAGGGCGCGGCGCATGCCCGCGAACCCGAGCCCCTTGTCGGCGACCACCACGACGGCGCCGGCCCGCCAGGTGGCGTACACGGCGGCGGTGAGGTCGGCCGACGGCTCCACGAGCAGCGCGACCCGGTGGCCGGGCCGCACGCCGGCCGCGGCCATCCCCGCGGCCAGCCGGCGCACTCGCCGGTCGAGGGCCGCCCAGCTCACCCGGGCGCCGCCGACCTCGACCACGGCGGGCGACAGGTCGTCGGTGCGCTCCTCGAGGGCCGACCAGAGCGACCGCGGCTCCTGGTCCGGGACCCGTGGGGGCACCGGGGCGGCGTCGAGGTCGCGCACCCACCGCGCGACGGCGTCGGCGTACTGCGGGGCGTCCTCGGTCACCAGGTGGGAGGCGCCCTCGTAGCGGTGCAGGGCGGCGTGCGGGAGCCGCTGCCGCAGGTCCGCGAGGTACCTCTCGCCGAACACGGGGTCGCGGGGCCCCCACAGCAGCAGGGCGGGCACGTCGAGGGTGCGCGTGCCCTCGGCGACCGCCTCGACGGCCGCCCGTGACGGGTGCTCCCCGGCGAAGGGGATGTCCGCGACGAAGTCGCCCACGCCGCGTCGCCGCCCCGCAGACCTGTACGGCGCGGCCAGCGCCCGTCGTACGTCGGGGGACAGGGCCGGACGCGACAGGGCCGACGTGGCGCGCACGAACAGCGGCGTCCACACGCAGGCGGTCTGCCGGACCAGCGGGAGGTGCGCCAGCCGGATCAGGACGGGCCCGCGGTCCCCGGCGGGCTGGTGGACCGCGGTGTTGCCCAGCACGACCCCCCGGAGCTGGTCGCGGTGGGCGAGCGCCCAGCCCAGGGAGATCGCCCCGCCCCAGTCGTGGCCCACGGTGACGACCGGGCCGCGCACGCCGAGCGCCGAGGTGAGGGCGCCCAGGTCGTCGACGCGCTGCGCGAGGGTCCGCGGTGGCTCGTGCCGACCCGGCCGCTCGGAGAGGCCCATGCCGAGGTGGTCGGGGGCGACCACCCGCCAGCCGGGCGGCGCGGCGGCCAGCAGCCCCCGCCACAGGTAGGACCAGGTCGGGTTGCCGTGCACGCACAGCAGCGTGCCGGCCGCCGGCTCGGCCCCGTTGTCCAGGACGTGCCAGCTGCGGACCCGCCCCTCGGCGTCGGGAGCGGTCACCGTGCGCGACCACGCCGGGTCGACGCCCGGCAGGTGCGGTTCCTGTGAGGCGGAGGGCCTGCCGGTCACCAGACGATCTCGAGGCAGGACGCGTTGAGTCCCGAGCCGATGCCCATGAGCAGGACCCGGTCCCCGCCGTCGAGCGTGCCCACCTCGCCGGCCAGCGTGAACGGCACCGAGACCGGGCCGATGTTGCCGCGGTCCGGGAAGGTGCGGGGCACCCGGTCCGGGTCGATGTCGAGGCGCGCGCACATCGCATCGGTGTGCACCTGGGAGACCTGGTGGACGACGTAGCGGTCCATGCCGAGGTGCCAGTCGAAGTCCTCGGCGGCCTCCGACCACAGGTCGGCAGAGAGCTGGAGGCCGGCGTCGAGCAGGCCCTTGAGGTCGGTCCTCATCAGGTCGTTGTCCCCCACGCAGAGCTCGTGGTGCTCGGTGCCGGCGCGGCTGACGGCGGCGACCACACGGTGGCCCTCGGGGTGCCGGTCGGCGCGGCCGAGGACCATCGCGGCGGCACCGGAGCCGAGGGTGAGGGTGGCGAACTGGGCGAGCACGTCCTTGGCGGTCACGTCGGGGGAGGACAGCCTGCGCAGGGTGGCCTCCTGCACCTCCCTGGCGTCCTCGCCGTCGACGACCAGGGCGTACTCGACGAGACCGGCGTCGATCATGGCGGCGGCGATCTCCATGCCGTTGACGAAGCCCAGGCAGGCGTTGGTGACGTCGAAGTTCTGGCACGACGACGGCAGCCCGACCGCGTCGTGCACGGCCACGGCGGTGGCCGGCTCCAGGTAGCGACGGCTCACCGAGGTGTTCACCATGATCCCGATGTCGGCCGGGTCCACGCCGCTCTCGGAGATCGCCTTGGCGGCCGCGGTCGCGGCGCCGTCGACGAACGTGAAGCCGTCGGGCCACCAACGGCGCTCGCGGATGCCGGCGAGCCGCTCCAGCAGCCCAGGGCGGAGGCCCACCCGCTGGTAGGTGTCCGCCAACCTGGCGTCGAGCTCGTCGGAGGTGACGACCCGAGGCGCGTCGACCCTGCTGATGCTCAGCAGGGTCGTGTTGGCGAAGCGGTGCGTGGTGTTGCCGGTCACGACATCTTTTCCCATCTGCGAACGTGGATCCCCCGAAGACCCGGCCGGGAGGACTTACCCGTTCGGGACCGGCTCACTCCCACTTGAACGTCCTCGCGGTCAGCAGTGTTCCGACCACGGTCCACCCCGCCAGGACGAGCAGCGGCACGAGGGGGAAGCCACCGCCCAGCAGCGCGGTACGCATGCCGGCGCCCAGCGCGCCGGAGGGCAGCGCGGACAGTACCGGTCCAGCCCGGCCGTAGGACCCCGAGGGGAACACCACCGCGCCGCCGGCCATCAGCAGCAGGTAGACCAGGTTGGCCGCCGCCAGCGTGGCCTCCGCGCGCAGCGCCCCGGCCAGGAACAGCCCGAGCGAGGCGAACGCCGCGGTCCCCAGCACCCCGGTCGCCAGGGCGCCGGGCACCCCGGCGGCCGTCAGCGCCGGGGACCAGCCGAGCAGCAGCGCCGCCGCGCCGATCACCACGACCTGCAGCACCTCGACCACCAGCAACGCGCCCACCTTGCCCGCGAGCAGGCCGGAGCGGGGCAGCGGCGAGGCGCCCAGCCGCTTGAGCACGCCGTAGCGGCGCTCGAAGCCGGTGGCGATGGCCAGCGACGTGAACGCGGTCGACATCACCGCCAGGGCGAGCACCCCCGGCGTGAGCGTGTCCACCGGGCTGTGCGAGAAGCTCAGGTCCAGATGGCGGGCGGCCGTGATGCCGCCGACGAGCACGACCAGCGGGACCACCACCGCGAGCAGCAGCTGCTCGCCGTTGCGCAGCAGCAGCCGGGTCTCCATGCGGGCCTGCGCCCTCACCATCCGGACCAGCGGGGCCGCGCCCGGAGCGGGGGCGAACGTGCCCCTGCCGCCGCTCGTCGTGCTGCTCACCTGACCAGCTCCCTGCCGGTGATCTGCAGGAAGACGTCCTCGAGCGTGCGCTGACCCAGCGTCAGCGACTCGGGAAGCACGCCCTCACGGTCGCACCACGCCGAGACGGTGGCCAGAGTCCCCGCGTCCGCGGGTCCGGTGATGAGCAGGCTGTGCTCGTTGACCGGCTGCA
The DNA here is from genome assembly GCA_025927955.1 of Nocardioidaceae bacterium. Classification (GTDB taxonomy): domain Bacteria; phylum Actinomycetota; class Actinomycetes; order Propionibacteriales; family Nocardioidaceae; genus Nocardioides_B. The sequence goes on from JAICKK010000137.1 coordinate 7,841, forward strand.
CGACGGTCCCCTCCCCGAGGGCCGCCTGCAGGGAGGCGGGCGCCGAGGCGGGGAACGGCTCGGTGACCACCAGCCGGATCGTGCTGCTCCCCGAGGCGCGGGTGAGCTCGAACGGGGTCCCCGAGGCGATCAGCCGGCCCCGGTCGATGACGTGGACGTGGTCGGCCAGCCGCTCGGCCTCGTCCATGTAGTGGGTGGTGAGCACGGTCGTGACGCCGTCGTGGCGCAGCTCCTCGAGCAGCTCCCAGGTGGTCCGCCGGGCCTGCGGGTCCATGCCGGCGGTCGGCTCGTCGACGAACACGAGCTCGGGGCGGCCGACCACGGCCATCGCCAGCGACAGCCGCTGCTGCTGGCCGCCGGAGAGCCGCCGGTACGGCGTGCGGCCGCACGAGGCCAGCCCCAGCCGGTCCACGAGCATGTCCACGTCCAGGGGATGGGCGTGCAGCGCGGCGATGTGCCGGAGCATCTCCACGGCGCGCACCCCGGACCAGGCGCCGCCGCTCTGGAGCATGACGCCGATGCGGGGGAGCAGCTCGCGACGCCGGGCCTCGGGGTCGAGGCCCAGCACCCGCACCCGGCCCTGGTGCGGCGTGCGGTAGCCCTCGCAGGTCTCCAGCGTCGTGGTCTTGCCGGCGCCGTTGGGCCCCAGGACGGCCGTGATCGAGCCCCGCGCGACCTCGAGGGAGAGACCGTCGACGGCCACCGTCTCGCCGTACCGCATCCGGAGGTCCTCCACGACCACGGCCGGGGTGGCGGGATCGTGGGACGGGGACACGGCCCAAGTGTAGGAAGGCGCCGGGCGCGGCGGATTTCCTGGGCACCCGGTGAAACGTGCACGCCCCCGCTGTTGCAACGCAGGGGGCGTGCACGTTTCACCAGGGCCCCAGGGAAACTGCGGCCCGGCCCAGCGCGGGTGAGGGCACCCTCATTTGAAGGCGGCGCCCAATAACGCCACACTGGTGTTGTGGAATTGCAGGAGCTGCCCCGGACGCCGGCCGGGTCCGACGCGCCCACGCGCGAGCGGGTCGCCCGCGCGATCCTGGAGCTCGGGCCGAGCACGGCCGCGACGCTCGCCCGACGGCTCGACCTCACTCCCGCCGCGGTGCGCCGCCACCTCGACCACATGACCGCCGAGGGCACGCTGGAGGCACGTGAGCCGCGCGTCTACGGCAGCCGCGGTCGCGGGCGGCCGGCGAGGGTCTTCGCGATCACCCAGGCGGGGCGCGACCGGTTCGACCAGCAGTACGACGACCTCGCGCTCCAGGCGCTGCGTTTCCTGCGGGAGACCGGTGGGAACGGGGCCGTCATGGACTTCGCCCGCCGCCGGATGGCCGGCCTGGAGCGGCGCTACGGCCAGGTCGCCGCGGCCGAGCCGCAGCTGGCGCGGTCCCAGGCCCTCGCACGCGCGATGACCCAGGACGGATACGCTGCGTCGGTCCGCCAGGGGCCGGTCGGCGAGCAGCTGTGCCAGCAGCACTGCCCGGTCTCGCACGTCGCGCAGGAGTTCCCCGAGCTGTGCGAGGCCGAGACGGAGGTCATCTCCAAGGTCCTCGGCCGCCACGTGCAGCGGCTGGCCACGATCGCGCACGGCGACGGGGTCTGCACCACCTGCATCCCGCCCACCAGCACGTCCACCAGCACGTCCCGCACGTCAGACACGCACCAGGAGAGGTTGACGTCATGACCACGTCGGAACTCGGCACCATCGACCAGCGCAACCCGGAGCTCGAAGGTCTCGGCCGCTACCAGTTCGGCTGGGCCGACTCCGACACCGCCGGCGCGGCCGCCAAGCGTGGTCTGTCCGAGGACGTCGTCCGCGACATCTCGGGGAAGAAGAGCGAGCCGCAGTGGATGCTCGACCTGCGCCTGAAGGGTCTCAAGCTCTTCGGTCGCAAGCCGATGCCGAGCTGGGGCGCCGACCTCGGCGGCATCGACTTCGACAACATCAAGTACTTCGTCCGCTCGACGGAGAAGCAGGCCGCGACCTGGGACGACCTCCCCGCGGACATCAAGAACACCTACGACAAGCTCGGCATCCCCGAGGCCGAGAAGCAGCGCCTCGTGTCGGGCGTCGCCGCGCAGTACGAGTCCGAGGTCGTCTACCACAAGATCCGCGAGGACCTCGAGGAGCAGGGCGTCCTCTTCCTCGACACCGACACCGCGCTGCGCGAGCACGAGGACCTCTTCAAGGAGTACTTCGGCACCGTCATCCCCGTCGGGGACAACAAGTTCGCCGCCCTGAACACCTCGGTGTGGTCCGGCGGGTCGTTCATCTACGTGCCGAAGGGCGTGCACGTCGACATCCCGCTGCAGGCCTACTTCCGGATCAACACCGAGAACATGGGCCAGTTCGAGCGGACGCTG
>JAICKK010000195.1 GCA_025927955.1 Nocardioidaceae bacterium
CCCGAGCCCCCAGGGCGAGGGCCTCGAAACCATGCCCACCCTGGCCGCGCACCCGACCGTGGCTTCGAGGGCTCGGCTAGCGCCTCACCACATCAACCAGCGTGGGTTGAGGTGCCCGAGCCCCCAGGGCGAGGGCCTCGAAACCATGCCCACCCTGGCCGCGAACCCGACCGTGGCTTCGAGGGCTCGGCTAGCGCCTCGCCACCTCAACCAACGTGGCGTCCCAGTCGGCGAGGAACCGGGCGAGGCCGTAGCGCGCGAGCGCCGCCTCGCGCGCGGCCGCGCCGACGACCCGGGCCTCGGCCGGGTCGTGCACGAACCGCGACACCGCGGCGGCCAGCTCCTCCGGGCGGTTGGTCAGCACGCCCGCGCCCGCGGGCACCGCGGCCACGGCCTCGGTGACCGCCAGCGCGACGACGGGCATCCCGAGGTGCATGGCCTCCAGCAGCGACAGGCCGAGCGACGTCCACCGGCAGGTGTGCACGTAGACCCGTCGGGCGGCCAGCTCGCGGTGCAGCCGGCCCTGCGGGAGGTTGAAGGTCCGCAACCGGTCTTCAGGCAGGTCCAGCGCCCGCCCGAGACCGTCCGTCCGCATGCCGAACACGTCCAGCGGTGCGGCGGCGGCGAGCACCGGCAGCAGGTCGGTGCCGACGGCCCGCCCCCGGCGCACCGGGTCGTTGACGACCACCGCCGCACGCTCCTGCTCGCCGGAGAACAGGTGGCCGGGGTCCACGATGCCGTGCTCGACCACGTCGGTGCGCGCGCTGCCGCAGTCCCAGAACAGCCGGTTGAAGTGCGTCACGTGCACGATCGGGATCTCGAGCTGGTCGGCGAGAGGATGCCGGGTGAACGGGACCTCGCCGCCGGGCGTGTTGTGCTCGACGTACACCGCAGGGAGGTCGCGCCCCGGGCGCCGGCCGGTCCAGCGCTCGACCAGCTCCAGCTCGTGCGGGCGCTGCAGCACCACGAGGTCGACGTCCGTGTCCCGCAGCCGGTCGCACGGCACCTCCACCGCACGCTCGGGCCACACCCAGCTCCGCGCCCGTCCCAGCCCGTCGGCGTCGCGCCGCGGCGTGACCGGCAGCAGGTACTCGTGCCCGCCCTGGACGAACGACGTCGTCCAGGTCCCGTGCACGTGCCACAGCAGGATCCGCACCGGCTACCTCGCCCCGCGTCCGAGCGCGTGGACGTCCCAGCCCGCGGCCCGCCACTTGTCCGGGTCCAGCACCAGGCGCCCGTCGAGAACGGTCGGTCGCTGCACGACGCCGGCCAGCGCCACCGGGTCGAGGCCCCGGAACTCGTCCCAGTCGGTGAGCACGAGCACGAGCTCGGCGCCCGCGCAGGCCTGCTCCACGCTTCCCACCGTCTGGAGGTCCGGCTGGGCGCGGCGCGCGTTGCCGGTCGCCCGGGGGTCGTAGAGGCGCACCTGCGCGCCGTGTCCGCGCAACCGGGCCGCGATGTCGAGCGCCGGCGACTCCCGTACGTCGTCCGAGTCGGCCTTGAAGGCGGCCCCCAGCACCCCGATGCGGCGGCCGGCGACGTCGCCGTCCAGGAGCCGCACGGCCAGGTCGACGGCGCGCGAGCGCTGCCGCAGGTTGACCGCGTCCACCTCGCGCAGCAGGGCAGCCGAGCCGTCGACACCGAGCTCCTCGGCGCGCGCCACGAACGCGCGGGTGTCCTTGGGCAGGCAGCCACCGCCGTAGCCGATGCCGGGGGTCAGGAACCGGGAGCCGATCCGGGCGTCGAGGCCGAGGATCCGGATGAGGTCCTCGACATCGGCGTCGGCCGCCTCGCAGACCTCGGCCAGCACGTTCACCAGCGAGATGCGGGCGGCGAGCATCACGTTGGCCGACACCTTCGCCAGCTCCGCGGTCTCCAGGTCGGTGCGTACGACGGGCACACCGCGCGCGAGCATCGGCGAGTAGATGTCGCGCAGCACCTGGTCGGAGGCGTCGTCGTCGACCCCGAAGACCAGCCGGTCCGGACGCAGCGAGTCCTCGACGGCGTGCCCCTCGCGGAGGAACTCGGGGTTCCACGCCAGGGCGACCCGGTCGCCGGCGGGGGCGCCCGAGCGGATGCGCTCGGCCAGCCGCCGCGCCGTCCCGACCGGCACCGTCGACTTGCCGACCACGAGGGAGGGTCGACGCAGGTGGGGCGTGAGGCCGGCCACCGCGGCGTCGAGGGCGGACAGGTCGGCGGCCTGGCCGCCGGCGGTCTGCGGCGTGCCCACGCAGAGGAAGTGCGCGTCCGCGGCCGCCGCGCAGCGGCTGTCGGTGTCGAACCGGAGCGCTCCCGAGCCGACGCCCCGCCGGATCAGGTCGTCCAGACCGGGCTCGTGGAAGGGCGCCGACCCGGCGGCCAGCCGGGCCACCTTGGCGGCGTCCACGTCGATGCCGACGACCTCGTGGCCGCACGCGGCCAGGCAGGCGGCGTGGGTCGCGCCGAGGTACCCGGTGCCGATGACGGAGATGCGCACGGCCGCGCCGGTTCCCGGGCCGCCCACTTTCATGCTCGCTGCCTCTTGACAACTCGAGAAGCACTTCCCTCACGAGAACCGGTTTGCGGGGATGAGAAGTGGTAACCGGCTTCCCCGTCACCCCCCGCGCACCCCTCGGCAGGAGGCAGGATGAAGGTTCTGGGCATCAACGCGCTGTTCCACGACCCCGCGGCAGCGCTGGTGGTGGACGGCGAGACGGTCGCCGCGGCGGAGGAGGAGCGCTTCTCCCGGCGCAAGCACGGCCATCGGCCGGTGCCGTTCGCGGCGTGGGAGCTGCCGGAGCTGGCGGCCCGCTGGTGCCTGCGCTCGGCCGGGCTCGACATCTCGGACGTGGACGCGGTGGCCTACTCCTACGACCCGGCGCTGGCGCGGCCCGCCGAGGACCTCGGCCTCGACGACCCGTGGGACCACCTGCGGCAGACCTACGCCCGCCGGGCCCCCGGCTTCCTGGCCACCGCGCTCCCCGGCCTCGACCCGGCGGCGGTCCGGTTCGTGCCGCACCACGTCGCGCACGCCGCCTCCGCCGGGCTCGCCTCCCCGTTCCACGACGACACCGACGTGCTCGTCCTCGACGGGCGCGGAGAGTCCGCCAGCCATCTCGCCGGCCACTACGACCGCGGCGCCCTGGAGGTGCTGCGGACCCAGGAGCTGCCGCACTCGCTGGGCCTGCTCTACGAGGGCGTCACCGAGCACCTCGGGTTCCTGCGCAGCAGCGACGAGTACAAGGTCATGGCGTTGGCCTCCTACGGGCGGCCCCGCTTCCTCGACGAGCTGCGGCGCGCGGTCCACCCCACTGGGGACGGCGGCTTCCACACCGACCCCGTCGACTGGCAGTCGCTGGTGAAGCGGCGGAGCGCCGAGGAGGAGTGGACCGCCGACCACGCCGACCTGGCCGCCAGCGTCCAGCAGCGTCTCGAGGAGGTGCTGCTCGAGCTGGCGGCGTGGCTGCACGGCCGTACCTCGAGCCGGGCGCTGACCCTGGCCGGTGGCGTCGCGCTCAACTGCGTCGCGAACACCCGGCTGCTGGACGCCGGGCCCTACGACACCGTCTGGGTGCAGCCGGCCGCCGGCGACTCCGGGACCGCGCTCGGGGGCGCCCTGCACGTGGCCCGCGCCGAGGGCGACCTCACCGCGCCGATGCCCGGCGCCGACCTCGGCCGCGGCTGGAGCGACGCCGAGCTCGAGGCCTGGCTGACCACCGCACGGGTGCCCTTCGAGCGCCCCGACGACGTCGCGGTGGCGGTCGCCGAGTGCCTGGCCGACAACGGCGTGGTCGCCTGGTTCCAGGGCCGCAGCGAGTACGGGCCCCGGGCACTGGGCCGCCGCTCCCTGCTGGCGCACCCCGGACACGAGCGGAACCTCGAGCGGCTCAACGACGTCAAGGGTCGCGAGCAGTTCCGGCCGGTGGCCCCCATGGTGCTCGCGGACCGTGCCGCCCGGATCTTCTCGCGAGGTCCCCTGCCCTCGCCGTACATGCTCTTCGTGCACGACGTGGACCCGGACTGGCGCGACCGGATCCCCGCCGTCGTGCACGTGGACGGCACCGCACGCGTGCAGACCGTGCACGCCGACCACGACCCGCTGCTCACCCGGATGCTCGAGGACTTCGAGCGACGCACCGGGCTGCCGGTGGTGATCAACACCAGCCTGAACACGGCCGGCCGCCCGATGGTCGACGACCCGCGCGACGCGCTGGAGTGCTTCGGCTCCGCGCCGGTCGACCTGCTCGCGATGGGACCGTTCGTCGTACGACGCCCGCAGGGGGCGTGATGGCGACGCCGACGGCCCCGCTGACGTCGATCGTGGTCCCCACGGTCGGCCGGCCGAGCCTGCGGACGCTGCTCGAGGCGCTGGCGGGCGGGACCGGGCCGGTCCCGGGGCCGGTGATCGTGGTCGACGACCGCAGGGACGGCGCCGACCTGGCCGCCACCCTCGCCGACGTCGCCCTGGCCGACCTGCGGGTGCTGCGGTCCGGAGGCGGAGGCCCGGCCCGCGCCCGCAACATCGGCTGGCGGCACGCCGAGACTCCCTGGGTGAGCTTCCTCGACGACGACGTGGTGCCCGACCCGGACTGGAGCGCCGACCTCGTGCGCGACCTCGCCTCGGCCCCCGCCTCGGTGGCCGGCAGCCAGGGACGGGTCAGGGTGCCGCTGCCCGAGGACCGGCGGCCCACCGACTGGGAGCGCTCCACCGCCGGGCTGGCGACAGCGACCTGGATCACCGCCGACATGAGCTACCGCCGCGCCGCCCTCGCGGCGGTCGGCGGCTTCGACGAGCGGTTCCCGCGGGCGTTCCGCGAGGACGCCGACCTCGGGCTGCGGATCACCGCCGGCCAGGGCGCCATCGTCCCCGGCGAGCGCCGGATCACCCACCCGGTGCGGCCCGCCGACGACTGGGCCAGCCTGCGCCAGCAGGCCGGCAACGCCGACGACTTCCTCATGCGAGCCGTGCACGGACCGCACTGGCGCGAGCGTGCCCGCGCTCCGCGAGGCCGCCGCCGCCGGCACGTCGCGGTCGCCTCGTCCGCCGCGCTCGGCGTCGGCGCGCTGGCGACCGGTCACCGCCGCACCGCGGCCGGCGCCGCGGCCACCTGGCTGGCCGGGACCGCCGAGCTGGCGTGGGCCCGGATCGCGCCCGGTCCGCGCGACCGCGACGAGGTCCGTCGCATGCTGCTCACCAGCGCGGCCATCCCGCTGGCCGCCACCTGGCACTCCGCGCGCGGTGCCTGGCGGCACCGGCACGCGGGGCCCTGGCGGGGGCTGCCGGACCTGGTCCTCTTCGACCGCGACGGCACCCTGGTCCACGACGTGCCCTACAACGGCGACCCCGCGCTGGTGGCGCCGGTGCCCGGCGCCGCCGGGTCGCTGGCGCGTCTTCGGGCACTGGGCGTGCGGGTCGGGCTCGTGAGCAACCAGTCCGGTGTCGCGTCCGGCCGCATCGACCTCGAGCAGGTCCGCCTGGTCAACGACCGGGTGGCGCGGCTGCTGGGCCCCTTCGACGTGGTGCGGCTCTGCCCGCACGCACCGGACGAGGGCTGCACCTGCCGCAAGCCGGCGCCCGGCATGGTCAAGGACGCCTGCGCCGCTCTCGGTGTCGAGACCGACCGCTGCGTGGTCGTCGGGGACATCGGCAGCGACGTGGAGGCGGCCGAGGCGGCCGGTGCGCGCGGCATCCTGGTGCCGACCGGGGCCACGCGGGCCGAGGAGGTGCGGGCCGCCGAGACGGTGGCCGGGAGCATCGGCGTCGCCGTCGACCGGATCATCGCGGGGCGCTGGTGAGACGCGCGCTGGTGGTCCGGCTGGACAACGCGGGCGACGTCCTGCTCGCCGGCCCCGCGGTCCGCGCGGTCGCCGCCCGCGGCGTCGAGGTCACCATGCTGGCCGGCCCCAACGGCGCGGACGCGGCCCGGCTGCTCCCCGGCGTCGACGACGTCCTCGTCTGGCGCTGCCCCTGGGTGGACCCGGACCCCGGGGCCGTCGAGCCGGGCGAGGTCGAGGACCTCGTGCGGAGGCTGTCCCGCCGGAGCTTCAGCCTGGCGCTGGTGCTCACCTCGTTCCACCAGTCGCCGCTGCCCACAGCCCTGCTGCTGCGGATGGCCGGGGTGCCCTGGGTGGGCGCGACCAGCGAGGACTACCCCGGGTCGCTGCTGGACCTGCGGCACCGGATCGACCCGGAGGTCGAGGCGGACCTTCCGGAGGCCGAGCGTGCGCTCTCCCTGGCCGAGGCGGCCGGCTTCCGGCTGCCCGCGGGCGACGCGGGAGCGCTCGCCGTACGCCGCCCGCTGCCCGACGTCGCGCACCTGCTCCCGCCGGGACCGTTCGTGGTGCTGCACCCGGGCACGTCGGTGCCGGCCCGCGCCTGGCCGCCCGAGCGGTTCGCGGAGGCGGCACGGCTGCTCACCGGCGCGGGCTTCACGGTGGTGGTCACCGGAGCCCCGTCGGAGCGCGCGCTGACCGCGCTGGTGGCCGGCGACACCGGCGCGGTGGACCTCGGCGGGCGCACCACCCTGGCCGGTCTGGCCGCCGTCCTCGCGGCGGCGGACGCCGTCGTGGTCGCCAACACCGGCCCGGCGCACCTGGCCGCCGCCGTGGGCACGCCGGTCGTCTCCCTGTTCGCCCCGACCGTCCCGGCCGCCCGCTGGGCGCCGTACCGGGTGCCCCTCGTGCTCCTGGGCGACCAGGACGCGGTCTGCCGGGACACCCGGGTCACCCGCTGCCCCTTCCAGGGACATCCGTGCCTGGCCTCGGTGCCCGCCACGGACGTCCTGCGAGCCGTCGAGCAGACGTGCGGCTCCTCGACGGCTGCCTCTCGGCAGCCCGGCCCCCTAGTCTCCGGGAGGATGCGATGAGGATCGCACTGGTCTCCGAGCACGCGAACCCGCTCGCCGTCATCGGAGGTGTCGACGCGGGCGGGCAGAACGTCCACGTCGCCGCTCTCGCCGCCGGCCTCGTGGACCGCGGCCACGAGGTGACCGTCTTCAGCCGGCGCGACGACGCCTCGGCCCCCGTCCGGGTCACCGCGCCGCAGGGGTACGTCGTCGAGCACGTCCCGGCCGGTCCGCCC
>JAICKK010000260.1 GCA_025927955.1 Nocardioidaceae bacterium
GGTGAGCGCGCTCGGAGGGATTCGAACCCCCAACCTTCTGATCCGTAGTCAGATGCTCTATCCGTTGAGCTACGAGCGCTGGGCCTCGGTGAGTTTAGCGTCTGCGCCGGGACCGGCGAAATCCAGTGTCGTCCAGGTGGACGAAATCGTACGCCGTTGCGACGCCTCCCCCCTCCGTTGTCGTCCAGGTGGACGAAACGGAGCGGACCCGCGGACGCCTCACGAGCTCGCGACGCCGGCACCCAGGAGCGTCCCCAGCAGCCGCACGAGGTCGTCGTGCCGCGGGCTTCCCCGACCTCCGATCCGGTCCTCCAGGACGAGGTCCGACAGCTCGGTGGCCTCGGCCAGCACACCCCTGGCCCGGGCGCTGAGGTGCAGCAGGTGCACCCTCCGGTCCTCGACGCCGCGCCGGCGCACCACCAGCCCGGCGGCCTCCAACCCGTCCACGATCTGTACGACGGACGCGGGACTGACGTCGAGCAGCGAGGCGACCTCGCCCTGGGTGAGGGGGCCGGCGACCTGGAGGCAGCGCATCGTGCCGAAGTCCCGGGGCTCGATGCCGAGGGCAGCCAGCGCGGCGGCGAAGTCGCGGTGCGCTCGCTGGTGCGCCCTGGTGAGGAGGAAGCCGGTGCTCGCGAGCAGGGCCGACGGCGTCAGCGAGAGCGGCTGGTCCTCGATGACGACCGTCAGCAGCTCGCGCAGCCGCCGGGTCTCGTCTCGGGACAGCGGCGTCGTCAGGTGGCGCTCGAGCCGCTCGACGTCAGCCGACCACCGGCGCAGTGCGGACCCGCCGACGGGGGTCCGGGTCAGGGCGTAGCAGCGCCGGTCGGCGGGGTCGCGCACCCGCTCGACCAGGCCGTCGCGCTGCAGGGTCCTGCCGACGGCGGTCAGGGTGGTGCGGCTCACGCCCACAGCGGCGGCGAGCCCCCGTTGGGACCGCGGCTCGCGCTCGGCCAGGGCGAGGAGCGCGGCGTAGGCATGGATGCCGGCGTCTCCGGGAAGGATGCCATGGGCCTCGGCGGTGACCCGCGCGGCGGCCCGCCACAGCAGGTGTCCGGGCAGCTCGTACAGGGCGCGCAGCGCCGCCCGTCGCGAGGTCTCGTCCATGGCCTGCGCTACGGTACATCACTGAACCGTTCAGCCCTTGACGGTCCACCGGCGAGCGGACCGGCCGGACCGGAGGAAGTCAGGAGTCGTCATGGCCACCAAGTGGTGGACCCTCATCGCCGTGTGCACGGGCGTTTTCATGCTGCTGCTCGACATCACGATCGTGAACGTCGCGCTGCCCGACATACAACGCGAGCTGCACGCCTCGCTCTCGGACCTGCAGTGGGTGATCGACGCCTACGCGCTGACGCTGGCGGCGTTGCAGCTGACCGCCGGGTCGCTGGCCGACCGGTTCGGACGCAAGCGCCTGTTCGCGATCGGCACGGTCATCTTCACCCTCGGGTCGCTGCTGTGCGGGCTGGCGCCCACCACGCTGTTCCTGTCCATCTCCCGCGCCGGTCAGGGGATCGGGGGCGCCGTCATGTTCGCCACCGCTCTCGCCCTGCTCTCGGGCGCGTTCGAGGGCAGGGAGCGCGGCACCGCCTTCGCGTTCTTCGGCGCGACCACGGGTGTCGCGGTCGCGGTCGGCCCGGTGCTCGGCGGGGTGCTGACCAGCGGCCTGTCGTGGAACTGGATCTTCTGGGTCAACGTCCCCATCTGCGTGCTCGCCCTCGGCGTGACGCTGACCAAGGTCGAGGAGAGCCGCAACCCGCACGCCGGGCGGCTGGACCTGGCCGGGTTCGTCAGCTTCAGCGGAGGCCTCGCCCTGCTCGTGCTCGCGCTCATCCGGGGCGGCGAGAACGGCTGGAGCGACGGCTCCGTCGTCTGGAGCTTCGTCGCGTCGGGCGCGCTGCTGGTCGCCTTCGTGGTCTCCCAGCTGCTGCAGAAGGCACCGATGTTCGACCTGGGGCTGCTGCGCAAGCCGACCTTCGTCGGCGGGCTGGTCGCCGCCGTCGGCGTCTCGGCGTCGGTGTTCTCGCTGTTGACCTACCTGGTCATCTACGTGCAGAACGTCCTGGGCTTCTCCGCCGTCGGTGCCGGCGTGCGGTTCCTGTTCATGTCCGGCATGTCGTTCGTGGCCGCGATCGTCGCCGGCCGGCTGACCAGCCACGTGCCCACCAAGTGGCTGATCGCTCCGGGCTTCTTCGTGGTGACGGTGGGCCTGTTCCTGATCCGCGGCATCGCGGTGAGCTCGGACCCGGGGCAGTGGACCCACCTGATCCCCGGCCTGGTGGTGTCCGGCGTGGGCATCGGCCTGATCAACGTGCCGCTGGCCTCCACCGCGGTCGGCGTGGTCCGTCCCGAGCGCTCCGGGATGGCCTCGGGGGTGAACTCGACGTTCCGACAGGTCGGGATCGCCACCGGCATCGCCACGCTGGGGTCGATCTTCAGCAACCAGGTCGCCGACGGCATCCGCAGCTCCCTGGCCGGCACCCCGGTCGCCGGGCGTTCGGCGCAGGTCGCGGCCGCCGTCACGAACGGCCAGATCAACGTCCTGGTGAGCCAGGCGCCGGCCGCGGTCCGGCAGACACTGCGCTCCGTGGCCACCCGCAGCTTCGTGGACGCGTTGAACAACATCACGCTGATCGCGGCGGTCGTCGCACTCGTCGCCGGGGTGCTGTGCCTGTTCCTGATCCGGGCCCGGGACTTCGAGAGCCAGCACGGCGGCCCGGCCGCTGCGGACCGTCCGAACCGCGGCGGCAAGCACCGGGCCGACAAGCGGCACCCCGTGCCGGTGGGCTGAGCGGGCCAGGCGAGGGTCAGGCGTACCTCTCCACCGGGACCACGACGGCGGCCCCCTCCGCGCGCCGCCTCTTGGCGCGGCGCCGGTCGATGCGCAGCGCCACCGCGTTGAGCGCCGCCCAGCCGAAGGTGGCGCCCAGCAGCATGGTGCGGGTGTCCTCGTCCTTGGTCCGGTTCGCCAGCAGGAGCCCGTCGGAGATGTCGCACGCGATCCGGATCAGCATCGAGGCTCGCACGGTCCGCTCGGAGCCGACCATTCCGAGGAGGCTGACGGCCACGTCACGCGCGCCGTAGGACTGGGCCAGCACGTCGTACCGGCCCTGGTCCTTGCCGTCACCGGTGAGGAACCTCCCGAGGTGTCGGGGGTCGGCGAGCGAGTAGGCGCCGTACGACAGGGTCGCGGTGGACATGAGTCGGCTGAGGGCGTAGGTCATGGCGCGCAGTACCCATGAGGGGCCGTCTCAGGCACCGACCGGGGAGTACGGCTGGAGCCGCAGCAGGTGCACGCTCGTCGCCGAGCAGCCGGTGGTCCGGATCGGCAGCACGACCGAGTGCGTCTCGTCCGGTGGATAGACGCGCAGGCCGGTGGCGGGGGCCGGGTGGCAGCGGCTGCGCGGGTAGTTCTCGGCGACCGTGATGGCCAGCACGGCCGAAGCGCTCGCCCCGGGAGCGAGGGTGAACACCCGCTTGTGCCCAGGCATGGTCCGCACCGCCGGCGCACCCAGCGGCGGCCCGTCCGGGCGGGCGACGAGCGACACCCCGCCGTACCCACCCGTGCGGCAGGGGGAGGCCGAGGTGTTCGTCATCCGCAGCCGGTAGTAGTCGGTGCCCGCGGCGCCGTGGCCGTTCGACAGGTGCAGGCGCAGGTCGCCCAGCGTGCACCAGCTCACCGGGCCGGCGGACGACGGAGCGGAGGAGGTCACCGCAGAGGCACTGCCGCTCGCGGACCCGGACGAGGAGGTGGCCGGCGGCGCCGGCGTGGA
>JAICKK010000044.1 GCA_025927955.1 Nocardioidaceae bacterium
CCGCGGCGGGCGCCACCGCGGTCGGGGCGGCGGCCTGGTCGGCCTCACCCTGGAGGAGCTCACGCTCCCACTCGGCGAGCGGCTCCTCGGCTGCGACGTCGCCGGACGCGCCCTCGCCCGTGCGGGCACCGGAGCGCGCGATCAGGCCGTCGGCCACCGCATCGGCCACGACGCGGGTGAGCAGGGCCACCGCGCGGATGGCGTCGTCGTTGCCCGGGATCGGGTAGTCGACCTGGTCCGGGTCGCAGTTGGAGTCGAGGATCCCGATGATCGGGATGTGCAGCTTGCGCGCCTCCTCGACCGCCAGGTGCTCCTTGTTGGTGTCCACGATCCACACCGCCGAGGGGGTCCTGGTCATCTCGCGGATGCCGCCGAGCGTCTTGTTCAGCTTGTCGCGCTCGCGCTTCATGCCCAGCAGCTCCTTCTTGGTGCGGCTGCTGCCGGCGACGTCGTCGAAGTCGATCTCGTCGAGCTCCTTGAGACGGTTGATGCGCTGGTGCACGGTCTGGAAGTTGGTGAGCATGCCGCCCAGCCAGCGCTGGTTCACGTACGGCATCCCGACGCGGGTCGCCTGCTCCGCGATGGCCTCCTGCGCCTGCTTCTTGGTGCCCACGAACATGATCGTCCCGCCCTTGGCCACCGTGTCCTTGATGAACGCGTAGCTGCGGTCGATGTAGGCCAGCGACTGCTGGAGGTCGATGATGTAGATGCCGTTGCGCTCGGTCATGATGAAGCGCTTCATCTTCGGGTTCCACCGACGTGTCTGGTGCCCGAAGTGGACGCCGCTCTCGAGGAGCTGGCGCATGGTGACGACGGCCATGCCGGTCGTCCTTTCCTTGTCATGACCCGCCGCCCTGCGCGCGAGGCGCGCGCCTGCCGGACAGATCGCCTCAGTTGTCGCAGCGAGACGGGGTGTCCGCTGCCCTGACGCCCTGCGCGCCCGGACCCGTGACGTCGAGGGACGTCGGGGACTGAGTGGCATCGCCCGCGGTGGCCCGCCTGCCGGTGAGGCCTGCGGGTCGGTGCGGTCAAGAGCGTGCGAAGTACGAACCGCATGCACGGCTCGCCACCGTGCAGTTTAGTCGACCGGGACGGTCGACCGCCAATCGCCGCGGGCTGCGACCCGGGCCGGCTACCGTCCCCAGGACGCTGCCGGCCCCGGCGGTCCCCAGCCGCGTCCATGCCCGGGCACACCGACGGGCCCGATGCCAGGGTCGCACCATGTCCCTGCGCCATGCCGTCGTCGTCGTCCTGCTCGCTCTCGTCTGCCCACTCTGTGTCGAGGCGGTGGCCCCGGCCTCGGCGCAGCCCACCGAGCCCATGGTGGTCCGCACCGCCGGGCCGGGACCGGTCCCCCGACTCCCCGACCCACCGGCGCCCGACCGGCCCGCGCCGGCTCACGGCGTGTGGCCGCTGCGCCCCCGGCCCACGGTGGTGGCCGCGTTCGACCCCCCCGCCAGCCGCTGGGGGCCCGGGCACCGGGGGGTCGACCTCGCGGGCCGGGTGGGCCAGCAGGTGCACAGCGCGTTGGCCGGGCGCGTCACCTTCGCGGGACGGCTCGCCGGGCGGGGCGTGGTGGTCGTCGACCACGGGGCCACGCGGACGACGTACGAGCCCCTCACGGCATCGGTGGCGGTGGGTGACCGGGTCGCCGCCGGGGCGGTCATCGGCCGGCTGGAGCTGTTCGGCTCGCACTGCCTCCCCCGGGCCTGCCTGCACTGGGGACTCATCGAGGGACGCGAGACCTACCTGGACCCGCTGACGCTCGTGGGTGCTGCGCCCGTCGTCCTGCTCCCGTACCTCACGGCGACGCCTCAGGGTGTCACGGCCTAGCGCGACGTGGGCCCGGAAGATCGGGTCGGACGCTGGTGCACGCCTGCCCGACGTGGGTACCTTGAGGCATCGCAGGTGTTGCGGTGGATCGATGGGCAAGCCGCTCGGGGGCCCCGCCCGGGACGGGGGACACAGACATGAACCCGGTTCGACGGTGCATGGTGGCCGCCACGGCGGCACTGGTATGCCTCGGGATCGCCGGTCCCGCCCAGGCGGACACGACCGTGACAGCACGCCTCCGGCCGATCAACCACAGCGGCGTCCACGGCACGGCCACGGTCACGGCTCGAGACGACGGCTCCCTGACGGTGGTCATCCACGGGAGCGGATACGCTCCCGGGCTTCCCCACCCCCAGCACATCCACGGGTCGATGGGTGGCGGGCACTTCATGTGTCCGACGATGAAGGACGACGCCAACGGCGACGGGGTCGTGACCAACGAGGAGGGCGCCGGGGAGTACGGCACCATCTTCCTGCCGCTCACGACGCGGGGTGACACCTCGCCGAAGAGCGGGCTCGCCTTGAGCCGGATGCCGGTCGCCGACTCCACGGGTCACATCGACTACCGCCGTACCTTCTCCGCGGCCGAGGTGCCGGACAACCTGATCCGGCATCTGTCCGAGCTCCACATCGTGCAGCACGGCATCGACCACAACGGCAACGGCCGGTACGACATCGCCTCGCTCGGGGTGTCCACCTTCGCGAAGAACCTGGGCAGACCCGGGGTCCCCGAGGAGGTCACCGACCCGGCCGCCTGCGGGGTCCTGACCGGCGCGATGTCACCCGCCCCGCCCCACGGCGGCGTCGAGACGGGTGGCGGCGCCGGCCACCCGGTGAACCTCTGGCTGGCGGGACTGGGAGGTTCGCTGCTGGCCGCCTCGGCGCTGCTGGTGACGCGTCGCGTCCGACGCGGGCAGTGAGCGGCGGCCATGCACCCGAGAGCCGCCCTCCACCGGGGCGCCTGACATGGCCAACAGGCTCACCCTCGTGGCGGTCGCGATCCTCGTCCTCGTGGACGTCGTCCTGCTGTTCGCCGTGTTCCGGCGTGGCGAGTCGTCGCCGGCGCCTCGGACCGCCCCTATCGGCAGCGGTCGAGGCGGCCACGGGGCCGTGACGTCCTCGCCGGCACCGAGCGCGGCGACCTCGGCCGGCGCGTCCTCCACGGGGTCCGCGAGCACCTCACCGAGGCCCTCGGCGAGCGCGGCCCCGTCGAGCAGCCCTCGAGGATCCGGAGCCGCGACGCTCACGCCGTCGCAGGGCGCCGAGACCCGCGGTGCGGCCGGAGGCGGCAGGCACATCGAGCTCGCGGCCACGTCCTACCTCGGCCAGCCGTTCGAGACGGTGGCCATCAAGGGCAGGTACCCGGGCGCTCCGGCCGGCACGCTGCTGCGCGTCCAGCACCGGGAGGGGAGCAGGTGGCTGGTCTTCCCGCTTCCGACGACGACGGACTCCTCGGGCCGGTTCACCGCCCACGTCGACATGGGCGGCGCCGGCCAGTACCTCCTGCGCGTGGTCGACCCCCGCCGGAAGGTCCTCTCTCCCGTGGTGACCCTGTCCATCGGGTGAGTCATCGGCCGCCGGCCGTCGCGGGATGAGCGGCCACCAGGGTCGCGAACACGACGACGTTCGCGAGGTACCGGTGGTCGGTGACGTCGTACCTGCCACCGCAGGTGATCAGCCGCAGACCGGCGTGGTCGATGCTGCCGAACACGGCCCGGGTGGGGAACGACGACTTGTCGAACCTCGCGACCCGGGTCACCGAGAACACCGCCTTGATGCCGTCCTTGCGGAGCACAGTCACCCGGTCACCGCGCCGCATCGTCGCGAGCCGGAAGAAGACCGCCGGCACGCGGTTCCACGTCACGTGACCGGCGATGACGGCAGGTCCGAGTGCTCCCGGGTCCGGGCCCAGGACGTACCAGCCGGCCACGGCAGGGTCCGGCGGCACCTCCATCGCGCCGGTCTGGTCCAGCCCCAGCCCGACGAGGGCCGAGGTGACGCCGAGGCGGGGGATCACGACCCGCACCGGCTTGGAGTCCGGGAGCGTCGGTCCCTTGATCAGGTCGGCGGCTCCCGCGCCTGCTCGGGCCGGGGACGCGGACGGCGACGCGGACGGCGACGCGGACGGCGGACGTTCCGGCACCTGCCGGGTCGCCCGGGCCGCCGCGCGTGGGCCGGCCTCCGGAACGGGAGGCGGTGAGCCCGGTCCGGAGACCGCCGTCCAGACCAGGTACGACCCGGCGACCGCGAGAGCCAGGGCCAGCATCGCCGTCGCCGCCCTGGCCGGCTGCCGGTTACCAGGCACCTGTCCTCCTCGGGCGAGAGCGGCTCGCCCCAGCATCCTCCGCGACGACCTCGCCGCCAACCCTGCCAGGGGAACCCAGGTGCCGGGTCGATGAGGGTGGCCCTCAGGCGCGGGGGTGCGCCTGCCGGTAGGCCCGCCGGAGCCGGTCGGTGCTGACATGGGTGTAGATCTGGGTGGTCGCCAGGGACGCGTGGCCGAGCAGCTCCTGCACCGAGCGCAGGTCGGCGCCTCCCTCCAGCAGGTGGGTGGCGGCCGTGTGCCGCAGACCGTGCGGGCCGAGGTCGGGAGCGCCGGGGATGTCGGCGAGCCTCGCGTGCACGAGGGAGCGCACGGCCCGCTGGTCCAGCCGTCCCCCGCGCGCGCCCAGGAAGAGCGCCGGGCCCGAGCGCGCCCCGGCGAGCTGGGGGCGGCCGCCTCGCAGCCAGGAGTCGAGGGCCCGGTCCGCCGGCAGGCCGTAGGGCACGGTCCGTTCCTTGCGGCCCTTGCCCAGGACGCGCACCACCCGCCTCTCCCGGTCCACGTCGTCGACGTCGAGACCGCACAGCTCGCCTACCCTCACCCCGGTCGCGTAGAGCAGCTCGAGGACGGCCACGTCGCGGCGCCCGACGGGGTCGCCGTCGTCGGCTCGCGCGGCTGCCGCTTCGAGCAGCGCCCGGGCCTCGTCCTCGTGCAGGGTCGGCGGCAGCGTGCGGTGTGGCTTCGGCGCGCCGAGAAGCGCGCCCGGGTCGGTCGGCATGCGTCCGGTGCGGTGGGCCCAGGCGGTGAACACCCGCACCGAGGTCGCCCGCCGGGCCAGCGTCGTGCGGGCCCGACCCAGGGTCTGCTGGGTGGCGAGCCAGCCGCGCAGCGTGCGGAGGTCCAACGTGACCAGGTCGGTGTGCCCGAGTCGCGAGGCCTGCTCGAGCAGGCTGGTGACGTCACCGACGTAGGCCCGCAGCGTGTGCGGGGCGAGGTTCCGCTCGGAGACCAGGTGCCGCGCGTACGCCTCGACCGCCTGTGCCAGGCGCTCGGGGAGCGGAGCGACATCGGGGTCTGCGGCCACCCTCCGAGGCTACGGCGGAGCCGACCGCGGCGGGGCGTCATCGCCCCGGCGCGTCGGGACGCCCACGAGACGACAGCCGCCACCCACCCTCGGACCGCTCCACGAACCCGCCCGCTGCCAGCCGCGGCAGCGCGGCCCGCACCGTCTCCTCCGCCAGTCCGGCGGTGCGGGCCAGCGACCGGGGCGAGGCCGGCAGCACGACCGGGACCGCGTCGAGCACCTGCCGGTCGAGGGAGGGCAGTCGGTCGATCGGAGCGTCGGCGGCCCGGCGTGGCGCCTGGGTGAACGAGCCGACGGGTGAGACGAGCTCGAGCACGTCGCTACCGCAGGTCACCAGCGCGGCGTCGCGGGTGCGCAGCAGCTCGTGCACCCCCTCCGACGGGGCGCTGGTCACCGGCCCGGGGACGCCCATCACCGCCCGGCCGAGAAGACCGGCCCAGTTGGCGGTGTTGAGGGCGCCGCTGCGGACGGCGGCCTCCACGACGACGGTGCCCAGCGACAGCGCGGCGATGAGCCGGTTGCGGGAGAGGAAGCGCAGCTTGGTGGGCGCACCGCCGGGCGGGGTCTCCGACACGACGAGACCGGTCTGCGCGACGTAGGCCAGCAGGTCGCGGTGGGCGCTCGGGTACGCCCGGTCCGCGCCGCAGGCCAGCACCGCGAGGGTGGGGGCGCCCCCCGCCAGCGCGCCGCGGTGGGCGGCCTGGTCGATGCCGAACGCCGCCCCGGAGACCACGCTGACGCCCTGGCCGGCCAAGTGCGCGGCGATCTGGCCGGCCACCGCGGCGCCGTAGGTGGTCGCCGAACGGGAGCCGACCACGGCCACGGAGCGCTCGACCACCTCGTCGAGGCGACCGGGACCGCGCACCCACAGGCCGAGCGGGACACCGCCGCGCCGGTTCACCTCTCCGGCGCGGTCGAGGTCGCCGAGCCGCTCCGGCCACTCGTCGTCGCCCGGGCACACGAACCGCACCCCCGCCCGCCGGCCGGCGGCCAGCGCCGCCTCGGGATCGAGGTCGGCCAGCCGGCTCGCGACGTCGGTGGAGACGCCGTCGGCGTCCCGGGCCTCCAGGAGGTGGCGGTAGACCTGCTCGGCGCCGAGGCGCGCCACCAGCCCGGCCGTCCTGGCGTCGCCGGGCTCGACGAGCAGGTTCAGGGCCACCCGCGCCCACCGGTCCCGCGTCGGCACGGAACGCGGCGCGCCGGCGTCGCAGGCGCGAGCGCTCATCGGGCGGGCACCGTCGAGCCGAGCATCAGCGGGTCGCCGAGCCTCAGCCGCAGGGCGACGTCGACCTCGTCCCCGTCGGGCCGGTCGAGCTCGCGCAGGTCCGCGACCGTCCACGCCAGGCGATGCACGCGGGTGGCGCCACGCCTGGTCAGGCCCCCGCCGTACACGCGGTTCTCGAGGGTCCGGGTGGCGGGCTCGCTCAGCGGCCACTGCCGCAGCAGGGCGGGCCCCGGGACGTCGGCGTTGAGCCGCCACGGCGTGCCGGCGTACCGCTCGGCCTGCCGCTCGCGCGCCGCCGTCACCCGGGCCCGGATCGCGGCGCTGCCCTCCGGGCGGGCGAGCGGGTCGCGAGCCTCGTGCGGCGGCACGGGCTCGACGTGCCGGGTGATGTCGACGCGGTCGATGATCGGGCCCGAGAGCTTCCTGCGGTACTCCCGGCGACGCAGCTCGGTGCAGGTGCAGCGGTTGTCCCGGTGGCTGGGGTGGTAGTCGCCGCACGGGCACGGGTTGCAGGCGATGAGCACCATCGTCCGGGCCGGGAAGGTCGCGGCCTCCTCGCCGCGCACGATCGTCACCTCGCCGCTCTCGAGCGGTTGGCGCAGCGCCTCGATGATGTCGGCGTTGAAGAGCGGGAACTCGTCGAGGAAGAGGCAGCCGTGGTGCGCGCGGCTCACCTCGCCGGGACGAACGCGACCGGTGCCGCCGCCGAGCAGGCTGGCGCGCGAGGCCGAGTGGTGGGGAGCCCGGAACGGCGGGCGGGTGATCATCGTCTGCCCCGGCGGCAGCCCTCCCGACAGCGAGTAGATCGCGGTCAGCTCCAGGGACTCCTCGAGGCCCAGGTCGGGCAGCAGGCCGGGCACCCGCTCGGCCAGCGTCGTCTTGCCGGCACCCTTGGGCCCGCTCAGCATCAGGTGATGGCCGCCGGCGGCGGCCACCTCGAGGGCATAGCGGGCATCCGCCATGCCGAGGACGTCGGCCATGTCGAGCTCGCCGATCCGCCGGTCGCCGCGCCACGACAGCAGCGACGCGCTGGTGAGCGGCTCGACGGGAGGCGCGTGCGGGATCTCCTCGTCGCGAAGGTGCGCGACCACCTGGCGCAGCGAGCGCACTCCGATGACCGCCATCCCGGGCACCATCGACGCCTCGTCGGCCTGAGGCTCGGGCACCACCACGCAGGTGATCCCGCGGGCCCGGGCGGCCATCGTCATGGGCAGGACGCCCGGCACCGACCTCAGTCGGCCGTCCAGCGTCAGCTCACCGACGAAGACGACCTTCTCCAGCGCCTGCGGCGGCACCGTGCCGTCGGCGGCGAGCACCGCCACGGCGATGGCCAGGTCGAAGTGCGGGCCGCTCTTGGGGAGGTCGGCGGGCGAGAGCAGCACCGTCACCCGCTTGGTCGACGGCCAGCTGAACTCGCTGTTGACCACCGCGGAGTGGCAGCGGTCCCGCGCCTCGCTGATCGACGCGTCGGGGCGGCCGACGAGCGCGGTGGCGACCACGCCGTGCGCGATGTCGACCTGGACGTCGATGAGGTGCCCGGTGGCGCCGAACAGCGAGACGGTGCGGGCGGTGGCGACTCCCATTCAGCCCACGCCCGGCACGTGCTCGAGGACGGGGGCGCCGCGACGCTGGAGCAGGACGCCGACGAGGTCGATGCGGACCTCGTCGGGGCGCACGAGGTGGTCCTCCAGCCAGCGCGCCGCGAGCACCCGGAGGCGGGCGGCCTTCTGCTCGGTGACGGTCGCCACGGGCTCGCCGTACGCGGTCGAGGAACGGGTCTTGACCTCGCAGACGACGAGCACCCGGCCGTCGCGCAGCACGAGGTCGATCTCGCCGGCGTCGCAGCGCCAGTTGCGGTCGAGCACGACCATGCCGCGCCGGACCAGCTCGCGCGCCGCCGCGTCCTCCCCGTAACGGCCGATCTCCCGGCGCCGGATGCCCGGGGCCGCGGGACCTTCGGGGTCGATCTGTGTGGTGGGGACCTGCTGTCGGGTCATGGGAGCCTCCTGTGCAGGAAGGCTCCCGTGCCGTGCCCCCGTCGCGCCGCGTCGGAGGCACGGTTGGGGACGGCGCCGCTGCACCGCCCGGCTGGGGACAGGACCTGGCCGGGCGGCGAGGGGTCAGGTCTTCGGCAGCTCGATCTCGGCCGGGCTGAGCTCCTCGACGTTGACGTCCTTGAACGTCAGGACCTTGACGTTCTTGGCGAACCGCGCCGGGCGGTACATGTCCCACACCCAGGCGTCGGTCATCGTCACCTCGAAGAACACGTCCCCCGCCTCGGTGCGGGCCTTCACGTCGACCTGGTTGCACAGGTAGAACCGCCGGTCGGTCTCCACCACGTAGGTGAAGATCCCCACGACGTCGCGGTACTCGCGGTAGAGGTGGAGCTCCATCTCGGTCTCGTACTTCTCGAGCTCCTCGGCGCTCACTGGTCCACCATCCTTACCTCGACGCTCCTCGCGCCATTGTCGTCGACGAGGTCGACGTACACCGGCACCGGCTCACCCATCACCCGGCGCACGTTGACGAACCGTCGCCGGTGGAGGGGACAGGGGCCGTGCCGCTCCAGCGCGGCGGTGTGCCCCGCGGTGACGTACCCCTTGTGGGTGAGGAAGTCGTAGACGGGGAAGTCCTCATGGAGCCGGGCCATGATCCGGTCGCGGGTCACCTTGGCCACCACGGAGGCCGCAGCGATGCAGGCGGCCACCCGGTCGCCCTTCCAGATCGCGAGGCCCGGGACCTCCAGACCGTCGACCGGGAACCCGTCGGTCAGCACGTACGACGGGCGCACCTCGAGCCGCGCCAGCGACCGGCGCAGCGCCTCGACGTTCGCGACATGCATGCCGAGGCGGTCGCACTCGTCGTTCTCGATCACGACCACCGACCACGCGAGCGCCCGGCGCACCACCTCGGCATAGGCGCGCTCCCGGGCCGGCGGCGTGAGCAGCTTCGAGTCGGCGAGCCCGGGGACCTGGCCGCGCCGCCCGTCGGGGAGCACCACCGCGGCCGCGACCAGCGGTCCCGCGCACGCCCCGCGCCCGGCCTCGTCCACCCCCGCGACCGGGTCCAGCCCGGCCCTGCGCAGGGCTCGCTCGTAGCCGTAGAGCCCGGCGTCCTTGCGGACGGTGAGACCTCGAGGCAGCGCGCTCATGATGAGGACCTTTGTACCTCAGCGAGCCCCGGGCGGCCCGCCGACGGAGGCGAACGTCGCGGGTCGCGACAGCATCCGGGCGTGGTCGAGGGGCCAGACGACCGCGAAGACCTTGCCGACGACGTCGTCGACGGGGACCTGGCCGCCACCGGGGTCACCGAGGTGGACACGCGAGTCGGCCGAGTCGGAGCGGTTGTCGCCCTGGACCCAGAGGTAGCCCTTCTGGACCTTGACGTCGAAGTGGATCAGCGAGGGCTCTGTCCCGGGAGCCAGGTACGAGCTCTCGTGGAGCGGGACCCCGTCGACGGTGATCCTGCCGTGGCTGTCGCAGCACCGCACCTCGTCGCCGCCGACCCCGATGACGCGCTTGACCAGGTGGCCGCCGGTGGGATACAGGCCGACGGCCTCCAGCCCGCGCACCAGCGGACCGCCCGGGGCCGCGGACTCGGAGGCGCTGAGCCAGCCGCCGGGGTCGGAGAACACGACGATGTCACCGCGCGCGGGGCTCTTCGCTCCCCAGTAGGACACCTTCTGCACCAGGATCCGGTCGTTGGTCACGAGCGTGTCGCTCATCGACGCGGACGGGATGTAGAACGCCTGCAGGAAGAACGCCTTGATCAGGATCGCGAGCACGAGCGCCACGGCGAGCAGGAGCAGCAGCTCCTGCCAGACCGGGAGCCCGGCCCGCTGGCCGTCGCGGGGCCCGTCGGGGGACCCGGGGCTGTCCGGTGGGCTGTCGACGTGTGTCGCCACCGAGCGGTCAGCTGCTCGGGGTGGCGGTCCGCTTCTCCTTGATCTTGGCCGCCTTGCCGCGGAGGTTGCGCAGGTAGTACAGCTTGGCGCGCCGGACGTCGCCGCGGGTCACGAGCTCGACCTTGTCGATGATCGGGGTGTGGAGCGGAAAGGTGCGCTCGACGCCCACGCCGAAGGAGACCTTGCGAACGGTGAACGTGCGGCCGACGCCGGAGCCCTGGACGCGGATGCAGACTCCCTGGAAGACCTGGACGCGGGAGCGGTTGCCCTCGACGACCTTGACGTGGACCTTGAGGGTGTCGCCGGCGCGGAACTCCGGGATGTCGTCGCGCCTGGTGGCGGCGGCGAGCGTGTCGATGACGTTGGCCATGATGTCTCCTCGAGGGCGCCACAGGTCACCCAGGGAACGGGGATCGTCGAGTCGTGCTGCACGGTCCGCGGTGTGCGTCGTGCGGAGCTCCCCCTGTGGCAGGTGGTCCGCCGACCCCGCCCCACGTCGGTGGAGAGGCGGCCGGGACGCAACGGATGCGGCACCCAAGTCTGCCACAGTCGCGCTGGTACGACGAAATCGCCGGCCGCCTCAGCCCCGGCGCTTGGTCATCCGCACGACACCTGGGCGGACCTCGCCGCGGAGCCGGTACCCGGCCTTGCGGTACATCCGCTGGTTGCGGGCGCTCCCGGCACCGGTGAACAGCTCGATCTCGGTGACCTCCGGCGGTGCCACCTCCTCGATCCGGGCCAGGAGCCGCCTGCCGATGCCCCGACCCTGCACGTCGGGGGCGACCATCAGCCTGCCGACGTCCCACGAGCGGTCCCGGAGCCGCCCGCGGACCGCCCCGACCAGCCGGCCGGCGCTGAGGGCGGTCAGCGTGGTGCCCTCCCGGACCCAGGCGCGCACGTCCTCGATGGTCTCCTCGAGCGCGTCCATGCGCACGCCCGGGTTCGCCCAGGTCTCCTGGACCCAGCAGGCCCGCTGCAGCGTCAGCAGCTCGCCGGCGTCCCCCGGCCGGACAGCACGGACCTCGACCTCGTCGAGCGAGCTCGAGAGGGGCAACAGGTCGGGGCGCCGGGCGGCGGTGCGGCGCAGCGACTGCTCGTGCCGCCAGGCGGCGATGCGGGCGTGGTCGCCGCTGAGGAGCACGTCCGGGACGTCGTGCCCACGCCAGCTCGGGGGCCTGGTGTAGACGGGGTACTCCAGCAGTCCCGCCTCGCCGTGCGACTCCTCGCGCAGCGACTCGGGGTTGCCCAGGAAGCCGGGCAGCAGGCGGACCACGGCCTCGACGAGCACCAGGGCCGCGGCCTCACCCCCGTTGAGGACGTAGTCCCCGACGGACACCTCGCACACCGGCATCCGCAGCCCGGCGTGGTCGAGCACCCGCTGGTCGATGCCCTCGTAGCGGCCGCAGGCGACCACGAGCCGCGGCTCTCCCGCGAGCCGGGCCGCCAGTGCCTGGGTCAGCGGCTGCCCGGCGGGAGTGGGCACGACCAGGGTCGCGTCCGCGTCGGGCGCCAGCGCGTCGAGCGCCTCGCCCCAGGGCTGGGGCCGCATGACCATGCCCGCGCCCCCGCCGTACGGCGTGTCGTCGACGGTGCGGTGCCGGTCGTGGGCCCACGTGCGCAGGTCGTGGACGCGGAGGTCGAGCACCCCGGCCTCCTGCGCCTTGCCGGGCAGCGACAGCCCGAGCGGCTCCAGGTAGGCGGGGAAGATGGAGACGACGTCGATGCGCACGCCCGGCCTAGCCCGCGCCGGCGTCCGGGACCGGCTCCAGCAGGCCGGGGCGGTCGGCCACCTCGAGCCTCCCGGAGGCGACGTCGACGACCGGGACCAGGGCGGACACGAACGGCACCAGGATCTCGCGGCCGTCGGGAGCCCGCACCACGAGCAGGTCCTGGCCGGTGCCGTGCAGGACCTGGGTGACCTCGCCGACGACCCGCTCCTCCCCGACCGTGAGCACGGCCAGCCCGACGAGCTGGTGGTCGTAGAACTCCTCGGGGTCGGCCGGGGACTCCGCGAGGTCGACCGCGGCCACCAGGTGCAGCCCGCGCACCGCCTCGGCGGTGTCGCGGTCCCCGACCTCCTCGAACGTCACGAGCAGCCGGGACCCGTGCCAGCGGGTGCGCCGCACGGTGAGCGCGGCGGGCCGACCCGCCCCTGCGGGCGGGTCGCCGGCGCCGGTGCGCACCGCGAGCACCGTGCCGACCGCGAACCTGCGGTCGGGCTCGTCGGTACGCGGCTCCACGGAGACCTCGCCGCGGACACCGTGGGCCCTGCCCACACGGCCCACGACGACCTCGGTCGTGCTCATCGCCGCACTCCCCCAGCCTCGGCCGGCCGAGGAGTCAGCGACCGCGGTCGACGTCGACGAAGTCCACGCGGGCACCGCCCCTGCCGGCCAGGGCGCCGACGACGGTGCGCAGCGCCGTGGCGGTGCGCCCGCCGCGGCCGATGACCTTGCCGAGGTCCTCCGGGTGCACCCGGACCTCCAGCACCGAGCCGCGCCGCAGCTGCTTGTCCTGCACCGAGACGTCGTCCGGGTGCCGGACGATGCCCTTGACCAGGTGCTCGAGAGCCTCCGCCAGCATGGTCAGCTCTCGGGCTCGGGGTCAGAGGCCTGGCGCTCGGCGTCCAGCGCCTTGGTCTCCTCGACCTCGGCCTCCTCGGTCGCACCCTGGGGCGTCTCCACGCCCGGGGTCGGCTCGGCCGGTGCAGTCTCGGCCGGTGAAGTCTCGGCCGGTGCGGTCTCGGCGGGAGGCTTCTTCGCGGCCTTCTTCGTGGTGACCGCCTCGGCCTGCGAGTGGCTGCCGGCCTCCTTGAGCGCCTCGTTGAAGATCTCGGCCTTGTCGCGCTTCGCGGCGGCGACCCGCAGGGTGCCCTCCGCGCCGGGCAGGCCCTTGAACCGCTGCCAGTCGCCGGTGACCTTGAGGAGGGCCTCGACGGCCTCGGACGGCTGGGCGCCGACGCCGAGCCAGTACTGCGCCCGCTCGGAGGTGACCTCGATGACCGAGGGGTCCTCCTTGGGGTGGTACTTGCCGATCTCCTCGATCACCCGTCCGTCCCGCTTCTTGCGGGAGTCGACGACGACGACGCGGTAGTGCGGCGTACGGATCTTGCCCATACGCTTCAGGCGAATCTTGACGGCCACGAGTGTGGTGTCTCCTCAGATGTTCGTGAGCGGGGTGAGCGTCCCGTTGCCGTGGTGGGGCCGGCCGGGCTCGCTGCGCGGTGTCGCACGCGGCCGGATGAGAGGGTCCGGGCGTGCGCGACTCAGCCGCTCATTGTGCCAGACACCGCCCCGGGTCCCGAAATCGACTCGGGGCCGTGCAGGCGACCGCTCAGGCAACGACGTTGCCGCGCAGCACGACGCGTGCCGGCCGCCCCAGCACGCGCAGGTCCTCCAGCGGGCTCTCGTCGTACACCACGAGGTCGGCGGTGGTGCCCTCCGCGAGGTTGTCGTCGAGCCCCAGCCACGACCGGGCCCGCCACGACGCGGCGCCCAGGGCGTCGCGCGGGCTCAGACCGTAGGACGCGAGCTCCAGCACCTCCTCAGCGATGAGGCCGTGGGGCAGCACACCGCCTGCGTCGGTCCCGGCGTAGATCGCCACGCCCGCCTCGTAGGCCGCGCCGATCACCTCGCGTCGCGACTCGAACAGCCGGGTCATGTGGTCGGCGTAGGCGGGGAACCGCCCGCGTCCCGCCGCCGCGTACGTCGGGAAGTTGGCCAGCTGCCGGGCGGTCGGGACGAGGGCGACGTCGCGCTCGACCATCGCGTCCACGAGCTCGCTCGACAGACCCGTGCCGTGCTCGATGCAGTCGATGCCCGATCCGATCAGGTCCGGAAGGGCCGCCTCACCGAACACGTGGGCGGTGACGCGCGCGCCGTGCTCGTGCGCGACCCGCATCGCGGCGTCCAGAGACTCACGGGTCCACGACGGCGTCAGGTCTCCGGCCTCGCGCTCGATCCAGTCGCCCACGAGCTTCACCCAGCCGTCGCCGCGCTCGGCCTCCCGGGCGACGTACGCGGGCAGCTCCTCGGGCTCGATCTCGTGGGCGTAGTTCCGGATGTAGCGCCGGGTCCGGGCGATGTGCCGGCCCGCCCTGATCAGCCGAGGCAGGTCGCCACGCTCATGGATCCACGAGGTGTCGGCCGCCGACCCGCAGTCCCGCAGCAGCAGCGCGCCGGTGTCACGGTCGGTGAGCGCCTGCTGCTCCTGGACCTCGGGCGGGACGGCGCCGTTCTCATCCAGGCCGACGTGGCAGTGGGCGTCGACCAGCCCGGGCACGATCCAGCCCTCGGCGACGAGGTCGGCGGAGGCGACCGGCTCGTAGGTGACCCGTCCGTCCACGACGTAGAGGTCGCGCGCCTCACCGTCGGGCAGGACCGGACCGCGGAACCTCAGCGCACTCATGGCTGGCGACCCTACCGAGTGCCGCAGCGGTGGAGGCGGCCGCCGTCAGGCGTGGGTGGGCGACCAGGGCCCCTCCCGCGCGCTGCGGTATCTGGGGCTTCGTCCGTTGTCGGTCGAGATGCATGGCCCGACGGGGTCATGGCCTTCGGCGCCGGGTCGTCGCAGTGTGGGACCTGTCCCTCCCTGCTCAAGCCCTCGTCAAGGAGTGCCCATGCCATCTCCCAGTCTCTCGGGCAGTCTCTCGGCCAGCCTCTCGGGCAGCCTCTCGGTCAGCTTCTCGGGCACCGTCGCGTCCTCGCGCTCGCCGGCAGTGTCGTCCTCGCGGCGTCGGCCCTGACGGCACCGGCGGCGACCGCCGGGCCCGACGCCGCCCCGGGCTCCACCGCCCCGGCCGGGCCCTCGGTCGTCGCGCAGGGGCTGAACAGCCCCCGGCTGCTCTCCTTCGGCCCGGGCGGGGCCCTCTACGTCGCCGAGGCCGGCACCGGCGGCACGGGACCGTGCGTGACCGGACCGACCGGCCCGGTCTGCTTCGGCCGCACGGGGTCCGTGACCCGCATCAGGTACGGGCACCAGACGCGGGTGCTCGAGCACCTGCCGTCCCTGGCCGGGGAAGGTGGCGCGGAGCCCATCGGACCGGCCGACGTCCACGTCATGCGGCACGGGCGCTACCTGCTCTCCATCGGCATGGGCCAGGACACCACGGCCCGGGGCATGCTGGGTCGCCACGCGCGCCGGATGGGCACCTGGGTCGGCGGACGGTTCGGCCACCCCTCCCGCGTCCTGGCGGACCTGGCGGCGTTCGAGGCGGCTCACAACCCCGACCAGAGCGTCGCCCACGACAGCGACCCCACCGGGCTCCTCATGACCGAGGGCGGCCCGGTCGGCACCGACTCGGGCGGCAACACCCTGGTGCGTGCCGGCTGGATGCACCACGGGCACCGTGCTCACGTCCGCGCGCTGGCGGTCTTCCCCGACGTGACGGTCCCGCAGCCGGGCGGCGGCACCGGCCCGATGCAGGCGGTGCCCACGTCGGTCGCGCTGGGACCCGACGGCGCCTACTACGTCAGCCAGCTGACCGGCTTCCCCTTCCCGCCCGGCGCCGCCAACATCTTCCGGGTGGTCCCCGGCCACGCGCCGACCGTGTACGCCTCCGGCCTGACCAACGTCACGGACCTCACCTGGTCGCAGGGCCGGCTGTACGCCGTGCAGATCGCCGACGGCGGTCTGCTGGCCGCGAACGGGCTGCCGATGGGCTCGCTGGTCAGGGTGCACCGCGGTGACAACACGGCGGAGGACACCGTCGCGGGGAACCTGCCCGCCCCGTACGGCGTCGCGATCAGGCACGGGGCCGCCTACGTGACCACGTGCAGCGTGTGCGCCGGCGGGGGCGGGGTCACTCGGATCCCGCTGCCGTAGCTGCCGGCTACTTCAGGTACTTCGAGAGGTCGGCCGGGAGGTCGAGGGACGCGGGGTCCAGCTCCTCGTCCGCCCCGGCCGGCAGCCCGAAGGGGCTCGCGGCCGGGGCGCCGTCGGCGGGTCGCTGGGCGGCCGCCTTCTGCTCGGCGGCTCGCTTGGCCGGGTTGCCCGAGACCCGCCTGGCCTTGCCCTTCTTCGCGGCCTGCTTGGTCCTGGCGCGCTTGCCACCGCCCATCCCGGGCAGTCCCGGCATCCCCGGCATCCCGCCGCCGCGTGCCATCGACATCATCATCTTGCGGGCCTCGAAGAACCGGTCCACGAGCCCGTTGACATCCGAGACCTGGGTGCCTGAGCCCTTGGCGATCCGGGCCCTGCGCGACCCGTCGATGATCTTCGGGGTCGCCCGCTCGCCGGGAGTCATGGACCGGATGATCGCCTCGACCCGGTCGACCTCGCGCTCGTCGAAGTTCTCCAGCTGCTCGCGGAACTGGCCCATCCCGGGCAGCATCCCCATGATCTTCGACAGGGAGCCCATCTTCTTCAGCTGCTGCATCTGCTCCAGGAAGTCGTCGAGGGTGAACTCGCCGCCCTGGCCGGTCAGCTTGGCCGCGGCCTGGGCGGCCCGCTCGGCGTCGAAGGCCTTCTCCGCCTGCTCGATGAGCGTGAGCACGTCGCCCATGTCCAGGATCCGCGAGGCCATCCGGTCGGGATGGAAGAGGTCGAAGTCGGTCAGCTTCTCCCCCGCGGAGGCGAACATCACCGGCCTGCCCGTGATCGAGGCGATGGACAGCGCCGCGCCACCGCGAGCGTCGCCGTCCAGCTTGGTGAGCACCACCCCGTCGTACCCGACGCCGTCGAGGAAGGCCCGCGCGGTGTTGACCGCGTCCTGGCCCACCATCGCGTCGACCACGAAGAGGATCTCGTCGGGCGACACCGCGTCGCGGATGTCGGAGGCCTGCCTCATCAGGTCGGCGTCGACACCGAGCCGGCCCGCCGTGTCGACGATCACCACGTCGTGCAGCGTGCGGCGCGCCTCGGCCACGCCGTCGCGGGCCACCGCCACCGGGTCGCCGACCCCGTTGCCCGGCTCAGGCGCGAACACCTTGACGCCGGCACGGTCGCCGTTGACCTGGAGCTGCGTGACGGCGTTGGGCCGCTGGAGGTCGGCGGCCACCAGGAGGGGGCTGCTGCCCTGCTCCTTCAGCCACAGCGCCAGCTTGGCGGCCAGGGTGGTCTTGCCGGCGCCCTGCAGGCCGGCCAGCATGATCACGGTCGGAGGGGTCTTCGCGAACCGCAGCCGCCTGGTCTCGCCGCCCAGGATCTCGACGAGCTCGTCGTTGACGATCTTGACGATCTGCTGGGCGGGGTTGAGCGACTGGCTCACCTCCGACCCGCGGGCCCTGGTCTTGACCGCCTCGACGAACTGCTTGACGACCGGCAGCGCGACGTCCGCCTCGAGCAGCGCGATGCGGATCTCGCGCGCGGTCGCGTCGATGTCGGCGTCCGAGAGTCGCCCCTTGCCGCGCAGGTTCCTGAAGGACGCGGCGAGACGGTCGGAGAGGGTGGCAAACACAGGCGGTCATTCCTCGGTCGGTGGAGCGGGCCGGCGGCCCGGCGGAGGCCGGCAGGGCTCAGCCGCGATCAGCGTCCAGGGTAGCCGCCGGGCGCAGCGCTCGCCGGACCGCGTGCACAGCCGCTGCGGCGCGCTCGTCACCCAGCGGGCCGGCACCCCGCTCCTGGACGTAGAAGACGTCGACCGCCTGGGGGCCTGCGGTCGCGACGTGGGCCGAGCGCACCGACAGCTCCAGGCGCGCGAGGGCCGCGCAGGCCAGGTGCACGACCCCCGGGCGGTCGTCCACGCGCACCTCGATGACGGTGGCCCGCTGCGACGCCTCGGGGCGCAGCCGGACCACCGGCTCCGGGAGAGCGCGACGGGCCGCGGGCACCCGGGCCGCGGGGTCGATGCGCCCGCGGGCGACCGCCTCGACGCGCTGTCGCAGCAGGGCCTCGTCGAGGCGGACGTCGTCGACCTCCCACCTGGAGACGGCCAGGTCGCCCGCCACCCACGCCCGCGCCGAGCGCACCGAGGCGTGCAGCACCACCAGGGCGCCCGAGACGTCGGCCATCAGCCCGACCCGGTCCCCGGACACCACGGTGACGGTGGTGCCGCCCTGCCCCGCCTCCAGCCGTACGTCGACCGCGCGCGGGTCGCGCCGCAGCCGGTCCGGGAACGGCACGGTGGGGGGCGGGCCGGGGTCGACGTCGACGTCGTGGTCGGCGGGCGAGCCCGCACGAAGGGCGACGCGCGCCCGCCCGGCGAGGTCGGCCACCAGGCCGGACCGCCACGCCGTCCACGCCTGGGGTGAGGTGGCCCGCGCGTCGGCCTCGGTGAGCGCCTCCAGCAGGTCGAGACACTCCACGTCGGGAACCAGCCCGGTGACGACCCGGACCGTGGCCGGGTCCGTCAGGTCGCGCGTGGTGGCCACCGTCGCCAGCAGAAGGTGCCGGCGCACCAGCACGCGCACCAGCGTGGTCGCGCGGTCGTCGAAGCCCATCCGCTCCGCGACCGCCCCCGCCAGCGACTCCCCGGCGACCGCGTGGTCGGTGAGCTCGGACTTGCCGAGGTCGTGCAGCAGCGCCGCGAGCATGAGCACGTCGGCCCGAACGGCTCGCCGGATCAGGCGTGCGGCCTCGACACAGGTCTCCACGAGGTGCCGGTCGACGGTGAACCGGTGGACGGCGGAGGCATGGGGCAGCAGGCGGACCCGCCGCCACTCGGGCAGCAGACGGTCCAGGGCACCGGTCACGTCGAGCGTCTCCCAGACGTCCACCAGCCCGGGCCCCGAGGCGAGCAGCCGGGTGAGCAGGTCGCGCGCCGGACCGCTCCACGGCTCCGGCAGCGGGGCGCCGTCACGGGCCAGGCGGGCCGCGGTGGCCGGGGCCAGGGCGAGCCCGCGCTCGGCGGCCTCGGCCGCCGCGCGCAGCAGCAGGAGCGGGTCGCCGGACGGCTCCACCCCCCGGTCGAGCACGACCTCGCCGCCCGAGACCGCGACACCGGGAGCGACGCGATCGAGGTCGGGCGCGCGCCTGGGCCGGGGGGCCGGCCGGGCCAGCACCGCCTCCACCCGGTGCCAGGTCAGCCGGGACAGGTGGGCGATCCGCCGTCCCAGCTCCCGGACATGGCGTTGCGCGTGCTCGGCGTCGGCCAGTCCGAGCCCGGCCGCGACATCGGGCCACAGCTCGGGGCCGATGCGGTCGGTGGCTCGACCGGTGACGGCCTGCAGGACGTCGCGGACGTCGAGCAGCAGCAGCCGGCTGCGCTCGAGGTCTGCGTGCGGGACGTCGACCAGCCACGTCGCCACCAGCGCGTTGAGCACGGTGGCGTCACGCAGGCCGCCGACGGACTCCTTGAGGTCGGGCACGGCGGCGTGCGCCAGCTCGCCCTGGCCATCCGTCCGGCGGGTGACCAGGTTCCGCAGCGCGGGCATCCGGGCGCGCGCCTCCCGGCGCCACTGCGCGAGCAGCTCGGCCCGCAGGCGCAGGGTCAGCGCCGGGTCGCCGGCGACGTGCCGGGCGTCGAGCAGCCCCAGGGCCACCCGTGGGTCGGCTCGCGCCGCGGCGGTCGCCTCGTGGACGCCCCGCACGGCGTGGTCGAGGACGGTCCCGGCGTCCCACAGCGGGTACCAGACCGCCTCCGCCGCCCGCCGTACGGCGGTGGTGGGAGCGTCGTCGTCGTGGACCAGGACCACGTCGAGGTCGCTGTGCGGAGCCAGCTCGCGGCGTCCGTAGCCGCCGACCGCGACCAGCGCGAGGCCCGTCGGGCCCGCACCGTGCAGCGCCCTGGCCAGCGCGGCCGCGCACAGCGCGTCGGCGTCGCCCGCGCGCCGGTGCCGCTCGGCCCCGGTCATCGCCGCCGGGGGCTCACAGCGCCGCCTCGTCCCGGTCGCCCGTGCGGACCCGCACCAGGCTGTCCACGGGCTGCACCCACACCTTGCCGTCACCGATCCGGCCCGTCCGTGCGGCCTCGACGAGCGCGGCCACGACCTCGTCGGTCTCGGCGTCCTCGACGACGATCTCGACGCGGATCTTCGGCACCAGCGCGATGTCGTACTCCGCGCCCCGGTACACCTCCGTGTGGCCCTTCTGGCGCCCGTACCCGCTGACCTCGCTCACCGTCATCCCGGTGACCCCGACCGCCTCGAGCCCGGCGCGGACGTCCTCCCACTTGTGCGGCTTGACCACCGCGGTCACGAGCCTCACGCGTCCACCCTCCGGGGCTCCGGCTGCACGCGATCGTGTCCGCTCAGGACCGACGGGTGGGCGAGGGAGCGACTGCCGCCGCCCGCGGTGGCGAAGTCGTACGCCGACTCCGCGTGCTCCACGGCGTCGATGCCCTCGACCTCGTCCTCCTCACTGAGCCGGAAGCCCACCGTCCTCTCGATGGCCGAGCCGATCACATAGGTCAGCACGAAGGAGAACACCAGCACAGCGACGGCCCCGACGGCCTGCCGCCCGAGCTGGCCGAGGCCACCGCCGTAGAAGAGGCCGTCCACCCCCGCGGTGGCGCCCGCGGTCGCGAACAGGCCCACGGCCAGCGTTCCCCACAGGCCGCCGACCAGGTGGACGCCGACGACGTCGAGCGAGTCGTCGAAGCCGAGCCTGAACTTCCAGCCCACCGCCAGCGCGCAGAGGATGCCGGCCACGAAGCCTAGCGCGACCGCGCCCATCGGCGAGACCGACGAGCACGAGGGCGTGATCGCGACCAGGCCGGCGACGACACCGGACGCGGCCCCGAGCGAGGTGGCGCGGCCGTCACGCAGCCGCTCGGTCAGCAGCCACCCCAGCGCGGCGGCACCCGTGGCCACCATGGTGGTGACCCAGACCTCGGCGGCCTGGCCGTTCGCGGACAGGGCGGACCCCGCGTTGAACCCGAACCAGCCGAACCACAGCAGGCCCGCCCCGATCATCACCAGCGGCACGTTGTGCGGCCGCATCTGGTCCCGCCTCCAGCCGACCCGCTTGCCGAGCACCAGGGCGAGAGCCAGACCGGCCGCGCCGGCGTTGACGTGGACGGCGGTGCCGCCGGCGAAGTCGACGGCCATGAGCCTGTTGGCGATCCACCCACCGTGCCGCGACTGCGCGCCGTCGAAGGCGAAGACCCAGTGCGCCACCGGGAAGTACACGAGCGTGGCCCAGACGCCGGAGAACAGCAGCCATGGGCCGAACCGGGCCCGGTCCGCGATGGCGCCGGAGATCAGCGCGACCGCGATGACCGCGAACACCCCCTGGAACGCCACGAACGCCAGGGCCGGGACCGTCATGACCAGGTGCGTGGCCGTGAACCCGTGGGCCGCCCCTCGGGTGCCGACCAGGCCGGAGAGACCGAAGAGCTCGAACGGGTTGCCGACCAGGCCGCCGCCGACATCGTCCCCGAACGCCTCGGAGTAGCCGTAGACGACCCACAGCACGCTGATGAGAGCGAGGGCGCCGAAGCTCATCATCATCATGTTGAGGACGCTCTTGGCCCGCACCATGCCGCCGTAGAAGAGTGCCAGGCCCGGGGTCATCAGCAGCACCAGTGCCGCCGAGACCAGCACCCAGGCGGTGTCGCCTGTGTCGCCTGTGTCCATGTGTCCACCTCGGTGGGAGTCGTGTCGGGAGCGGCACGATGTCGCGGTGGCGCCGCTCCGGTCAGAGCCAGCCTGGTCGGCCGAGGTTTCGGCAGGAGGCGCCCGGTGTTGCGAGCAGATGACGGATCCGGCGGGATGTAACGAGGCGATGACGGCGGAGCCAACTGTCCACGACCGAACGGAGGGTGGGTAGC
>JAICKK010000194.1 GCA_025927955.1 Nocardioidaceae bacterium
CCTTCCCCAGCGGTCTCCGCGGATCCGGAGGCGTCGAGCCTCACGAACCGTCGATATGTTGTTGTGGTCCCATTCTGGCGCACTCATGGGCACAGGCGCCACATTTGCATCAACTTTACCATTGCCCCAGCTCGAGCCCGGCCACAGGGTCAACCGAACGAGACCACCGGCACTACATGAGGGGTCCATGTGAGCCGTCCGGGCACGCTCGCCAGGCGCTGAGCCGGGGCCGGCTGTCGTACGGTCTCTCCCTTTGTCGGCCACCACGGCGCCTTCGGTGCTGGGATGGCGCCATGGCGGCGAGGGGGACGGCGATGGCACAGCAGACGGTGGGAGCGCGCGGCGTGAGGCGCGCGGTCGGCGTGGCCGCCGCGGTCGTGGTGGCCACGGTCGGGGTCGGCGCTCCGATGGCACGCGGCGCGGACACGGCGTGGACCAAGGTGGCCTCCGGTACGACGGGCGGCATCAGCGGCCTCGCACCAGCGGCAGCTGACGTTCGGGTCCGCGGTCACCGGTGCGGCGGGGAGACCCTTGCCCGCGACCACCTGGTCGCCCACCACGCGGGATGAGCCCCGCGTCGGTCAGAGCGAGCGGGCGCGGGGGCGCAGCCTGGTGGTCGGCATCGGCGGAGCGAGCAGCCGGTCGCCGTCGAAGCCGGCGACCACCCCGAACCGCTCCGGCACGAAGTCCACGCCCGTGCCGTTCCAGTCCGACCGCTGCTCGACGATCTCCTCGTGGCTGCGGCCGATGAAGTTCCACCACATCACGATCTCCTCCTCGAACGGCTCCCCGCCGAGCAGCATCACGACGACCTCCTCCTCGGGGTCCTCGGCCAGCCCGCCGACGGGCAGCTCGCGGCGGCCGCCGCCCAGGTAGCTCATCGCGTTCGTCTCCACCCGCACCCCGTCGACGAGCGCGGTGCCCGAGACCACCAGCACGCCGTACTCGAAGGTGGGGTCCAGCGGCAGCAGCGCCTCCGCGCCGTGGGCGACCCTCAGCTCGGCGCCCACGAGCGGCGTGTACGACGGGGCCGGCGACGTGACTCCGCCCAGGGACCCGACGAGGACGCGTGCGGTGACCCCGCCGTCGGAGAAGGTCGGCAGCTCGGCGAGGTGGGTGAAGTCCGGCCGGGTGGCGTCGCGGACACCGTCGGGCAGGCACACCCACAGCTGCAGGCCGTGCAGCACGCTCGGCGCCTCCGGCGGGGACACCTCGGCGTGCGCGATGCCGTGCCCGGCGGTCATCACGTTGAGCTGGCCGGGCCGGATGAGACGGCGTGAGCCGAGGGTGTCGGTGTGCAGGCCGAGGCCCTCGAACAGCCAGGTCACCGTCTGCAGGCCGGTGTGCGGGTGTGGCGGTACCCACATCCCACCCGTGGACTTGATGTCGTCGGGCCCGTAGTGATCCAGGAAACACCAGGCGCCGATCATGCGACGGGTCTTGTTGGGTAACACCCGGCGGACGTGCGTGGTGCGTCCGAGCAGGACGTCGCGCGCCGGCAGCGGTTCGTGGACCGCCTCGAAAGTGCTCACGACCTCAGTGTCGCAGCCGATGACTCGAAGCGGTACGCCCTCGCCCGGTGCCCGCGCGAACACCGACCATGCGCGACGATGGAGCCGCCGCACCGATCTCGGGAGAGGAACCACGCGACCATGACGACCGCCCTGGTCAGGACACGGGTGGCGACGGAGGACGACGTCGCCGCCGTGCTGGCCCTGCACGAACGCTGCTCGGCGCAGACCCTCGAGCAGCGCTTCCACGCGGCCGTCCCGGGGATCTCGCTCCGGCTGGCACGACGACTCGTCCTGCCTCCCGGCGGGTGGAGCATCGTCGCCGAGCAGTGCGGCCAGGTCGTCGGCCACGGCTGCGCGGGACGGCTGTCCGACACCGGGGTGGAGGTGGGGCTCCTCGTCGACGACGCCTTCCAGGGCAGCGGCATCGGGAGCCGGCTGATGCGCGACCTCGCCCAGGGCGCCGCCGAGCGCGGCTTCGGCTCGCTGGTGTGCGAGGTCGAGCCGGACAACGAGTCCGTGCTGCCGACGGTGCGCAAGGCCGGGCTCGACCCGCAGACGCGGTACGTCGACGGCGTCCTCGAGATCGTGGTGCCGCTGGGTCGGGTCGCGGACTGCGACCAGCAGACCGCCTGAGGAGCATGCCCGACCCGCGCTGGTCGAGGCGCTGGTCGAGGCGCCCGAGCCCCCAGGGCGAGGGCCTCGAGACCCCGTCACCCCGGGCGCGAAACGTGACCATGGTTTCGAGGCCTCGGCTAGCGCCTCGGCACCTCAACCAACGCTGGTCGAGGCGCCCGAGCCCCCAGGGCGAGGGCCTCGAGACCCGGTCACCTCTGGCGCGAAACGTGACCATGGTTTCGAGGCTCGCAGGCTCGCACCTCAACCAACGCTGGTCGCGGTCTCGACGATCACGCCGTGTGGCCGCCCAGCCGGGCGATGAGCCGCATCGCGTCGTGCGGTGCGTAGCCCTTGATGTCGTTGTCGAAGTAGACGAACACCTCGCACCCCATGGCCTTCCACGCGAGACAGCGGGCGGCCCACTCGTCGAGGGCGGCCTCGGAGTAGCCGCTGGCGTAGAGCTCCTGGTCCCCGTGCAGCCGGGCGTACATCAGGTCGGTCGTCACCTGCTCGACCCTCGGCCACCGGCCGGCGGTGTCGGCCATCACGCAGCCCACGTCGTGCCTGCGCATCAGCTCGTAGGCCGGCTCGACCGCGAACGTGGCGCTGCGGAACTCCAGGGCGTGCCGCAGCGGGCGGTCGTCCTCGGTCGTGGTGAGGATCCGTCCCTCCTTGACCTTGTCGTCGTGCCGGGTCGCGAGCCGCGCCGCCGCGCCCGTCGTACGAGGGAGCAGGGAGAAGAACCGGTCCAGCACGTCGGCGTCGAAGGTCAGGTTCTCCGGGAGCTGCCAGAGCACCGGTCCCAGCTTCGGGCCGAGGGCCAGCACGCCGGAGGCGAAGAAGTTGGCCAGCGGGACCTCGACGTCCACGAGCCGCTTCAGATGGGTGATGAACCGGCCGCCCTTGACCGAGAACACGAAGTCGTCGGGGGTGGCGGCCCGCCAGACGGCGTAGGAGGAGGGCCGCTGCAGCGAGTAGAACGACCCGTTGACCTCGATCGAGGTCAGGCGGCTCGCGGCGTACTCGAGCTCGCGCCTCTGCGCCAGCCCCTCGGGGTAGAAGTCGCCACGCCACCCGGCGTAGCGCCACCCGGAGATGCCGACCCTGACGACCACGGGCCCATCATGCCGACCCGGCGACTACGGGCGGCGGGCGGCCAGCAGCGCCTGGTACCAGGAGAAGCTGTCCTTGGGCAGCCGCGCCAGCTTGTCGTAGTCGACGTGCACGAGCCCGAAGCGCCGGGCGTACCCCTCGGCCCACTCGAAGTTGTCCAGCAGCGTCCACTGGAAGTAGCCGCGCACGTCCACCCCCGACTCGACCGCCTGCGCGACCGCCCGCAGGTGGGAGTCGACGTAGCGGATCCGGGCCTCGTCGTGCACCGCGCCGTCCTCGACCACGTCGAGGCAGGCCCGGCCGTTCTCGGTGATGTACACCGGCGGCAGGGCGGGATAGGTCTCGTGCAGCCACCCCAGCAGCCGCCGCAGCCCGTCGGGGTCGACGGGCCAGCCCATCTCGGTGACCTCGTCGTCGGGCAGCACGAGAGCGGCCGCGCCGAGGTCGTCGACCAGCCGCAGCGCCGGGTCCGGCTCGCGGTGGGGGACCGCGCGGACCCGGGCCGGGAAGTAGTAGTTGACGCCGAGGAAGTCGAGCTCGGCAGCGGTGGTGTCCAGGTCGCCGTCCTGGAGGAACGAGAAGTCGCTGACCGCGGACCAGATCCGGCGGGCGTCCTGCGGGTAGGTGCCGGCGAGCACCGGGTCGGTGAAGACCAGGTTCGACAGCGTCAGCGAGCGCCGGGCCGCCTCCTGGTCCTCCGGGCGGTCGCGCAGCGCGGAGACCGGCTCGAGGTTCAGCGTGATGCCGTACGACGCCTCGGCATCGCGTTCGCGCATCGCCCGGACCGCCAGCCCGTGGCCGAGCAGCAGGTGGTGCGCCGCGGCCAGCGCCGCGCCGGCGTCGCGGACGCCGGGAGCGTGCCGGCCGGTGCCGTAGCCGAGGACCGAGGAGCAGTACGGCTCGTTGAGGGTGATCCAGCGCCTGACCCGGTCACCGATCCGGTCCTGGACCGCCAGCGCGTAGTCCACGAACCGGTGGGCGGTGTCGCGCTTGCGCCACCCGCCCGCGTCCTCGAGGGCCTGCGGCAGGTCCCAGTGGTAGAGCGTGACCAGCGGTGTGATGCCGGCGTCGAGCAGCTCGTCGACCAGGCGCGAGTAGAAGTCCGCACCGGCGCCGTTGACCGGTCCGCGCCCGTCGGGCTGGATGCGCGGCCAGGCCACGGACAGCCGGTAGGCGTCGACGCCCAGCTCGGCCATCAGCGCCACGTCCTCGCGGTAGCGGTGGTAGTGGTCGCACGCGACGTCGCCGGTCTCGTCGCGGGCCACCTTGCCCGGCGTGTGGCTGAAGGTGTCCCAGATCGAGGTGCCGCGGCCGTCGTCGGCGACCGCGCCCTCGATCTGGTACGACGCCATGGCCACGCCGAGCTCGAAGCCGGGAGGCAGCAGCCGAGCGGTCTCGCGCGCCACCGACTCGAACGGGCGGTCCACGGTGGTGGTCACGGCGGTGTCGTTCATGGCTTCTCCTCGGGGGGCGCGGCGGGGGCGGGTGGCTGGCGCAGGACCGTGACGCCGTACGGCGCCAGCTCGACGACCGGGTCGACCGGCTCGCCGTCCAGCGTGCGCAGGGGCTGCCCGTCGGCGACCCGAAGACCGGCCTTGACCGGGCCGGGGTCGGCGTTGACGAGCCACACGTAGCGGGTGCCGTCCTGGTGCACCAGCGCGTCGACGAGCACCCGGGGATCGGGCACGCTCACGGGGCCGGTGGCTGCCGCCTCCATGGCCAGCGCGCGGTAGATCGCCCACGTGGGCTCGGGGTTGGCCCGTGGCCGGGCGGCCGCGAGGTACTCCAGCGGGTAGGTGCAGAGCACGGCCTGCCCGGCGCCGTGCCGCTTGCGCAGGATCGCCGGACGACCCCGCCCGTCGACGGCCACCACCTCGGCGTCGAGCACCTCGACGGGCAGGAACGCCCGCCCGTCGGGGGTGCCGGCCGCGGGGAAGGCCAGCTCCTCCCCCGCTGCGATCTCGCCGAGCGAGGTGGTGAAGCGGATCGTGACCTCGTCGTCCTCGATGGGGTCGTTGAGGCCGTAGGACAGCGCGTTGCGGACCCCGAAGAGCGCCTCGGTGTTGGACCACCACGGGCCGCGCTGGGTGTCGTTCGAGCCGGCGGCGTAGGACACCCACACGGTCGCTCCGCCCTCCGCGAGCTCCTGCAGCCGGAACCAGCTCGGCGCCGTCAGCGCCTTGACCGAGGGCACGAGGTAGAGCGCGTAGCCCTCGTCGAGCCCGTCGCGCTCCCGGACGAACCCGGGCGGCAGGTCGGCCTCGCGGGCGGCGACGTGCGCCTGCTCGACGGCGGAGAGCACGAACGTGGCGTCGTCCTCGTCCGAGAACGGGAACACGCCCTCGAGGTAGGACGGCACCACCAGCGCGGTGCGGGCCTCCGCCCGGCGGCACCGGGCGAGGTCGACACGCGAGAGCGCCGCGGCGAAGTCGCGCAGCTCCAGCAGCGGCGGCTTGGCAGCGCCGCGCGAGTCGGTGATGCCGAAGTGCATCTCGAAGGGGTGGTGCCGGTAGGGGTCCTGGTGGCGCAGGTCGTCGTAGTCGGTGTTGTTCCAGGCGACCCAGCCGGTGGCGCCCGCGAGCAGGGACGTGTGCAGCACCTGCCGGTAGTAGTGCGCGGCGTTCGCCGGCGACACGAAGTCGCTGGAGAGCCCGAACTCCTCCATCACCACCGGCTTGCCGGCGACCGCGGCCAGCTCGCACATCAGCGCCGCCCGGAGGTGCTGGCGGACGGGGTCGGTGCCCATCGGGTAGACGTGCGGGCCGACGAAGTCGACCATCGCGCCGGTCTCCCGCACCGAGAAGCCGTTGTCGCGGCCGGTGACCTCCACCCCCCAGGCGCCGTCGCCGAGCGAGACCGGCTGCCCGCCGCCACCCGCGCGGACGGCCGCGACGACGAGCTCGGCCCACGACGACACCGTCTCGGTCGGGGACGGGTCGCCGTAGATGGGCATCTCGTTGCTGACCAGCCAGCCGCTGACCGCGCGATGACCGGCGAACCTCGCCGTGAGGTGGCGGATGAACCAGGCCTGCCGGGCGACCAGCCACACGTCGCCGTAGAGGTCGCGTCCCCCGCGCCACGACGGGTCCCAGTTCTCCCCCGACATGTGGCCGACGATGAACGTCGGCACCGTGGTCATGCCCATCGCGAGGTGGGCGTCGAGGAAGTCGGCGTACCGCGCCACGAGCGTCTCGTCGAGACGGTCCGGCTCCGGCATGAAGTCCGGCCAGTAGAAGAAGGACCGCGTCATGTTCAGGCCGTGCTCGTGCAGCACCGCGAGCTCCTCGCGGACCACTCCCCCGTCGTACGAGCGCCACATCAGCGGCCCGCCGGTCCGGGACCAGAAGTTCGCGCCCAGCCAGAGAAGGGGGGCGCCGTCGCGCTCGAGCATGCCGAACGGGCGTGGGCGCCCCACGTGACCGAGGCTCACTTGACCGCCCCCGCCGTCAGGCCGGCGACGAGGTAGCGCTGCAGCAGCAGGAAGCCGACGACGACGGGCACGCTGACCACCAGGGAGGCCGCCATCACCTGGTTCCAGTAGACGTTGATCTGCGTGGAGTAGTACTGCAGGCCGATCGACAGCGTCTTGGTGGAGTCGTTGGTCATCACCGAGGCGAACAGGATCTCGCCCCAGGCCGTCATGAACGCGTACACCGCCACCGCGATCACCCCGGGCCGGGCCGCCGGCAGGACGACCCGGAACAGCGCACCGAGGTCGCCGGTGCCGTCGACCTTGGCGGCCTCGTCGAGCTCGCGCGGGATGCCGTCGAGGTAGCTGGCGAGCATCCAGATCGAGAAGGGCAGCGTGAAGGTCAGGTAGGTGATGATCAGCCCGAGCCGGGTCTGGTAGAGCGCGGTGAACCCCAGCCCCTTGTCGATGTTCACGAAGATCAGGAACAGCGGCAGCAGGAACAGGATGCCGGGGAACATCTGCGTGGACAGGACGGTGCCGGTGAACA
>JAICKK010000013.1 GCA_025927955.1 Nocardioidaceae bacterium
GCGGTCGTTCATGCTCAAGCAGACCGGTGACAAGGAGGTCGCGCTGCTCACCGAGGTGGCGCACCGCGAGAAGCCGGCGACGCCGGACGACGTCGCGATGACCACCCTCGTGCCCGCGTTCATCCTCAGCGAGCTCAAGCAAGCCTTCATCATCGGCTTCATGATCTTCATCCCGTTCCTGGTGATCGACATCGTGGTCAGTGCCGCGCTGATGTCGCTCGGCATGATGATGATGCCGCCGGTGATGGTGTCGCTGCCGTTCAAGATCCTGCTGTTCGTCCTCGTCGACGGCTGGGGCCTGATCATCAAGGCCCTGGTCCAGAGCTACGGAGGTGGATAGCCCATGTCTCTCGCACCTGGGGTCGCGGCCGCGGCCCCGCATCCCGGCCGCCGGCGTCCGCGCCGCTCGGCGCAGCCCGCTGCGCTCTCGCGCCGCGTCCTTGGCGGACCGGGCGCGGATGCCACGCCCGCCATGACCCCATCTGCTCGAGACAAGGGCCAGCCGTGACCGACAGTGACGTGCTCGACATCGCGCTGCAGACCATGGTCGTGGCGCTCAAGCTCTCGGCCCCGATCCTGGTGCCCGCGCTCGTGATCGGCTTCGTGATCTCGCTCTTCCAGTCGATGACCCAGATCCAGGAGGTCACGCTGGCCTTCGTCCCCAAGGTGATCGGGGTCGGGCTCTCGCTGCTGTTCTCGGGCAACTGGATGCTGCACACGCTCATCGACTACA
Source organism: Nocardioidaceae bacterium (assembly GCA_025927955.1). GTDB lineage: Bacteria > Actinomycetota > Actinomycetes > Propionibacteriales > Nocardioidaceae > Nocardioides_B. Next base: position 734 of record JAICKK010000013.1, read on the forward strand.
CCAACGACCTGTTCCAGCGCCTGCCCGGCCTCCTGGGTTAGGCCGTGACGCTCACGCTCTCGGGGGCGCCTCTGGTCGCCTACCTGCTGGCCTCGGTGCGGCTGGCGGCCTGGCTGGTGGTCGCGCCGCCGTTCTCGTCGAGGTCCGTGCCGATGATGGCCAAGTCCCTGCTCGCGCTGGGACTGGCCATGGTGGTCGTCCCGCAGATGCGCGGTGCCACCGTGCCGGACGGACTGGCGGAGCTGGGTGCGAGCGCGCTGCAGGAGGCCCTGGTCGGGGCGTCGCTGGGCTTCGTCACCTACCTCCTCTTCGCCGCCATCGAAGCCGCCGGAAGCCTCGTGGACGTGTTCGGCGGGTTCAGCCTGGCCGCCGCCTTCGACCCGTTGTCGCAGAACATGAACTCCGTGCACGGCAAGCTCTTCTCGATGCTGGCCACCATGCTGCTGTTCGTCAGCGGCGCGCACCTGCTGGTGATCGGCGGGGTGCTGCGCACCTTCGAGGCGATGCCCGTCGGGTCTGCGTGGCACCCCGCCGGCGTCGCCGACGTCCTCAGCACGGCGTTCGGGATGTTCTTCACCGCGGCGGTCCAGATCGCCCTGCCGCTCATCGGCGTGCTGTTCCTGGCCGACCTCGGCCTCGCGCTGCTCACCCGGGTCGCGCCGCAGCTCAACGCCATCGGGATCATGTTCCCGGCGAAGATCGGGCTGACGCTGCTGGTCGTGGGGATGTCCATCGCGGTGCTCCCCGACGCGATGATGCGGCTCCTGGAGGACCTCTCCCAGGCCATGCGCGCGATGGTCGCCCAGGGATGAGCACCGAGGAGAAGACCGAGAAGGCGACTCCCAAGAAGGTCAAGCAGAGCCGCAAGGAGGGCCAGGTCGCGCGGACCCAGGAGCTCGGCGCCTGGGTCTCGGTGCTCTTCGTCGCGATGAGCCTGCAGTGGCTGTGCCGCAGCGGCCTCGGTAAGGTCCGCGACCTTCTGCTGACCACCATCCCTCAGACGGCCTCCCCCGACCAGCACCAGATGATGGCCGTGCTCAAGGACGGCGCGACGATGGCGCTGCTGATGACCGTGGTGCTCGGCTCCTGCATCCTGGTGATCGGGGTGGCGTCCGCGATCGCCCAGGGCGGCCTGTTCTTCGCGACCAAGGCGATGAAGCCGAAGTGGTCCAGGCTCAACCCCGTGCAGGGCGTCAAGCGGCTCTTCGGGCCGCATGCCGTGTGGGAGGGGCTGAAGATGCTCCTCAAGAGCGCGCTGGTCGGCTTCTTCGTCTGGCGTGCGGTCATCGGCCTGCTGCCGCTCGTCGGGGGCCTGGTCCCCCTCGACGCGGGCTTGCACGTCGCGGGGGAGGCCGCCACCGGTCTGATGCGTGACGTCGCCCTCGCCGGTCTCGTCTCCGCCGCCGCGGACTACGCCGTGCAGCGGCGCAAGACCGGCAAGCAGGTGCGGATGACCAAGAAGGAGGTCCGTGACGAGCACAAGCAGAGCGAGGGCGACCCGCACGTCAAGGGGCAGATCCGGTCCCGCCAGATGGCCGCGGCCCGCAACCGCATGATGGACGCCGTCCCCGACGCCGACGTGGTGCTGGTCAACCCCACCCACGTCGCCGTGGCGCTGCGCTACGACCCGGCCAAGGGAACCCCCCGGGTGGTCGCGAAGGGCGCCGGCCTGGTCGCGACCAAGATCCGCGAGCTCGCCGAGGCCAACCGCGTCACGCTCGTCGAGGACATCCCGCTCGCGCGGGCGCTGCACTCCGGGTGCGAGGTCGGCCAGGAGATCCCACCGCAGCTCTACCAGGCCGTCGCCCAGGTGCTCGCCTTCGTGCTCAGCCTGCGGTCCGCAGGCGTGCCCGCCGGTCGGCACCGCACCCCGCGGACCGGCGAGCCGCTGCCGGACGTGCCCCGCGCCGGCCGGCGGGTCCCGCGACCCGCACCCTCCGAACCCTCAAGTCCGGCCGCCACCCGCCGATAAGAAGGGTGGGCCAGGACGGCCAGAGCAGCCCGCACCACGGACGGTGCCTTCCACAGGCGGTAGCACCGCCGTTGCGAGAGGCAAAGCACCCGTGGCGCAGAAGCAGCTCCCGTCCCCGTCGGCCCGCGCGAGCGCCGGCCCGGGAGCCGGTGGCCTCGGCCACGGCCGTATGTCGCTGGTCGGCGTCCCCGTCGCCGTGGTCGGCATCGTGGTGATGCTCGTCGTACCGCTGCCTCCGATGCTGCTCGACGTCCTCATCGCCGGCAACATCACCGCGGCGCTGCTCGTCCTGCTCACCTCCATGTTCGTGCACCGGCCGCTGGACTTCTCCGCCTTCCCGGCACTGATCCTGGTGGCCACCTTGTTCCGGCTGGCGCTCAACGTCAGTGCGAGCCGGCTGGTGCTGCTCGACGGCTACGCCGGCAAGGTCATCGACACCTTCGGGCACTTCGTCATCGGGGGCTCGCTGATCGTCGGCATCATCGTGTTCGCGATCCTCGTCGTGATCCAGTTCGTGGTGGTCACCAACGGTGCCGGACGCGTCGCCGAGGTCGGCGCCCGGTTCACCCTCGACGCCATGCCCGGCAAGCAGATGGCCATCGACGCCGACCTCAACTCGGGGCTCATCGACGACGACGAGGCCCGCCGCCGGCGCGCGGAGGTCTCCGGCGAGGCGGACTTCTACGGCGCGATGGACGGCGCCTCGAAGTTCGTCAAGGGCGACGCGATCGCCGCGATCGTGATCACCATGGTGAACCTGCTCGGCGGGTTCACCGTCGGCATCGTGCAGAAGGGCATGTCGCTCTCCGACGCGGTGCACACCTACAGCCTGCTCACCATCGGCGACGGCCTGGTGTCCCAGATCCCGGCCCTGCTGCTCTCGGTCGCGACCGGCCTGATCGTGACCCGCTCCACAGGGAACTCCGACATGGGCTCGGAGGTGGTCCAGCAGCTCACCCGCCAGCGGCTGCCCATGCGCATCGCCGGCTTCGGCGCGCTCGGCCTGTGCCTGATCCCCGGGATCCCGAAGCTTCCGTTCGTGCTGGCCGGCGGCACCATGCTGGTGCTCTCCACCCGCGTCCACCCCGAGGCCGAGTCCGTCGCGCCGGAGACCTCGGCCGACGGCGATCCCGCGACCCCCTCCCCGGACTCGCTCGAGGCGATCATCGAGGACATCCGGGTGGACCCGCTCGAGATCGAGCTGGCCGCGGACCTCATCGACCTCGTGGACCCCACCTCCGGCGGCGACCTGCTCGACCGGGTGAAGTCGCTGCGCCGCAAGGTCGCCACCGACCTCGGGCTGGTGCTGCCCCCGGTGCGCACCCGAGACAACCTCGACCTGCCGCTGCACACCTACGCGATCCGGCTCTTCGGGGTCGAGGTCGCCCGCGGCGAGGCGCCTCCCGGCACGGTCCTGGCCATCGGCGACCGGCTGGACTCGCTGCCGGGGCGCCGGACCCAGGAGCCCGTGTTCGGGCTCACCGCGGTGTGGGTCCCGTTCGAGCTGCGCGCCCAGGCCGAGATCCTCGGCGCCACCGTCGTCGACCGCTCCTCGGTGCTGACCACCCACCTGGCCGAGGTGGTGCGCAGCTACGCGTCCCGCCTGCTGGGGCGCGAGGAGGTCAAGATGCTCGCGGACGCCGTCCGGCGCACCCACCCGGCGGTCATCGAGGAGCTCACCCCGGCGCAGCTCAGCCTCGGCGAGATGCAGGAGGTGCTGCAGGTGCTGCTGGAGGAGAGCGTGTCCGTGCGCGACCTGCCGCGGATCTTCGAGGCCCTTTCGCTGCGGGCCCGCGTGTCCAAGGACGTCGACGGCCTGGTGGCCGCCGCCCGCGAGACGCTCGGCCCCGCGATCGTGGCGCCGTACCTGCACGACGGGTCGATCCCGGTGCTCAGCTTCGAGCCGACCCTCGAGCAGCGGCTGCTCGAGGGCCTGCGGGTCAGCGAGAAGGGCGGCTTCCTGGCCCTCGACCTCGACCTCTCCCAGTCCCTGATGAACGAGCTGTCCGCCCTCAACGCCCAGGCGGAGCAGCAGAACATCAGCCCCGTGCTCGTCTGCGCTCCCCAGATCCGCGCGGCCGTACGGCGCCTCACCGCGACCACCCTCGGGCGGCTGCCGGTGCTGTCCTACAGCGAGCTGAGCGGACCGATCCAGATCCGCTCGGTGGGCGTGGTCAACGCCCGGACCGCGCTGATGCCGACCTGACCACTGCCGCCCTCCCCCGAGAACCCGTCAGCGCCCGACGACCCGAGAGCAAGGAGTAGCCCATGAGCCCGCTGTCCGCACCGGTGCTCCTCATCGCCGCCCTGGTGAGCGGACCGGCCCTGTGGGGAGCCTTCGTCGACGGGTCGACAAGCCTCCAGACGGCGCTGGTGCGCTTCCTGGTCTGCGCGGTGCTGGGCTGGGTGGGCCTGTCCGTCGTCTCGATGCTCGTCGGTCCGGCGCCGAGACGCCCTGGCGAACGGGACGAGGCCGAGCGCGAGCCCAGCGCGTCCAAGACCTCCGAGCCGAGCTCCTTCTAGAGGGGGCCGGCTCCGGCCGCCACCTGTGCGCGGACGCCACCGCGGTCACGGTTGGCGCGGGCGTGGCGGTGGTCTCGAGGCCTCGGCTAGCGCCTCGGCACCTCGACCAACGCCCGTCCCGCTGGTTGAGGTGCCCGAGCCCCCGGGGCGAGGGCCTCGAAACCGCCGCACCGACGCGCGGACCCGACCGTGGTCGGGGTTGGCGCGGGCGTGGCGGTGGTCTCGAGGCCTCGGCTAGCGCCTCGGCACCTCGACCAACGCGGCCCCGCCGGGCGTAATCGAGTTGGGTCTGTCGGCGCCCGCGCGTAGCGTGCGTCCTACAACCAACCGCACGCTCTGCCGCTTCCCGGGGGCTCCGGGCCACCGCCCGGTCGTGGGTCCCGCCCTGTCCTCGCGGGAGCGGTGCGCCGCTCACCCGAGGTGCCCACCCCCGATGTCGCACGCCCTGCCCGAGTCCGCTGGACCGCACGACCATCCGCCCGCCGGGGCCAGGTCGCTGTGGCGGCTGCGCGGCTACCTGCGGCCGCACGTCCGGTCGATGCTGGTGATGGCGGGTGCGGCGCTGGCCGGGGTCGCCCTGACCATCGCGATCCCGCTGGTCACCAAGGCGATCATCGACGGCCCGATCGCCGACCACCGGATCGGTGCCATCGCGCCGCTCGGGCTGCTCGCCCTCGGCCTGGGGATCCTCGAGGCCCTGTGCATCTTCTGTCGCCGGTGGGTGCAGTCCAACGCGGTGCTCGGCATGGAGACCGACATGCGCCGCGACCTCTACGCGCACCTGCAGTGGCTGCCGATGGCCTTCCACGGCCGCTGGCAGTCCGGGCAGCTGCTGTCGCGGGTCACCAACGACCTGTCGAGCATCCGCCGGTTCAGCGGCTTCGGCCTGCTGTTCCTGGTGATGAACGTGCTGCAGGTCATCGTCGTGACGCTCGTCCTCCTGCACATGTACTGGCCCCTGGGCCTGGTCGTGGCCGCGGCGTCGGTGCCGATCGTCGCGGTCTCGAACCGCTTCGAGCGCCGCTACGTCCTGATCTCCCGCACCGTGCAGGACCAGCAGGGCGACCTCGCCACGCTCGCGGAGGAGGGCGCGGTCGGCGTCCGGGTGATCAGGTCCTTCGGCCGTGGCCGCTTCGTCTCCGACCGGTACAACGACGCGGCCCGCAGGCTCTACGACACCTCCATGGAGAAGGTGCGGCTGTCTGCGAGATTCTGGACCTTCCTGGAGGTGATCCCGAACCTCGCGGTCGTGGTGGTGCTGCTCCTCGGAGCGCTGGGAGTGGGGGAGGGCCGCCTCACGCTGGGGACCCTGGTCGCCTTCATCACGCTGATGCTCTCCCTGGTGTGGCCGATCGCCTCGCTCGGCTACATCCTGTCCATGGGGCAGGAGGCGATGACCTCGGCGGCCCGGATCCTCGAGATCTTCGATACCGCCTCCTCCATCGGCTCCGGCGCCACCGTGCTCGAGCGTCCGCGGGGACACCTGCGCTTCGAGGGTGTGGGCTTCGCGTTCCCCGACGAGCCCGGCGAGCCCGTCCTGCACGACATCGACCTCGACGTGTCGCCCGGGGAGACGGTGGCCGTGGTCGGCGCGACCGGGTCCGGCAAGACGGTGCTGACCTCCCTCGTGCCCCGCCTGTACGACGTGACGGCGGGGCGGATCACGGTCGACGGGGTCGACGTACGCGACCTCGACCTGGTGAACCTGAGGCAGATCGTGGCCACCGCGTTCGAGGAGCCGACGCTGTTCTCCATGAGCGCCCGCGAGAACCTGCTTCTCGGGCGCCGCGACGCCACCGAGCAGGACCTGCTCGACGCCGTGGAGGTGGCTCAGGCCGACTTCGTGCACGACCTTCCGTGGGGCCTCGACACGCGGATCGGGGAGCAGGGCATGGCGCTGTCCGGCGGTCAGCGCCAGCGCCTCGCGCTGGCGCGGGCGGTGCTGGCCCGGCCCCGGATCCTGGTGCTCGACGACACCCTGTCGGCGCTGGACGTGCACACGGAGCAGCTCGTGGAGGAGGCGCTGCGACTCGTGCTGCGCGACGCCACCGGCATCGTGGTCGCGCACCGCGCCTCGACGGTCCTGCTCGCCGACAAGGTCGCGCTGCTGCAGGACGGCACGGTCACGCACGTCGGCCGGCACAGCGACCTGATGGCCACGGTGCCGGCCTACCGCGAGCTGCTGGCGGCCGACGCCGACTCCGACGCGGACCTCGAGGGGGTGGGCGCGTGAGCTCCCAGATGCAGGAGCAGGCAGCAGAGCAGGAGTGGCGCGGGGTCGCGGCCGAGCGCAGCGAGGACGAGCTGACCGCGCACACCTCGACCATGCTGCAGGCGCGGTCCCGGCGCCTGCTGGGCGACCTGCTGCGCCCGCACCGGCGGCTGCTCCAGCTGCTGCTGGCGGTCGTGCTGGTGGAGAACGTCGCGCGACTGTCGATCCCGTACCTCGTCAAGGAGGGCATCGACCGCGGCATCCCGCCGATCCGCGCGACCGGCGACGCGAGCACGCTCTACGTCGTCGTCGGCATCGTGTTCGGCGCCACGGTCGTGCAGGCGGTCTCCCGTCGCTGGTTCCTGGTGATGTCGGGCCGGATCGGCCAGGACATGCTCTTCGAGGTCCGCCGCCGGGTGTTCCGGCACTTCCAGCGGCTCAGCCCCTCGTTCCACGACGAGTACACCTCGGGGCGGGTGATCTCCCGCCAGACCTCCGACATGGACGCGATCTACGAGATGCTGGAGACCGGTTTCGACGGCCTGGTGACCGCCGTGCTCACCCTGGTCGGGGTCGCGGTGCTGCTGCTCACCCTCGACGTCCGGCTGGCGCTCGTCGCGCTCGTGTGCGTCCCGTTCCTGCTGCTGCTGACGAACTGGTTCCGCAAGGAGTCGTCGAGGACCTACCGCTTGACCCGGGAGAGGGTCGCGCTGGTCATCGTGCACTTCGTCGAGTCCATGCTCGGCATCCGGGCGGTCCAGGCGTTCCGGCGCGAGCCGCGCAACGAGGAGATCTTCGCCCGGGTCAACGACGACTACCGCGTCGCGAACCTGCGGGCGTTCCGCCTCGTCGCCTGGTTCATGCCCGGCATCAAGCTGATCGGCAACATCACCATCGCCGTCGTGCTGGTGTACGGCGCCTACCTCGCCTACCACGGGTCGGTGACCGTCGGCGTGCTCGCCGCGTTCCTCCTCTACCTGCGTCAGTTCTTCGAGCCGATGCAGGAGATCTCGCAGTTCTACAACACCTTCCAGTCCGCCAGCGCCGCGCTGGAGAAGCTGTCCGGCGTCCTGGAGGAGGAGCCCTCGGTGCCCGAGCCGGTCGAGGCGACGCCGCTGGCCCGGGTGCGCGGCGAGGTGCGCTTCGCGAACGTGAGGTTCTCCTACGGCGACGGCCCGGCGGTGCTCCCGGACCTCGACCTGCGGGTGCCGGCCGGGCAGACCGTGGCCCTGGTCGGGACCACCGGCGCGGGCAAGACCACGATCGCCAAGCTGCTGTCGCGGTTCTACGACCCCACCGGCGGCCGGGTGAGCCTCGACGGCGTCGACCTGCGCGAGCTCGACGAGCAGACGCTGCGCCGCGCAGTCGTGATGGTGACCCAGGAGAGCTACCTCTTCGGCGGCACGGTCGCGGACAACATCCGCTTCGGGCGTCCGTCCGCCTCCCGTGAGGAGGTCGTCGGCGCCGCCCGGGCCATCGGGGCGCACGACTTCATCACCCGGCTCCCCGACGGCTACGACACCGACGTCGCCAACAAGGGTGGCCGGCTCTCGGCGGGTCAGCGGCAGCTCGTCGCGTTCGCCCGCGCGTTCCTGGCCGACCCCGACGTGCTCATCCTCGACGAGGCGACCAGCTCCCTCGACGTGCCGTCGGAGCGCCTGGTGCAGCGCGCCCTGCGGACCATCCTCGCCGAGCGCACCGCGGTGATCATCGCGCACCGGCTCTCCACCGTGGAGATCGCCGACCGCGTCCTGGTGCTCGAGCACGGTCGGATCGTGGAGGACGGCACGCCCGGCGACCTTGTCGAGAGCGGCGCGGGCCGGTTCTCCGACCTCCACGACGCCTGGCTGGAGTCGCTGGCCTAGGCGACGGCGCTGTCACGGCGCTGGGCCGGCCTCGGCCGGGGAGCCCGGCGGCACGGCTCGCCGCCGTCAGCCGCCGGCGCGGCGCTCGTCCCAGCGACGTACGAGCGTGTCCAGCTCGTCGATGACGAACAGCAGGAAGTCGCGCGACAGCGTGATGCGGTGCCTCGCGGGGGCCTCGGCCGGCAGCTCGGACAGGCCCCGGCCCAGGGCGGCGAGCATGGGCGCATAGAGCTGCCGGACACGGGTCATGGTGCCGTGCCAGGCGTCGTCGTCGACCACGTAGACGTCGCGCCGTGAGCCGCGCTCGCGCTCGCGGCGCACCATGCCCACGCCCACGAGGTACTTCACCGCGCCGGAGACGGAGGCGGGGCTCACCGCCAGGACGCCGGACAGCTCCGTCGAGGTCATCCGCCCGTCGTCGTCGACGAGCAGCGCGGAGAACACCAGGGACGCCACCCGTGGCATGCCGGCCTCGGTCAGTGCGCCGGCCATCTGCTCCACGAACCGCTCCGCCGCCGACATACAGACATCATACAAACTTCACAAGATTCTGAAACTTGCAGTACCATGCGCCTATGAGCGAAGCGGTCGGTGACCCGGTCATCGCGGTCCGTGGACTGGTGAAGCGCTACGGAGCGGCGCGGGCCCTCGACCGCCTCGACCTGAGCGTGGCGCGCGGCGAGGTCCACGGCTTCCTCGGCCCCAACGGTGCCGGCAAGTCCACCACGATCAGGGCACTGCTCGGCCTGGTCCGGGTCCAGGGTGGCAGCGCGACCGTCTTCGGGCTCGACCCGTGGCGGGACGCGGTGGCCATCCACCGCCGGCTCGCCTACGTCCCCGGCGACGTCGCGCTGTGGCCGAACCTCAGCGGAGGCGAGACGGTCGACATGCTGCTGCGCATGCGCGGGGCCGACCCGGCAGCGTCCCGGCGCCAGGAGATGCTGGACAGGTTCGCGCTCGACCCCACCAAGAAGGGCCGCGCCTACTCGAAGGGCAACCGGCAGAAGGTGGCCCTGGTGGCCGCCTTCGCCGCCCCGGCCGACCTGCTGGTGCTCGACGAGCCCACGTCGGGGCTCGACCCGCTCATGGAGCAGGTGTTCGCCGCCTGCGTGGCCGAGTGCACCGCGGCGGGGACCACCGTGCTGCTGTCGAGCCACCTGCTCAGCGAGGTCGAACGACTCGCGACCAGGCTGACGATCATCCGGGAGGGCAGGGCGGTCGAGACAGGGACGCTCGAGGAGCTGCGGCACCTGAGGCGTACCCGCCTGCGGGCCGCCTTCGCGGGACCCGCGCCCGACCTCGCGGCGCTGCCCGGTGTCCACGACGTCGTCGTCGAGGGCGCCACCCTCGGCTGCACGGTCGAGCCGGAGGGCCTGCCGCTGGTGCTGGAGGCGCTCACGCGGGCCGGCGTCTCCTCGCTGACCAGCTCGCCGCCGACCCTGGAGGAGCTGTTCCTGGAGGCCTACCGACCCACCGTGGGGAGCGCGTGATGGCTGGGGGCGGCGGGTCGGGCATCGTCCTGCTGGTGCGCCACCACCTGCGCCGCGACCGCGTCCTGGCGTCGGTCTGGCTGCTGTTCCTGGTCGGCGTCTGCTACGCCTCCGCCGCCGCCACCCCGGCGCTCTACACCAGCGAGGCCGACCGGGTCCGGGCGGCCGAGGCGATCAACGCCAGCCCCGGTGTGGTGGCGCTCTACGGGCCGATCCCCGACGTGCACAGCCTCGGGCAGCTGGCGATGACGAAGATGACCGTGGTCTACGCGGTCCTCGTCGCGGTGATGTTCCTCGTCGTCGTGCGCCGCCACACCCGGACCGACGAGGAGACCGGTCGCGCCGAGCTGCTGGCGGGCACCGCGCTCACCCGGCAGGCGCCGCTGGCCGCAGCGCTCGCCGAGGCGGTCCCGCTCGCCGTCGTGCTGGGCCTCCTGGCCGCGCTGGTGAACATCGCGGCCGGCCTCCCGGTGGTGGGCTCGCTCGCCTTCGGGGCGAGCTGGACGGCGGTGGCGCTGGTGGCCACGGGCATCGCCCTCGTGGCCTGCCAGGTGTCGGCCAGCTCCCGGACCTGCGCCGCGGTCGCCGGCACCGCCTTCGGGGTGCTGTACCTGCTCCGTGCGGTCGGGGACACCTCCGTGGGCTGGGTCGGCTGGCTGTCGCCGTTCGGCTGGTCGACCCAGCTGCACGCCTACTCCCACGAGCGCTGGTGGGTGCTCGCGCTGCCGGTGGCAGCCTGCGTCGCCCTGGTCGCCGCGGCACGGTGGCTGAGCAGCCGTCGCGACCTGGGGGCCGGGCTGGTCGACGCGCGTCCGGGGCCCGAGCACGGGTCGCCGCGGCTGGCCGACGCGATGGCCCTGACCTGGCGGGTGCACGGTGGCGCCCTCGTCCTCTGGACCTGTGCGCTGGCGGTGATGGGACTGGTCATGGGGGCGATCGCTCCCGGCATCGGGTCGCTGCTCGACTCCCCGGCAGCCCGGCAGGCGATGCAGCGTCTCGGTGGGGTGGGCACGGTGCAGGAGACCATGCTGGGCGCGATGGTCTCCGTCGCGGGGGTCGTCGTCACCTGCTTCGCGCTCGGCGTCGTCGCGCACGGCGCCACCGAGGAGCGTGACGGGCGCGTGGAGCAGGTCCTGGCGACCGCGACCTCGCGCGGCGCGACGCTGGCGGCCACCGTCGTCGTCGCGACCGCGGGCGTCCTGTGGCTGCTGCTGGTCGTGGGCATCGCGCTCACCGTCGGGTACGGCGGGGCCGGCGGCGGGCTCACCGGCACGGGGCTCACCGGCCCCGGGCGGCTGGTGGCGGCCGCGCTGGTCCAGGCGCCGGCCGTCTGGACGGTGACGGCCCTGGCCGTGCTGCTGCTGGCGCTGCGCAGCGGCTGGGCGGTCCTCGGTTGGGCGCTGCTGGGCCTGTTCGTGGCCCTCGACCAGGTCGGCGAGCTGCTGCGGCTGCCCGGCTGGACCAGCGACCTCTCGCCGTACGCCCACACCCCGCGGATGCCGGTCGAGGCCTTCGCCGCCGCACCGCTGCTGCTGCTGACTCTCGCGGCGGCCGTGGTCCTGGCGCTCGCGGGGCGACGCTTCGCGGTGCGCGACATCGGCTGAGCCGGCGCGACCCTCCTCAGCTCAGCGGGCCAGGGCGCCCGCCCTCGGCGCCGGCGCGGTGCCGAGCTGCCGGAACCTGGGGCGGACCGCGGGCAGCAGGGTGGCCAGCAGGTACGCGCCGCCGACGAGCAGCAGCGCCGGCGCGAGCCCCGCGGCCCCCACCAGGACGCCGCCGACCAGGCCGCCGAAGGGGATGCCCACCCAGCACAGCGCGGTGTTGAGGGAGCTGACCCGCCCCACGAGCGGCGCGGGGATCCGCTCGAAGATCACCGCTGCGAGGATCGGGTTGATGAGCCCCGCCGCGAAGCCGCCCACCACCGCGACGCCCAGCACCGCCCACAACGGGCTGTGCACGGCGAGGACCACGAACCTCGGAGCCCCGCAGACCAGGAACGCCAGCAGGTATGTCGCGAACCGGGGCAGCCGGGCGGCGAACGACGCGGCCAGCACGCTGCCGAGCACGGCGGCGCCGGCGAACGTGGCGAAGAGCAGGCCGACGGCACCCGCTCCTCCACCGCTCTGCCTGGCCCACACCGGGACCAGCACGGCCGCGTAGGCCTGGTCCAGCAGGTTCGTGACCGCGACCATGGTGACGATCGCGACCAGGACCCGGTCGCGGCGCAGGAAGTCCCAGCCCTCGCGCAGCCGTCGGAGGTAGCCGGTGCCCTCCGGGGCGAGGTCGGCGGGGACGGTGGGGCGCTCGTGCCGGAGCCCGCTCGTGGTGGTGGCGAGCACGAGTGCCGACACGCCGAAGCTGGCGGCGTCGACGACCAGCGCGGGGCCCGGGCCGACGACGGCGACCAGCCCACCGCCGACGGCGGCCCCCACGGTGCTGGCCAGCCTCTCCACCGCGCCGCCGAGGCCGGTCGCCCGCTCCATCGGCACCTGCGCGTGCTCGACCAGCGCGGGCACCATCGCCTGCTTGGCGCCGTCGCCCGGGCCGCGGACGAGGCCGGCCAGGGCCACGAGCACCAGCAGCAGCGGCAGCGGCAGGCGCCCGGCCAGGTGCAGCAGCGGCACGGCCGCCACCACGACGACGCTCGTGGCGTCCGCCAGAACGCTCACGGTCCGGGCACCGACGCGGTCCAGAACCGGGCCGGCGGCGGCCTTCGCGACGACGTACGGCGTCATCTCGGCGAAGGCGGCCAGCCCGGTCCAGGTGGCACTGCCCGTGCTGGTCAGCACCAGCCACGGGACCGCCACCATCGAGACGCGCGTGCCGGTCAGGCACACCGCCTCGCTGACCAGCCAGCCGGCCAGCGGCGTGCGCCGGCTCACCGCACTCCCGGCCGGGGGAAGGCGTGCACCTGGACGAGGAACTCGCTGGCCCCGGCATCCGCCTCGTCCTCGGTCCAGCCCTCGACCACGGCCGCCAGGGCCGCGGTGAGCTCCCGGGCGCGGGCGGGTGTCAGCCGCAGCGCCCAGTCGCTGAGGGTGGAGGCGGCCCGCCAGTCGGGGGAGAGCAGCGCGCGCTGCTCGGTCGCCTGCTGCAGCGCCTCGGTGTGGACGACCGCGACGGCCTGCCCGAAGGCGTCGGCGGCCTCACGGCCGGCAGCGCTGTCGTCGAGGTCGTCGCCGGTGCGGGTGGCCTGGTGCGCTGCCCGCCACCACCGCTCACGGCCGTTGCCCCGCGTCCGGTCGTCGACCACGAAGCCGTGCTGGTGCAGCTGGCGCAGGTGGTAGCTGGTGGTCCCGGAGCTCTCGCCGAGGAGGGCCGCCAGCCCGCTGGCCGTGGCCGGCCCCTCCATCCGGAGAACGCCCAGGATGCGCAGCCGCATCGGGTGCGACAGCGCGCGCAGCGCCTCGGGCGCGGGGGTGATGCTCGAGAGCTCCATGCCCCAGAGGATAGAACGCCGACAGATCTTTGCAAAGACTTCTTTGCAGAACGGTCTAGGGCGCCGAGGTGCGGTCCGCCTCGGCGGCCTCCTTGAGCCGGGCCAGCGTCGCGGTGATGCCGAGCCGGTTGCGGCGCGGGAAGCCGGCCAGCCGGAGCAGCGCCGCCCAGACCGGGCCGTAGCGGGTGAAGTCGAAGGTCTCGGTGACCCGAGTGCCGCCCTCCGCGGTGGGCTCGAGCCGGTAGCGCCAGCGATGCGCGCCGAAGTGCCGCCAGGCGATCAGCCGGTCCTGCTCGAGCTCGACGACGCGGTTGTCGATCCGGTACCGCACGCCGAAGAGCCGCATCGACACCCCGAACGTGTCCCCCCTCGCCAGCCGCTCGGGTCCGGTGATGACGCCGCGCACGGAGCCCGACCCGTCGATGCGGGGATGCTGGCGCGGGTCGGCGACGATCGCGAACACCACCTCCGGCGGCGCGTCGATGGTGGTGCTGCCGCTGACGAGACGTTGGCCCATCCGCGCACGGTAGCCAGGTCAGGTCCGCGCCTCGCGCAGCGGCCCCGGCTCCCCGGTGGCCGCGACCTCCGGAGGCTTCGTACGGCGGGGGCGCTCGGCGCCGATGACGACCGCGACCGCGGCGACCACGATGCCGCCGCCGAGCAGCACCGGAACCGTCACCGGCTCCCCGAGCACCAGCCAGCCGAGGAACACCGCGACGACCGGGTTGACGTAGGCGTAGGTGGCCACGAACGAGATCGGCGCGTTGGCCACCAGCCACACGAAGGAGGTGAAGGCGACGACCGAGCCGAAGACGACCAGGTAGCCCAGCGCCGACCAGGTCCGCAGGCTGTACGTCGACGCGGTGAACGCCTCGCCGGAGAGCCGCCCGACGAGGAGGAGGTACACGCCACCGAAGGCCATCTCGTACACGGTGGTGACGAACACGTCGCGCGGCAGCCACAGTCGCGGCTGCAGGTAGGAGCCGAGGGCCCAGCAGGTCGAGGCGAACATCACCAGGAGCGCCGCACCGACCGGGAACCCGCCGCTCACGCTGCCGTCGAGCACGAGCACCGCCAGGCCGACGAAGCCGATGAGCACGCCGAGCAGCGTCAGGGCACGGGGCCGGTCGCCCTCGACGGTGCGGAACACCACGATGATCAGCGGCGCGACCGCGATCAGCAGCGCGGTGACGCCGGAGGGCGCCCCGAGGTTCTCCCCGACCGAGACCATGCCGTTGCCCATCATCGGCAGCATCAGCCCGAGGAAGGCCGTGCCGAGGGCCTGCCGGCGGGTCAGCGAGAGACGCCGTACGCCTCCCCGGGTGGAGAGCAGGCCGCCGAGCAGCACGGCGGCGGCCAGGTAGCGCACCCCCATGGACGTCAGCGGCGGGGCCTGCTCGACCACGATCCGGATGCCGAGGTAGGTCGAGCCCCACACGACGTACACGATGCCCAGGGCGGCCAGCACGAGACCGAAGGCGGGCGCCGCCGTCGTGGCCGGCGCCGGCCGGCGGGGTCGAGCCTGCGTCATGAGTGTCCCTTCTTTCGCACATGACAAGGGTAGGCCGTCGCGGGCCGGGTCGTCGCGCGGGTTCCGGACATGGCGGCGTCGAGATGCGGCCAGCTCCTCCGGCCGGCCGGGACGAGGCGCAGGGGGCGTGATTAGGCGGCCCTGGACGGCCCCGGTACGTTAGGAGGCACGCCGACCGGTGTGGTGCCGGTCACACCACGGCTCGCCCACGACCCGCCGCACCACCCTCGCGTCGGTCCGGTCGGGCCGTCGGACCGGCAGCGGAGACCCCGCACGCCGACCAGACGAAGGAGTGTGCAGTTGAGCGACCCCACGTCCGCCCCGGCCGCCGAGCACGGCGAGGCCTTCGCCCGCCACCAGGCCGCCATCGCCGACCTGAAGTCCGCGCACCTGGTCCAGCTGCTCACGCCGGAGGGCGAGCGCGTGGAGCACCCGGAGTTCTCCTTCGACGCCGGCGAGGGAGCCGACGAGGACGAGACGATCCGCGGCTTCTACCGCGACATGGTGCTGACCCGGCGCATCGACACCGAGGCCACCGCCCTGCAGCGGCACGGCGAGCTCGGCATCTGGGCCCAGCTGCTGGGCCAGGAGGCCGCCCAGATCGGCTCCGGCCGTGCGCTGCGCCCCCAGGACTTCGTCTTCCCCACCTACCGCGAGCACGGCGTCGCCTGGTGCCGCGACATCGACCCGCTGCGGCTGCTCGGCCTGTTCCGGGGAGTCGACCAGGGCGGCTGGGACCCGCACGACGGCAACTTCGGGCTCTACACGATCGTCATCGGCGCGCAGACGCTGCACGCCACCGGCTACGCGATGGGGATGCAGCGCGACGGCGTCGTCGGCACCGGCGACCCCGAGCGGGACGCGGCGGTGGTGGCGTACTTCGGCGACGGCGCCAGCAGCCAGGGCGACGTCAACGAGGCCTTCATCTTCGCCGCGTCCTACAACGCGCCCGTGGTCTTCTTCTGCCAGAACAACCAGTGGGCGATCTCCGAGCCGATCGAGCGGCAGAGCCGGATCCCGCTCTACCAGAGGGCGCTCGGCTTCGGGTTCCCCGGCGTCCGCGTCGACGGGAACGACGTGCTCGCGACGTACGCCGTCGCGCAGGCCGCCCTGCAGCGCGCGCGCGACGGGCAGGGCCCCACGTTCGTGGAGGCCTACACCTACCGGATGGGCGCGCACACCACCACCGACGACCCCACCCGCTACCGGCTCTCGGAGGACCTCGAGACCTGGAAGCTCAAGGACCCGATCCAGCGGGTCAAGGCCTACCTGGTCCGCAACGGGCTGGCCGGCCAGGACTTCTTCGACGAGGTCGACGACGAGGCCGAGCGGCTCGGGGAGCACCTGCGCGAGGGGTGCCGCGCGCTGCCGGAGCCGGACCCGCTGTCGGTCTTCGACCTGGTGTACGCCGAGCAGACGCCCGAGCTCGCCGAGCAGCGGGCCGGCTACGCGGCGTACCTCGACTCCTTCGAGATGGGAGCAGTGTGATGGCCAAGGTCACGCTCGCCAAGGCGCTCAACGCCGGCCTGCGCAAGGCCATGGAGGACGACCCCAAGGTGCTGCTGATGGGGGAGGACGTCGGCAAGCTCGGCGGCGTCTTCCGGGTCACCGACGGCCTGCAGAAGGACTTCGGCGAGGACCGGGTCATCGACTCCCCGCTCGCGGAGTCCGGCATCGTCGGCACGGCCGTCGGGCTCGCGATCCGCGGCTACCGCCCGGTGTGCGAGATCCAGTTCGACGGGTTCGTCTACCCCGCCTACGACCAGATCGTCAGCCAGGTCGCGAAGATCCACTTCCGCAGCCTCGGCAAGGTCAAGATGCCCGTGGTCGTGCGGATCCCGTTCGGCGGCGGGATCGGCGCCGTCGAGCACCACAGCGAGAGCCCGGAGGCGCAGTTCGCCCACACCCCCGGCCTGAAGGTCGTGGCCTGCTCCAACCCGGTCGACGGGTACTGGATGATCCAGCAGGCCATCGCCTGCGACGACCCGGTGATCTTCCTCGAGCCGAAGCGGCAGTACCACGCCGACAAGGCCGAGCTGGACGACCACCAGACCCTGCAGAGCGTCCAGCCGCTGTTCACCTCCCGGGTGGTGCGCGCGGGCACCGACCTGACGCTGCTGGCCTACGGGCCGATGGTCAAGACCGCGCTGGCCAGTGCCGAGGCGGCCGCCGGCGAGGGGCGCAGCATCGAGGTCGTCGACCTGCGCTCCCTCTCTCCCCTCGACCTGGGGCCGGTCCACGAGTCGGTGCGCAAGACCGGTCATGCGGTCGTGGTCCACGAGGCGCACGTCAACCTCGGGATGGGGGCCGAGGTCGCCGCGCGGATCAGCGAGCAGTGCTTCTACTCGCTCGAGGCGCCGGTGCTGCGGGTCGGCGGCTTCGACACGCCGTACCCACCCAGCCGCATGGAGGAGCAGTGGCTGCCGGACCTCGACCGGGTGCTGGACGCCGTCGACCGATCCCTCGGCTTCTGAGCCGCGAGACCTTCCAACGAGAGAGAGCGCTGTGCCCGAGTACAAGCTGCCCGACGTCGGCGAGGGCCTGACGGAGGCCGAGATCGTCACCTGGAAGGTCAAGGTCGGCGACGTCATCAAGGTCAACGACGTGGTGGTCGAGATCGAGACCGCCAAGTCCCTGGTCGAGCTGCCGTCCCCGTACGCCGGGACCGTGCAGGCCCTGCACGTCCCCGAGGGGGAGACGGTCGCGGTCGGCACGCCGATCGTCACCATCGGCGAGGGCGCCGCGGCCACCGAAGCGCCGTCACGGCCGGCGGCTCCCGCGGCCGCGCCCGCAGCCCTGGACCTGTCCAACCCGGCCGCCAGCGGAGGCGGCGAGAACCAGACGCTCGTCGGGTACGGACCGCGGACCGCGTCCGCCCAGCGGCGTCCCCGTCGGGGCGCGGCCAGTCCGAGGAGCGAGGCCGGTGCGGCCGCGCAGCTCGAGGTGCAGGGCGCCTTCGGGCAGGGCGGCGCGGTGCCCGCGGACGTCGTCGAGACCGACGAGCCGGCCGTGCCCGCCGTGCCCGCGCAGGCCGACCCCGGTGCGGCGCCTGTCGAGACCCGGACGCTGGCCAAGCCGCCGGTGCGCAAGCTGGCCAAGGACCTGGGAGTGGACCTGCGCTCGCTGGTGCCCTCGGGCCCGGGCGGCACCGTCACCCGCGAGGACGTGGAGCGGGCCGGCCGCGAGCAGCCCGCGACGATGGAGGACGAGCCGGCGGCCGCCGGGGCCGCGGGGGACCGGTCGACCGGGTGGGGCGAGCGGGAGACCCGCGAGCCGATCCGCGGCGTGCGCAAGATGATGGCGCAGGCGATGGTGGAGTCGGCGTTCAGCGCCCCGCACGTGACGGAGTGGGTCACCCTGGACGTGACGCGCACCATGAGGCTGGTTCGCCGGCTGCGCGAGCACCGCGACTTCCGCGACGTGAAGGTCTCGCCGCTGCTGGTCGTCGCCAAGGCGGTCTGCCTCGCGGTCCGTCGTACCCCCGAGGTGAACGCGACGTGGGACGAGGCGGCCCAGGAGGTCGTCCTGAAGTCCTACGTCAACCTCGGCATCGCCGCCGCCACCCCGCGGGGCCTGGTCGTGCCCAACGTCAAGGACGCCGACCGCCTTTCCCTGCCCGAGCTCGGCGCGGCGATCAACGACCTGGCGCTCGGCGCGCGGGAGGGCCGGACCCAGCCGGCGGAGATGAGCGGCGGCACGATCACCATCACCAACGTGGGGGTCTTCGGCGTCGACGCCGGCACGCCGATCATCAACCCCGGCGAGTCGGCGATCCTCTGCGTCGGGGCCGTCCGGCAGCAGCCGTGGGTGCACAAGGGCAAGGTGCGCGCGCGCGACGTCACCACCCTGGCGCTGTCGTTCGACCACCGACTGGTCGACGGCCAGAAGGGATCGCGGTTCCTCGCCGACGTGGCCGCGGTCCTCCAGGACCCGCGGGACGCCCTGCTGCTCTGAGCCTGCGCTGGCTCAGCCGCCCGAGCCTGCGCTGGTTGTGGTCCCCGAGCCCGCGTTGGTTGAGGTGCCCGAGCCCGCGTTGGTTGAGGTGCCCGAGCCCCCAGGGCGAGGGCCTCGAAACCTGGTGACCTGGGGCGCGGACGTGACCGTGGTTTCGAGGCCTCGGCTAGCGCCTCGGCGCCTCAACCAGCGGCGCGGGCCGGAGCGTGCGAGGAACGGCACGTCGGCCGGCGTGAGACGACGGCCGGGCGAGGGCGTCGACCGGCCGTAGAATGAGTGCACGTGAGCACAGCACCCACAGTCGGTCGACGTGCGTGGGTCGTCTGGGCCACGGCGGTCTCGGTGTACTTCCTGGCGATCTTCCACCGCTCCTCGCTCGGGGTCGCGGGCCTGGTCGCCGAGCAGCGCTTCCACGTCTCCGCCGCCCAGCTCTCGACGTTCACGGTCCTGCAGCTGCTCGTGTACGCCGCGATGCAGATCCCGGTCGGCGTGCTGCTCGACCGGTTCGGGCCGCAGCGGCTGCTGCTCACCGGGACCATCTTGATGACCGGTGCCCAGCTGGGCTTCGCCTTCACCGGTGCGTACGCCGGCGCCCTCCTCGCCCGGGTGGTCCTCGGGATGGGCGACGCGATGGTGTTCATCAGCGTGCTGCGGATCGTCGCGGCGTGGTTCCCGCCGGTGCGCAACCCGATGCTGACCGCCCTGACCGCCGGCATCGGCCAGAGCGGTGCGCTGCTCGCCGCGATCCCGCTCGCCAAGGCGCTCGCGGCGTACGGCTGGACGACCAGCTTCGTGGCCAGCGCCTCGGTGGGGGTGCTGCTGGGACTGCTCGTGGTCCTGCTGGTCCGCGACGCGCCGAGGGGCGCGCCACCGGCTCGGTCGTCGAAGCCGCTGCGGGTCGTCGGACGCGACCTGCGGCTGGCCTACCACGACCCGGGGACCCGCCTGGGGTTCTGGTCGCACTTCACCGCCCCGCTGGCGGCGAACGTCATGGGTCTGCTGTGGGGCTACCCGTTCTTCGTGCACGCCGAGCACTGCTCCCGCACCGAGGCCGGCGCCCTGCTCACCCTGCTGGTCGTGGTGTTCATCACCGGCGGGCCGCTCGTGGGCGGGTACATCGCCCGTCATCCCTGGCAGCGCTCGACCGCGGTGCTGAGCATCGTGGCGGCGATGGCGCTCACCTGGACCGTGGTGCTGGTGCTGCCCGGGGACGCGCCGCTGTGGCTGCTGTGCCTGCTGGTCGTGACGACCGGGCTCGGCGGTCCGGGCTCCATGATCGCCTTCGACCTGGCCCGCACGTTCGCACCCGCCTCGAGGCTCGGGCAGGCCAGCGGGATGGTGAACGTCGGCGGCTTCGTGGCCTCGCTGCTGACCATGCTGGGGATCGGCCTCGTCCTCGATGCGGTCACGCCCGGCTCGTCGGCCACCTACAGCGCCGGCGCCTACCGGGTGGCGATGTGCGTGCAGTACGTCGGCTGGGTGCTCGGCGGAATCCAGCTGTGGCGCTACCGGTACCGGGCGAGGGTGCACCTGGCCGACACCCAGCCGGAGGCGTTCCGGGACATGAGCGGCCTCGAGCAGTACCCGGCGCCGCGGACCAGGGCCGCCCGAGCCTCCGGTAGCGGCCGGCGCGGTCGTCGGTGACGGTCGACACCGAGGCGTCCCGTCCCGTGGTGTGTTGGTCGCCGAGGCGTCTCGTTCTGTGGAGCTCGGCGTGGCCGCGAGCGCGGAACGGGACGCCTCGGCGTGGCCGCGAGCGCGGAACGGGACGCCTCGGCGTGGACGGGCAGGACCCGGCGCTGGCGACGGCGGCGGTGGTCATGGGTCCCAGCCCGCTCACGCCGCGGGAGAGGGAGGTCCTGAACGCCGCGGCGGACGGCGCGACCGTCACCGACATCAGCGCCCGCACGCACCCGTCGGGCAGCAGGGTGCGCAACCACCTGTCGGACGCGATCGGCAAGACGGGGACGCGCAAGCGGAGGGAGGCCGTGCGGGTGGCCCGCGAGAACGGCTGGCTCTGACCGGTGTCCCGGAGGGGCCGCCGGCTCCACGCCCCGGACCTACGGACAGCCCTGGGGCGCCGCTGGGCAGCGTCGAGGAGCGGCTGAGCCCGTTCCGGCCGTCCAGGGCGCCACGCCCCGATGCGCTGGTCCGGCTCGACGGGACAGCGCTGCGCGCAGCTTGAGGCAGATGCCCCATGCCGCCGGCACGGGTTGCGGGCCAGGCTGCGGTCATGGCGACAGCTCCCCGACCCGCGGTCGGCACCCTCTCAAGAAGCCCCAGGCTCGGCGTCGGGCACGACGAGCGGTTCACCGGGTACGGCGCGATGGGTGTGCCGTACTCCACGGGGCACTACCTGGTCCTTCGCGACATGCTGGCCAGCTCGGTGGGTCCGGCGTACCGGGCGATCTGGCATCGCGATCCCGCTGGCCGTTGGACCATCTTCACGACCGTCGAGCCGCAGGTCAGCTGTCCCCGCTACTTCGGCTCGGTGACCGACGTGGAGCGGGTGCCCGCGATCGAGGTGACCTGGCGAGACGACTGGACGCTGGACGTCCAGATGGGCACCCGCCTCTCGTGGCGGCTGCAGCTCGCGGCGACACCGGCCACACGGGCGATGACGTCGATGGGCGGTGCCCTCCCGCAGTGGGCCTGGAACAGCCATGCCCTGCTCGGGTCCCTGGGGCCGGTGGCCGGTGGGTGCCTGCGCTCGGGACGGATCAGGCTGCACGGGCGCACCCCCAACGGGCATGGCTTCACGGCTGCACCGCAGTGGGTGTGGCGAGTCGCCGGCGGCCATGCCGACCTGGACGGCGCCGATCTCGGCCCTCTCGGCCCGCTGGCGGAGCAGGCGCGTCTCGGCGATGTCTGGCTTCCTCAGCGGGGGCTGTTCTTCGCCGGCCGCGCCCGGTTCACGACGCCGGTCCCGACCGAGCACCCTTCCACGGCCCGTACGCGCCTCGAGCACTCACCACCCGAGAGACCACATCAGCACCGAGAGGAGTCATCATGACCGACCTGCAGCAGGCACCGACCGTCGACGTCGACAAGCTCATGGCATTCGTCCTCAAGGCCGTCGACGAGGTGGGCGCCACCTTGAACACCGCCCTGGTCGTGCTCGGCGACAAGCTGGGCTACTACTCCACGATGGCAGCGGGACCGGTCACGCCGGCGCAGCTGGCCGACGCCACCGGGACGGGCGAGCCGTACGCCCGGGAGTGGCTCAACGCCCAGGCCGCTGGCGGCTACGTCGAGTACGACGCCACGGCCGGCCGGTACACCTTGCCGCCCGAGCAGGCGACCGCCCTGACCGACCCGAGCAGCCCCGCCTACCTGCCCGGCTTCTTCCAGATCGCCCTGGGCACGACCCACGACCTCGACGACGTGCTGCGGGCGGTTCGCAGCCGCACCGGGCTGGGCTGGCACGAGCACCACGGCGACGTGCACGAGGGCTGCGAGCGGTTCTTCCGCACCATGTACAACGCACACCTGGTCGGCGAGTGGCTGCCGGCGATGGAGGGGGTCGTCGCGAAGCTCGAGCGTGGCGCCACGGTCGCAGACGTGGGCTGTGGGCATGGCGCCTCCACGGTGATCATGGCTCAGGCGTTCCCGCGCTCCACCTTCACGGGGTTCGACTGCCACGACGCCTCCATCGCGACCGCCCGTGCGCGGGCCGCCGACGCAGGGGTGGCCGATCGCGTGCGGTTCGAGGTTGCGACCGCCACCGACTTCCCCGGTGCCGGGCTCGACCTGGTCACCACGTTCGACGCCTTGCACGACATGGGCGACCCGGTCGGCGCGGCCCGGCACGTCCATGACGTCCTGGCTCCCGACGGCACCTGGATGGTCGTCGAGCCGATGGCCGGTGACGCCGTCAGCGACAACCTGAACCCGGTCGGCCGCGCCTACTACGGGTTCTCCACCCTGCTGTGCACCCCGTCCTCGCTGGCCCAGGACGTCGGTCTGGCCCTGGGCACGCAGGCGGGGCCCGCACGGATCCGCGACGTGGTCACCACAGCTGGCTTCACGCGGTTCGCCTCCGTCGCCCAGACCCCCTTCAACCGGGTCCTCGAGATCCGAGGCTGACCGGCGCCGCGAGGAGGGAGCAGACTCTGCCCATGACAGGTGTGGGCGGACCCGGCGACGGGGCCCCTCCCCGACGCGTCGAGGTCCTGGCCGGGCTCTCGGTCGCGATCGACCTCGGGCTGGGACAGCCCGCAGAGCACATGGTCCGCTCGGCGACGATCGCGTGCCGGCTCTCCGACCGCCTCGGGCTGAGTCCCCAGCAGCGCGCGACGGTGTACTACGCCACCCTGGTGATGTGGATCGGGTGCCATGCCGACTCCTCGGAGTACGCCCGCTGGTTCGGAGACGACATCGCGGTCCGGCACGAGGCCTATCTGGTCGACTGGTCCGGCATGCCCTACCTGCGGTTCCTGGTCGCCAACGTCGCCAAGGGCGAACCGCTTCCCCAGCGGCTGCGGGTGTTGGGCGCGCTGTTCCGGAGCGCACGCGGGCAGCTCGCCACGCTGGTCCACTCGCACTGTGCGTCGGCAGCGACCCTCGCGCGGCACATCGGCCTTCCCGAGGAGGTAGCGACCACGCTCGCCTACACCTTCGAGCGCTACGACGGACACGGACTGCCGGCCGGCGCGTCCGGGGACCAGATCCCCATCGAGATGAGGGTCGCCCAGCTGGCCGACGTCGCCGAGGTGCACCACCGGACCTACGGCATCGAGGCGGTCGTCGCGATGGTCAGCAGCAGGCGGGGCGGCCAGTTCGACCCGGCCGTGGCCGACGCCGCGCTGAGCGCCCCGGAGGAGCTGTTCGCGTCCTCGCCGGACAGCGACGTCTGGCAGGACGCCCTCACCCAGGCGCCCGACCAGGAAACCCGGCTCACCGACGAGGGCCTCGATCGGCTGGTGTGCGCGATCGGCGACTTCGTCGACCTGAAGTGCCCGTTCACGCTGGGCCACTCACGCGCCGTGGCCACGCTCTCGGCCGGTGCCGGCCGGCTGCTGGGTGCGCGACCCGGGGACGTCGGCACGCTGCGTCGAGCGGGTCACCTGCACGACCTCGGCCGTCTCGGGGTCACCAACCAGGTGTGGTCCAAGGCCGGCGACCTGGGCCCCGCCGAGTGGGAGCGCGTGCGCATGCACCCCTACCTGACCGAGCGCGTCCTGGACCGGATCCCGGGGCTGGGCCCCGTGCGCACGGTCGCCCGGGCACACCACGAGCACCTCGACGGCACGGGCTACCCCCTCGGCCTCGCGGGATCGATGCTCGGGCGCAGCGAGCGCGTCCTCGCCGCGGCGGTGGCCTACCAGTCCGCCCTGGAGCCACGCCCCTACCGCGACGCCATGACGCCGGGGCAGGCGATGGCGCGGCTGCGCGCGCGGAGCAGGTCCGGCGCGCTCGACCCCGAGTGCGTCGAGGCGGTCCTTGCCACCGCCGGGCACCCGACGACACGGCCTCGGCGCGACGACCTGCTCACCCCGCGGGAGTGCGAGGTCCTCGCGCTGGTCTCTCGCGGGTTCACCAACCGGGAGATCGCCGACCGGCTGGTGCTGAGCGAGAAGACGGTGCGCAACCACGTCGAGCGCACGTACACCAAGATCGGCGCGACCAACCGGGTCGGCGCGAGCCTCTACGCGCTCCAGCACGGCCTGGCGCCCCTCCTGGCCGAGACGGCCACGGGGCCGTGACCCCGGTCGCGGCACGCGCTCGAATGACGCTCCGGCGCGCGACGTGCGTGCGACCGGTCAGGCGCGGGGGACAGCGCCCGACACCTCAGGCTCGCGCCGCTCGACCCGCGTCCACCCGGTCCAGCCACGCTGCGCGAGCAGGTCGCGCAGGCGCGCCACCGCGGGGTGGGCACCGTGGGCGAACGAGTCCATCAGCCGGACGAACGTCGCGTCGAGCGTGTGCTCGTCCTGCCGGTCCAGCTGCCCGATGACCGCCGCCTGCTCGAACAGCCTGCTCAGCAGGTCGGCCGTCTCGCGCAGCAGGTCCTCGTCCTCGCCGTTGTCTGCGATCCGCCCGATGAGCCGGTAGAGCCTGACGATCCTCGGGTCGGCCAGCTGGGCCACCTTGTCGGCCATGATCGCCGGGATCGCCTCCGGCCATCGGGCCGCCACCAGGATCCAGGCGTCTCGCTCGGGCTCGATGATCGCCTCCGGCACTCCGGTGGCACGCAGCCGGTCCAGGTAGTCGAGCACCTCCTCGGGGACGGCCAGCGAGTCGCCGGAGCCGAGCTGCGCGATCCGTCGGCGGTGGTCCTGAAGCGCGCGGATCTGCGCTCGGAGCTGCCGGTCGATCCCGGCGGTGGCGGCGGCGAACGTCTCCGGGTCCGCGTCGAGCAGCTCACGGACCCGGGCGAGCGGGACGCCGGCCTCGGCCAGCGTCCGGATCCGGACGAGACGGAGGACCGCTCCCGCGTCGTAGGACCGGTAGCCGGAGGCGTCGCGCACCGGCTCCGGCAGCAGCCCCACCTGGTGGTAGTGCCGCACCGCTCGGATGGTCACGCCGGCGTACGACGCCAGCTGCCCGATCCTCAGCATGCCCTCAGCCTGCACCATGGCTCGACCTCGTCACGAGATCGTGCGGCGGTAGACGACCAGCGCGCAGGCGTACGCGACCGCGAGGATGCCGACACACCAGGCGAGGGCGACCCAGAGGTCGGAGCCGACGGGCTGCCCGGCGAACAGGGTGCGGATGGCCTCGACGATGGAGGTCACCGGCTGGTGCCGGGCGAACGCCCGCACCGGGCCGGGCATGCTGTCGGTGGGCACGAACGCCGAGCTGATGAACGGCAGGAGGATGAGCGGGTAGGAGAACGCGCTCGCGCCGTCCACGGACCGCGCGGTCAGCCCGGGGATGACGGCCAGCCACGTCAGGGCCAGCGTGAACAGGGCCACGACGCCCGTGACACCGAGCCAGGCCAGCACCCCCGCACCCGAGCGGAAGCCCATGAGGAGGGCGACCAGCGTCACGACCACGACCGAGACCAGGTTGGCGACCAGCGAGGTCAGCACGTGTGCCCACAGCACGGACGAGCGGGCGATCGGCATGGACTGGAACCGCTCGAAGATGCCGCCCCTCAGGTCGAGGAAGATCCGGTAGGCGGTGTAGGAGACGCCCGACGCCACGGTGATGAGCAGGATGCCGGGCAGCAGGTAGGTCACGTACGAGCCGGTCCCCGTCTGGATGGCTCCCCCGAGCACGTAGACGAACAGGAGCATGAACGCGATCGGCATGATCGCGGTCGTGATGATCGTGTCGGGGCTGCGGCCGATGTGACGCAGCGAGCGTCCGAGAAGGACGGCGGTGTCGGCGGCGAAGTGCCTGGTCATCGTCGTCCTCACCTGCCCGCCGCAGTGCTCGTCGTGCCCTCGTCGGCGACGAGGGCGAGGAAGACGTCCTCGAGGGTCGCCTGCTTCTCGACGTACTCGACCCGGGCGGGTGGCAGCAGCCGCTTGAGCTCGGCGAGGGTGCCGTCGACGATGACCCGGCCTTCGTGCAGGATCGCGATCCGGTCGGCCAGGTGCTCGGCCTCGTCGAGGTCCTGCGTGGTGAGCAGCACCGTCGTCCCTCGCTCGGCGAGGTCCCTGACCGCCTGCCAGACCTCCAGGCGCGCGTGCGGGTCCAGCCCCGTGGTCGGCTCGTCGAGGAAGATCACCGGCGGGCTCCCGACCAGGCTCATGGCGATGTCGAGACGCCGACGCATGCCACCGGAGTACGTCGCCACCCTTCGCGCGCTCGCGTCGGTCAGCGAGAAGCGGTCAAGCAGACGCTCGGCGGTCCGTCCCGGGTCCCTCAGGTGTCTCAGCCGGGCGACGAGGACCAGGTTCTCCCGCCCGGTGAGGATCTCGTCGACCGCCGCGAACTGGCCGGTGAGGCTGATCGACTCCCGGACGTCGGCGGCCTGCGTGGTGACGTCGAAGCCGTTGACGACGGCCGTGCCCGCGTCCGCCCTCAGCAGCGTGGACAGGACTCGTACGACGGTCGTCTTGCCCGCCCCGTTGGAGCCGAGCAGGGCGAGGACGCCGCCCCGGGGCACCTCGAAGTCCACGCCGCGCAGCACGCGAAGCGCCCCGTACGACTTCTCCAGGCCCTGCACGCGGATCGCAGGCTCGCGGACCCGCTCGGTCCGCAGGTGGCGGTCGATGCTCATGGTGCCAGCGTGCAGGGTTGACGCTGCGTCAAGGTCAAGTCGACGCCCGGACGGTCGGGACCCTCAGCCTCGGCCGCCGGCGACACCCTACGAGCATGCACTTGCCGCAGAGCGCGAGCGGTCACCGCACGCCCCAGGAGCGGATGTGAGCGACCGATCCGAGCGCAAGCCGCGGGTGAGGAGTCAGCGGTCGATCATGCGTTGCATCGCTTCGGGGTAGCGGTCGCCTTGGACCTGCACGCTGGCTGAGGCGCTGTCGAGCTCTGCCAGGTCCTCGGAGGTGAGGTCGAGCTCGGCCGATGCGAGGTTCTCGTCGAGGCGCTCGAGCCGCCTGGTCCCGGGGATCGGGACGATCCACGGCTTCTGCGCCAGGAGCCAGGCCAACGCCACCTGCCCGACGGTGGCGCCCTTGCGCTCGGCGACCTTCGTGACGAGGTCGACGAGGGCGAGGTTGGCCTCGAGCGCCTCCCGCTGGAAGCGGGGGAGGGAGGCGCGGATGTCTCCCTCGTCGAACTCGGTCGCGGCGGTGACCTGACCGGTCAGGAACCCGCGCCCGAGCGGGCTGAAGGGCACGAAGCCGATGCCGAGCTCCTCGACGGCCGGGAGGATCTCGTCCTCGGGCTCGCGCCAGAACAGGGAGTACTCGCTCTGCAGCGCCGTGACGCGCTGCACCGCATGGGCGCGGCGGATCGTGGCGACGCCGGCCTCGGACATCCCGAAGTGGCGGACCTTTCCGGCCTCGACCAGCTCCTTGACGGTGCCGGCGACGTCCTCGATCGGTACGGCGGGGTCGACGCGATGCTGGTAGAGCAGGTCGATGGCGTCGGTCCTCAGGCGGCGCAGGGAGCCGTCGACGGCGGCGCGGATGTCGTCCGGCCGGCTGGTGACGCCGGTCTGCTTGCCGTTTTCGTCGAAGGCGAACCCGAACTTGGTGGCGATCACGACATCCTCGCGGACCGGCTCCAGTGCCTCACCCACCAGCTCCTCGTTGTGGAAGGGGCCGTAGACCTCAGCGGTGTCGAAGAAGGTGACACCCCGGTCCACCGCGGCACGGAGGAACGCGATCATCTCGTCTCGCGGTGGCCGCGCACCGAACGACTGGCTCATCCCCATGCAGCCGAGGCCGAGGGCGGATGTCTGAAGGCCTTCTGTGCCGAGCGTGCGTGCGGGCATTCCTGGTTCTCCTTGGTCGAGGGGTCGGTCATCGGAGCTCTGCCCGTGTTCATCGGTACCCGGTCTCGAGATTCCTACATCGACCGGGTCGCAGAGGAGTACCGGTCTCGAGGGCCGGCCACAACGTACTGTGCCTCTCGATGAGGCTCGGCACTGCGACCATGGTCGATCGGCGGCTCCTGCCGCTCGTGGAGGCGTCCCGCGCGTTCTACGCGAGCCGCGTGGGCTCACGGGGCCCGAGGAGCCCGGAGGACCTGCGCGTCGCCCGAGCCGGTCTCGCCGCACCCGTCCCGTCGCGACCGCCGGCCGTCGAGGAGCTGGTCGGCGTTCGCGGGCGTCGGGTTCCGTTGCGCATCCACACCCCCGTGGACAGGCCGGCGGCAGGCGTCGTACTCGACATCCATGGCGGCGGCTTCTACCTGGGCTGCGCCGCCGGCGGCGACGTCCGCAACCGCGAGCTCGCCGACGCGCTCGGGGTCGCGGTCGCCAGCGTGGACTATCGGCTGTCCCCGGAACACCCGTGGCCGGCCGCGCCCGAGGACTGCGAGACCGCGGCGCTGTGGCTCGCGGAGCACGCGGCAGACCGCTTCGGCGCGACCAGGCTTGCCATCGTCGGCTTCTCGGCCGGGGCGACGCTGGCGGCCACCACGCTGCTCCGGTTGCGTGACCAGGGGGTAGGCGCCGTGGGCACCGCCGTGCTGCAGTTCGGCACCTACGACCTCAGCGCCAGGACGCCCGCTGGGCGGCTGGTCCGCGACGAGTACTTCCTCGAGGCCTACGCAGGCGGCGCCCCCGACCGCACGCACCCTGACCTCTCGCCGATCTTCGCGGACCTCACCGGCCTGCCCCCGGTCCTGATGGTGGTTGGTGACGAGGACATCCTGTTGGAGGACAACCTCGCCATGGCCGCCCGGCTGTCAGCGGCCGGCGTCGACGTCGATCTCCGTCTCTACCCCGGCTCACCTCACGGGTTCACGGCCCATCCGACCCCGATGGCGCGCGCAGCGCTGGACGACGTCGAGGCATGGCTCCAGAGCCATCCGGCCCCGCCCTAGAGGCAGGGACCCGATGGGCCGGCCGGGGCGTGCTCAGCCGCTCCGCTGCGCCACGAGCGACCAGATGGCCTCGGCGCCCGGCGTGTCGAGCCCGGCGCACTACTCGTGCGGCGCAGCCTTGTCGTCGACGAGGTTGCCGGCGTGCCCCGCGTGCGGGCCGTTGGGGTAGTACTTGAAGCAGATGACCCCGTTGCCGTTGGTGTCGACCACGGGGAAGATCGCCTGTGCAGCAGGGTCGAACGCGAGCCCGTCATACGTGTAGGCGCCGTAGCTCTTCGTGCACGTGCCGGTCGGAGGTGCTGCCGTCGCCGGTGCAACGAGGACCATCGAGACCAGGGTTGTGGTGCCGAGAACGGCCAGGGTGGTTCTGTTCATGTCGGGTTCCTTCCTCGCCCCCACAGTGAGCCGGGGCCGAGGTGGGCGCCATAGCCCGGGCTGACCATTGTCCGGGTGCAGGCGTGACGAACCCGACCATGCGAGCAGTGCGCCCCGCTGAGCCGGCCAGACCTCGACAGGGGCGAGGTGCCGGCCGCGAGAGGCAGCGAGGGTCACCACTGTCGGGCCCACCACAGGCACCGGGTCACGGATGGGCTGTGCCGACACGGTCAGAACAGCGTGCCGCGGATCTCCTTGCTGCGGCCCACGAACGTCGCCACGACCGTCTCGTCGCGACGCACCGTGACCTCGTACACCCCGTCGCGACCCTCCCGGCTGCGCTCCTCGGCCGTCGCGACCAGCAGGTCCCCGAGCCGGGTGGGGGCCAGGAACCGGATCTCGCACGACGCCGCGACGGTGCTGCGGTTGTAGGAGTTGCAGGCGACCGCGAACGCCGAGTCCGCCAGTGCGAATGTCAGCCCGCCGTGGCCGGTCCCGTGCCCGTTGACCATGTCGTCCCGGACCGTCATGGTCACCGTCGCCCGACCCGGCGCGACCTCCGCGACCCGCATGCCCAGACCGCGGCTGGCCCGGTCCCCGGCCCACATCGCCTCGGCTGAGCGCCGGGCCACCTCCTCGGGCGACAGCGCGTCGCTCACAGCGCCTTCTCGCGCATGGACACCAGGTGGTGCTCGTCGCCGGTGCGGCCCACCTCGACGTACCCGCGAGCGGCATGGAAGGCGAGCGACGCGTCGTTGCGCGGCACCAGGTTGACCTCGAGCGAGAGCCTCCCGTACGGCGCCGCGACCCGCTCGATCTCGTCGTAGACGAAGCCGCCGAGGCCCTTGCGGCGGAAGCTCTCGTGCAGCACGATCCGGTCGAGGTAGTAGAAGCTGCCGTGCCGCTGGTGACGCCGGGCGAACCAGCGGTAGTTGTCCGAGTCGTACGACGAGCCCGGGGCGAAGGTCATCACGAACCCCGCGAACGCACCGTCGACGTCGAGGACGTCGAAGCGGTCGACGAGCCCGCGGAGCTCCTGCAGACGGGTCTCGTCCATCGGGGCGAGCATCTCGACGTTGGCGTCGTTGAGGGTCAGCACCTCGGCGACGTCGGTGTCGCGGAGCGGTCGCAGGTCGGGCACGGCGGTCAGCCTAGTGCCGCGGTGCCAGCCAGGCGGTGCCGCGGGAGGCGGCCCCCGCGTCCGACCCGGACCTCGGCGTCACCGACCCTCCCCGCCGTCGCGGCAGGTCACCGCCAGCTCATCGGCAGCCGCTTGACCCCCCGCTGGAACGACGACTGCAGCAGTGCCGGCTCCCCGGCCGCCTCGAGCCACGTCGTGCGGCGCAGCAGCTCGGTGAGCATGGCGCGCATCTGCACGCGCGCCAGGTGCGCGCCCACGCACAGGTGAGGACCGTGCCCGAAGGCGAGGTGGCTGCGACTGCTGCGGCCCACCCGGAAGGAGCCGGGGTCGTCGAAGACCCGGGGGTCGCGGTTGGCGGACAGGAAGCTGACGACCACCTTCTCGCCCCGGGCCACCGGCTGCCCGTTGACCTCGCAGCCTCGGGTGGCGGTCCGCCGGAACACCATCACGGGCGTCCACCATCGCAGCATCTCCTCGACCGCCGGCGCCACCAGGCCCGGCTCCGCCCGGAGGCGCCGCTGGGCCTCGGGGTGGCTCAGCAGCGCGTGCATGCCGCCGGGGAGCCCGTTGCGCAGCGTCTCGTTGCCGGCGACGGCGAAGAGCCAGAACATGTTCTCGAACTCCTCGACGCCGACCGCGTCGCCCTGGGCCAGCACCGTCGACATGACGTCCTCGCCCGGGTGCTGCTGCCGGTGCCGAGCCAGGTGGTGCGCGTAGGCGTACAGGTCCGGCATCCCCGCGCGCGACCTCGGGTCCGGCATCCGTCCGGCCTCGTCCGGTCCCGGGCGTACGGCGAGCGCGGCCCGTGCCATCTCGGTGCCCGAGGCGCCGTCGAAGACCGCGCTGGTGGCGTAGTCCGGGTCCTGGAAGCCGATCACCCGGTTCGACCAGTCGAACAGGAGCATCCGGTCCTGTGCCGGCACGCCGAGCACGTCGGCCAGCGTGAGCAGCGGCAGGTCGGCGGCGACGTCCCTGGCGAAGTCGAGGACCTGACCGGGCGAGGACAGGGCCCGGTCCAGAATGTCGCGGACGTGTCCGCGGATCTGCTCCTCGAGCCGGGCCACGGCCCGCACGGTGAAGGAGCGCTGGATCGGCCTGCGCAGCCGCGAGTGCTCCGGGTCGTCCATGTTGAGCATCATCTGGCGCACGTAGGCGAGGTCCTCCCCGCTGGCCGGGTCGCGGACCTGCGTGGCTCCCAGGGAGGAGGAGAACGTGTCCGCGTCGCGCAGCACCGCCTTGACGTCCGCATGGCGCAGGACCAGCCAGTAGCCCGGGCCGCCGCCGTAGCCGGGTGTCGGTGGCTCCTCGACCCACGCCACCCCCGGGTCCTGCTCGCGGAGCCGGTCCAGGACGTCGAGCGGGGCGCCCTCGACGTACGTCGCGGGGTCGTGGACGACCTCGGTCCCCGGTGTGCCCCTCACTTGTCGGAGAGGAAGGCCTCGACCTGGGTCGCCAGCCGGACGGGTGCCTCGTGCATCGGGTAGTGGCCGCAGGACGCCAGCTCGACCAGGGTGACGTTCGGGTAGATCTGCATCCAGCTCTGCCGCATGGCGTCCGCCGACATGGCGGGGTCGGTCTCGCCCACGATGCAGGCGATGGGCGTCTCCGGCCGGCCGACCTCGGCCAGGTAGTCGTCGCCGACCCACGACCGGACCGCGCCCGCGGTCGCCGCCTCGGTGGAGGCGGACCGGGAGAACGCCACCATGTCGTCGAGCCACGCCCCGGAGCTGCGCCCGCCGGTGGTGAGGTCGATGATCGCGCGCCGGTTCCGGTCGTGCTCGGGAGCACCGAAGAAGAGGTCGCGCCCGTCCTCGTCGAGCGGGACCGGAGCCGGTGGCACCGGCGAGATCCCGACCAGGGCACGCACCCGGTCGCCGGCCTGGGCCAGCAGGGAGGCCGCCGCCTTGCCGCCCATCGAGTGCCCGACGACGGAGAACCGGTCCAGGCCGAGCCAGTCGGCCACGGCCAGGGCGTCGGTGGCGTACTCGCGCATGGTGTACTCGCCGGTCTCGTCGCGACGCTCGCCGTACCCGCGCATCTCGGGGAACACGTAGGTGAACCTGCTCCTGTCGACGACCTCCGGCAGGTAGCCCCAGCCGTCCGCGGACCCGAACCAGCCGTGCAGGCAGACCACCGCGTGGTCGCCCTCGCCGACGCTCTTCACCATGCCAGCACACCTCCTGTTCGGCCGCCTCGACGCGAGAGGGCCGGTCGCGGAAGCACCTGTCTACACCCGACCCCGCCGACCCGGCGCGTCTGCACCCCTCGACCCCGCCGAGCCGGCGCACATGCACCGGAGCACCGGCCGGCACCGGGCCGCAGTCAGCTCAGGCAGAGGCAGAAGGGGTGCCCCGCCGGGTCGAGGAGCACCCGGAACGTCGTGCCGGGCTGGTGCTCGTGCTTGGTGGCCCCGAGGTCGAGCACCGCCGCCTCGGCGGCATCGAGGTCGTCGACGACCACGTCGAGATGCATCTGCTGGGGCGCCTCCTGGCTCGGCCAGGTGGGCGGGGTGAAGTCGTCGACCTTCTGGAAGGAGATGCACTGACCGTAGTCCGCGCGGATGTCGACCCAGTCGGAGCCGGGCTCCACCTTCCAGTCCAGCATGGTGCCGTAGAAGCTCGCGAGAGCGTCCGGGTCGGGACAGTCGATGACGATGCTCGGGAAGCGTGCGATAGCCATGCCGGCACCGTACGGGCGGTTGCGGACGATCGACGTCCGGATGGCCGGGCGAGCCGTTCGCCGCCGGGCCCTTCTTGTCAGGCCGCGCCGGTCCCCGGCAGACTGACGTCCGGCACGGGGACCGTGGAACGGAGGCGGGCGGATGGTCGAGCTGGCGAGGCTGACCGGCGCCTGCTCGGCCGTCGGTGGCGCCGCACTGTCGGCGGCCTGCCTCGTCCACAACTCGCTCCCCCAGGGTTGCATCGACGCGGGGTGTGAGAGCCGCGTCATGCGCGGCTCCTCGCCGGCGGACCTGGTGCTGTTCGCGGTCGCCGGCCTCATGCTCGCCGTCAGCGGCGTCGGTCTCCTCCTGCTGACCCGCCGCAAGCGAGGCGGCCGAGGTGCGATGGTGGCGACCGCCGGGATCGCGGGTGCAGCCGGGCTGGTGCTGTTGCTGGCGGCTGCAGTCGTGTCCACGTTCGTCGACAACAACTGGGAGGGGATGCCCGGTCTGGTCGTCCCCGGGGTCGCGCTGCTGGCCCTGGGCCTGGTCCTCGTGGCCGTCGTCGTCATCCGCGCCCGCGTCCTGCCGACGCCGCTGTCGGCGCTCCTGCTGGCCACCGTGGTGACGCTGCCGTTCGCGAACGAGCAGACCTCGCGGATCCTGCTCGCCGTTCCCTTCGGGCTGACCTGGCTCGGCGCAGGTGTGCTGCTGCTGCGCTCGAGCGAGGACGGGACGGCGGCTCTCGCCTAGCGCCTCGGCTCTAGGCTCGTCCTCGTGAGCGCACCGACGCCGGCGATCGTGCTGGTCTCCGAAGACCATGCCGACGACCTGCTCGACGAGTTCGGACGCTACGCGCGCGACTACGCTCTCGAGGTCGCGCACTCCTGTGCCGACGCGCTCGCGGTCACCGAACGGGTACGCGCCGCCGGCGGCACGGTGGCGCTGTTCGTCGCCGAGTCGGTGCTGCCCGACGCGCCCATCCTGGCGGCGTTCGGGAGGTGGCGCGAGGTGGTGCCGACCGCCCGACGGCTGATCGCCGCCCACTACTCGCGGTTCCTCCTCGATGCACCCGGGCTGCGGGCCGGCATGGCCAAGGGCAAGTACGACGCCTACCTGCTGATGCCGCGGGGGCCACGCGACGAGGAGTTCCACAACGCGGTCACCGACCTGCTCTCCGACTGGGGCTCGACCGTCCCTGACCCCGAGGTCGTGGCCGTCAAGGTCATCTCGCCGGCCCAGGACGTCCTGACCCTGTCGATCCGCGACTTCCTCGACCGGATGGGCATGCCCAGCAGGGTCTACCACCCCGACAGCCAGGTCGGCCGGGCCGTGCGAGAGCAGCATCCGGACCAGGAGGGCTACCCCCTCGTGCACGCACCCGACCGGCCGGCGGTCGTGGCGACCTCGGTGCGCGACGTGGCGCTGTCGATCTACGGCGCACCCACCGATCTCGACGTCGACCACGTCGTGGACGTGGTGGTGGTGGGCGGCGGACCCGCCGGGCTGGCGACGGCGGTGTACGCGGCCTCGGAGGGCCTGAGCGTCGTGGTGCTTGAGGCGGAGGCGATCGGCGGCCAGGCGGGCACCAGCTCGATGATCCGCAACTACCTCGGCTTCCCGCGCGGCATCTCCGGCATGCGGCTCGCCCAGCGGGCGCGCAACCAGGCCCTGCGGTTCGGGACCCGCTTCTTCACCGGCCAGGTCGTCGAGGAGCTGCGGATCGGGAAGGACGGCGCTGCGCACGTCGTCTGCACCGACGCCGGCCGGGTCCACACCCGGAGCGTCGTGGTCACCAGCGGCGTCACCTACCGCAAGCTGCGCGTCGAGCCCATCGAGCGGCTGGTCGGGATGGGTGTCCACTACGGCGCGGCCATGTCGGCGGCCCGTGAGATGGAGGGCCAGGACGTCTTCGTGGTCGGCGGCGGCAACTCCGCCGGGCAGGCGGCGGTGCACCTCTCGCGCTTCGCCCGGTCGGTCACGATCGTCGTACGACGCCGCGACCTGGCCGAGACGATGTCGGCCTACCTTCTCGGCGAGATCGCCTACAACCCCCGGATCGCCGTGCGGACCCGCGCGACCGTCGTCGACGGCGGCGGTGAGGGCCACCTCGAGTGGCTGTGCCTGGAGGACGTCGACATCGGCCAGCGCACCCGCGTCCCGGCGTACGGCCTGTTCCTCCTGCTCGGCGCCGAGCCCCACTGCGACTGGCTGCCGCCGGAGGTGGCGCGCGACGGGCGTGGGTTCGTCCTCACCGGCCGCGACGTCCCGAAGGACCGCTGGCCCGACGGCCTGCCGCCCGCGAACCTCGCCACGACGGTGCCCGGCGTCTTCGCCGCCGGCGACGTCCGCTCGGGCTCGATGAAGCGGGTGGCCGCGGCCAGTGGCGAGGGCGCCTCCGTCGTACCCCTCGTGCATGCCTGGTTGGCCGAGGGGCTCGAGGAGCGAAGGGTGGGGCAGCCATGACCGACGCA
>JAICKK010000132.1 GCA_025927955.1 Nocardioidaceae bacterium
CACGCCGGTCACCATGGTGGAGGGCGAGCCGTCCCGGCGAGCGCCGAGCAGCCCCGCCTCGTGGGCCATCACCAGCGCGTCGGAGACGAGCAGCCGGGAGGCGGTGCGGCCCTGGGCCGGCTCGAACGCGTACCGGACGGGAGCCAGCCCCGGCCGGTCGGCCCAGGACGGGTCGGCCGGGTAGGCCCGCCCCGCCCCGCCGCTCACCCCGGTGGAGGGGGGCAGCCCCTCGCAGAGCGCCCAGGTGAGGCGGCCCGTCGCGACCAGGTAGACCTCGGCGAGGTCGCCCACCTCGTCGGCCACCTGCTCGGCGTCGATGTAGGGCCGGGCACGCGCCGCCGGCATGGTCACCACGACGACCGGCAGGGCACGACGCGGGCTGCGCAGACGCTGTGCCAGGTCGCGTGCCTGGTAGTCGGTCTCGACGCGCCGTACCGTGGTCAAGGTCTCCCCTCCGTCGTCGCCCTCCCGAGGGTAGACGGCGGTGGGGACCGGCACCTTCCGGGTCGCCGACCGGTCGGCGACCGGCGGGTGTCAGGGGGAGGTCAGCGGGTCTCAGGCGACGATGCGCCAGCCCGAGAACGTGCCCGTGGACCCGAAGACCACCGTGGTGGAGGCGCCGGCGAAGCCGGTGGCCCGGTAGGTCCCCGAGATCCGGTCGCCGTGCAGCATGCCGTGCACGCGGACCCGCACCGTGACGGCGTCCGCCGGCGTGTCGCCCGACCCCGTCCAGAAGGTCACCTCGAAACGGTCGCCGTGGGCGGTCCAGGCTCCGACCCCCGCCGGCGCCACCGGGGCGATGTCCTGGTCGACGAAGACGCCGCCCGCCCCGAACGTCACCACGGCGGCCACCGGCGTGGTGTCGCCCGGCGGGTTGTCGGCGTGGGTGATCCGCCACGCTCCGAGAAGGCCGTGGTGCTCGGGGTGCGCGGACGCCTCGGCAGGCACGGCTGCCGCCGCCAGGACGGTGGCCCCGGCGACTCCCGCGCCACGCAGCACCATCCGCCGTTCCACAAGGCTCTTCACCATCGGTTCGCCATCCTTCCGTGAGGACCAGTACCCCAGGGTGTCGAACCGGAGTCTTCTCGCCTCACACGGCGCGGGCCATAGCGTGATCGGGGTGGCCCGTCCGGGCTCCGCCGGTCGGTGGGTGGCGACGTCAGGAGAGGCCGATGATGGTCCCGTCGTCGGCGAGGTCGATGCGCGCGGCCGACGGCTCCTTCGGCAGGCCCGGCATGGTCATGATGTCCCCACAGACGACCACCACGAACCCGGCGCCGGCCGACAGCCGCACCTCCCGCACGTGCAGCTCGTGGCCGGACGGCGCTCCCAGCAGTGTCGGGTCGGTGGAGAAGGAGTACTGCGTCTTGGCGATGCACACCGGCAGGTGGCCGTAGCCGGCCGCCTCGATGCGGTTCAGGCGGCGGCGTGCCGTCGAGTGCCAGGTCACCTCGCCCGCGCCGTACAGCCGGCTCGCGACCGCCTCGACCTTCGCGGTCAGGGACAGGTCGTCCTCGTAGGTGTAGGAGAAGGTGTACGGCGAGGGCTCCTCGAGCAGCTGGAGCAGGCCCTTGGCGAGCACCTGCGCGCCGACGCCGCCGTCGGCGAAGTGCGTGGCCGAGTACGCCCGCACGCCGCGGGCCGCGAGCAGGTCGACCACCCGGTCGACCTCGGCGTCGGTGTCGCCGGGGAAGCGGTTGATCGCCACG
The DNA here is from genome assembly GCA_025927955.1 of Nocardioidaceae bacterium. Lineage (GTDB taxonomy): Bacteria > Actinomycetota > Actinomycetes > Propionibacteriales > Nocardioidaceae > Nocardioides_B. The sequence continues at coordinate 1,710 of JAICKK010000132.1, forward strand.
ATGCAGGGGATCCCGTAGACGTCGCGGACGTTGTCGAGGTGCCGGGCCAGGTTCACCATGCCGGCCTCGACTGCGGCGACGTCCTCGGCCGCCAGGTCCGCGAGCGCGACGCCGCCGTGGTACTTCAGCGCGCGGATCGTGGCCACCACGACCGCGGCGTCGGGTCGCAGCCCCGACTTGCGGCACTTGATGTCGACGAACTTCTCCGCGCCGAGGTCGGCGCCGAAGCCCGCCTCCGTGACGACGTAGTCCGCGAGCCGCAGGCCCGCCCGCGTGGCCATCACCGAGCTGCACCCGTGCGCGATGTTGGCGAACGGGCCGCCGTGCACGAACGCGGGCGCGCCCTCGAGGGTCTGCACGAGGTTGGGCGCCAGCGCGTCGCGCAGCAGCACCGCCATCGCGCCGTCGGCCCCGAGGTCGCGCGCGGTCACCGGCGACAGGGCCCGGGTGTAGCCGACGACGATGTCCCCGATGCGGCGCTTGAGGTCGGCGTAGGACTCGGTCAGGCAGAAGATGGCCATCAGCTCCGAGGCCACCACGATGTCGAAGCCGTCCTCGCGGGGGAAGCCGTTGGCGTGTCCGCCGAGCGCGACGACCACCTGGCGCAGCGCCCGGTCGTTGGTGTCCAGGACCCGCTTCCAGGTGATGCTGCGAACGTCGATGTCGAGGGCGTTGCCATGGTGCACGTGGTTGTCGATGAGCGCCGCGAGCAGGTTGTTCGCGGCCGCGAGCGCGGCGAAGTCGCCGGTGAAGTGCAGGTTGATGTCGGTCATCGGCACCACCTGGGCGTAGCCGCCGCCCGCCGCACCGCCCTTCATCCCGAACACCGGGCCCATCGACGGCTCCCTCAGGCACGCGATGGCGCGGTGGCCGAGGCCGTGCAGCGCGTCCACGAGCCCGACCGTCGTCGTGGTCTTCCCCTCGCCCGGCGGGGTGGGGGACAGCCCGGTGACCAGCACGAGCCGGCCGAGGGGCCGGTCCGCCAGGGAGGCGAGGTAGCGGGGGTCCACCTTCGCCTTGAAGTGCCCGAACGGCACGAGATGATCGGGGGAGATGCCGAGCGTCTGCTCGGCGATCTCGGTGATCGGGCGCAGGGTGGCGGCGTTGGCGATCTCGATGTCCGACAGCACGGCGGGTCCTCCTGGGGTCGACTGGCTGCACCGTACTAGCGATCACCCGCTGCGCGTCGACCGTTGAGCACAGATCGTCACACCGGGGCGACTCTGCTCGAGGGACCTACCGCCCGGGTCGGCCAGGGTCGACCACCAGCGCGGACCCACCACCACGCCGGACCGGCTCGGCGTCCGCCCGGAACCTGTGATGGCTCAGCAGCTCCAGGCCGGTCGCGGCGCCGATCTCGCTGTCGAGCGGGGTCACGCCGGTGACGACGCTGAACTGCTGGCCGTACTCGTCCTGCAGCGTCTTGGCCACCGGTGTGTCCAGGAACGCCTGCTCGGCGAAGCTGGCCGGCGTGTTGAAGTTGCCGACCCGCGGCGCGGCGATCGCATCCTCCAGGGACATCCCGAAGTCGATGTGGTTGATGAGGATCTGCAGCACCGTGGTGATGATCGTGGCGCCGCCGGGGCTGCCGACCGCGAAGACGGGGTGCCCGTTCCGCAGCACGATGGTCGGGTTCATGCTCGAGCGCGGGATCTTGCCGCCCTCCGGCAGGTTCACGTCCGGCACGGCCGGGTCACTGGGCGCGAAGTCGAAGTCGGTCATCTCGTTGTTCAGCAGGAAGCCGTACCCGGGGACGGTCATCCCCGTGCCGGCGAAGTGCTCGATGGTGTTGGTGTAGGCGACCACGTTGCCCCACCTGTCGGCGGTCACGATGTTGTTCGTGGACTGCTCGTGGTCGGTGGACGGGCTCGCGGTGCCCGTCGACGGGCAGCCGGTGTACGGCGGGTAGGGGTCGCCGGGAGCGACGGGGCTGGTCGCCGCGGTGTCGGTGATCAGGCAGCGCCTGGTCGCGGCGAAGGCGCGGTCGAGCAGCCCGTGCAGCGGCACGTCGACGTAGTCCGGGTCGGCGACGTAGCGGTTGCGGTCCGCGAAGGAGTAGCGCAGCGACTCGATGTAGTGGTGCAGCGCCAGCGCCCGGCTCTCGCCGGACATGTCGTAGCCGGAGAGGATGTTCAGCGCCTCGCCGGTCGTCGAGCCGCCCGACGAGGGCGGCGGCATGCCGTAGACGTCGTTCCCGCGGTAGCGCACGTGCGTGGGCGCCGGCTCCTCGGCGTGGTAGCCGGCCAGGTCCTTTCGCGTCATGATGCCGGGCCGGACCGTCAGCGGCGTGCCCTTCCAGACCGGCGGATGCTGCACGGTGCGGGCGATGGCTCCGGCCAGCGGCCCGTCGTACAGGTAGCGGGGCCCGTGCCGGGCGATCATCCGGTAGGTGCGGGCGAGGTCCGGGTTGCGCAGGAGGGTGCCGACGGGCAGCGGCTGGCCGTGCCGGAGGAACAGCTCGCGGCTCGACGTGAACGCCTGCAGGTCGGCCAGCGACTCGTTGGTCTCCTGCACGAACGTGTCGTCGATGCGGAACCCTCCCTCGGCGCGTCGGATCGCCGGCTGCAGGTCGGCGGACAGCCGGTGGGTGCCGTAGCGCCGCACCGCCTGTGCCCACGTGCCGACCATCCCGGGCACGCCGACCGCGAGGCCCGAGTGCCGCGCCTCCTCGAACGCCAGCGGCTGCCCGTTCTCCAGGAACAGGCCGGGGCTGCAGGCGGCCGGGCACGTCTCGCGGCCGTCGATGGTCAGCACGCGGTGCTGCTTGGCCAGGTAGACGACCATGAAGCCGCCGCCGCCCGGTCCGGCGACGAAGGGCTCGGTGACCCCCAGGGTCGCTGCGGTGGCGACGGCGGCATCGACCGCGTTGCCGCCGTGGCGGAGCGTGGCGATCCCGGCCCGCGAGGCGTCCAGGTCGACCGAGGCGACCGCGCCGCCGCGGCCGGTCGCCACTGCCTGCTTGGGCTCCGACGGTCGGTGGGCGGAGGAGGTCGCGGTGGAGCCGGTGTGCGCTACGGCAGCCGGCCCCGCGGCGACGAGCGCGCCGACGGCGGCGAGCCCGGCGCTCGTGAGCACGACGGCGGTGCGCAGGCGGGAGGACGTCGAGACGGTCATGGCTACCTCTCCTTCGCCGAGACCGCGTCGCTTCAACCAGCGCGGCGCGGTCCTTGCTCACGATGCCGTCCCCTGTTGCCTTATGCAAGGGTTGCGCTCGACTCGTGCGTGCTCGGCCTGGCGCCACTGCCCTCAGGGCAGCAGACGAACCGGGGTGACGCTGACGGGGGACGGCCGCTCCGCGTCGTACCGCTCCTCGCCGGTGACGTGGGCTACCTCGACGTAGTGGTCCTCACGTAGCTCCCAGGCCCGCAGCGCTGGCCGGTCCGGGTCGACGACCCAGTACGACGGGCAGCCGGCGGACTCGTAGCGGGACAGCTTGAGGGTCAGGTCGACCCGTCTTGTGCTGGGTGAGAGTACCTCGACGGCAAGCAGTGGTGCCGCAGGCAGGTCGCGCGCCGTGAAGTCGGACCGTCTGGCCACGAGCAGGTCGGGCTGGAGCACGGAGTGCTCGTCGAGCGCTACGTCGAAGGGCGCGAACAGGACCTGCAGCTCTCCGGGGCAGGCGCGGCGCACGACGTCGTTGAGTCCAGCGAGCATCGTCTGGTGCTGCCACGAAGGTCGGGCGTCACGACGAGGACACCGTCGATGAGCTCGTAGCGGTGCCCGTCATCGGGCACCTCGTCGAGGTCCGCTCGAGTCAGCGGGCGGCTGCGCGGCAGTGTCGTCCTCATGTCCATAGCTGTTCCCATGGTGCCTCCTCGTCGGCATGGGCGAAAGCATGCCGCCTCGGCAGTCGCCGGGCGGGCCGTCATCCACAGGCGTGGCCGGTCCTTCCGCTCCACCGAGAGCAACATCCGGCACCGATCCATGCCCCTGTGCACATGCCGCTTGTTGCATCCGAGGCCGGCCGTCCCTGTTGCCTCGTGCAAGGGATCGCGCCCCTCCGTCTGCGAGCGCTCGGAGGCGACGACCCCTCACATCGCAGACGAGTCGCGATGGCGGTCCGACGTGCGATGCGGCGATGCGGTGCCCAGCCTGCGGCGCGGGGTCATGGAGGAGCCGAAGTTCTGCTCCGAGTGTGGCGTGCGGCTGAGGCCCGCGTCGGCGCCGGTCGAGGTGCGCAGGACCGTCACCATCGTCTTCTGCGACCTGACCGGGTCGACGTCGCTGACCGCTACGACCCCGAGGCCGTGCGCGCGGGGGTGACGCGCTACTTCGCTGCCCTGAGCCACGTCCTGGAGCGGCACGGCGGGACGGTAGCGATGTTCATCGGTGACGCCGTCATGGCGGTGTTCTGAGTGCCGGACGGAACGAGGACGACGCGCTTCGGGCGGTACGGGCGGCGTGGGAGACGCACGCCGCCCTGCCTGTCCTCAAGGGCCTTGCGCGAACCTTCGAGCTCTGCTAGGCCTGGCTGATCGACGGACCCTCTTGGAGGTCGCGATGCGCGCTCGTGTCGCAGGTATCGCTGGTCTGGTCATCGCGGGGATGGTCTTCCTCCCGGGTCTGGAAGGTACGGGCGCAGCGCAGCCCATGACCTACGACCACCTCACCAAGGTTCAAAAGCGCCTGCTGTCGGGCTTCGCGAGCAGTGAGGTCGACCAGGCCAGGGGGCTCGCACAGCAGAATGCGCGCAGCGCTGGGGCTCCTCGTCGCATGGCGGGGGGTGCACCGTTCTACGTGCCGCGCTCGTCCGCCGGGTGCACCTACCGCTTCGGGTCCAACGTCAACATGGACACCGACTGCCAGAACGTCACGGACGTCGACCTCCAGGGGCGTGGCCAGGCACAGAACGAGACCTACGTGTCCGAGGACCATCGCCGCCCGGGCACCATCGTCGGCAGCTCGAACGACTACCGACGCGGTGACGGGGGGTGCTTCTCCTACTCGAGCCGGGACAACGGTCGGTCCTTCAGCGACACTGCTGTCCCGACCGGCTTCACCCGAGGAGGAGCCGCGTACGGCGGGGCCGCCCGCCAGTACTGGCAAGGAGGTGGCGACACCTCGACCGCCATCGACACGCGCGGGAACGTGTACTTCAGCTGCCAGCTGTTCAACCGCGGCGTTCCGACCTCGTCGAACCCCGACCTGTCGAGCGCCCTGGTCGTCCTGCGGTCGACGGGGAATGGTGGTGCGTCGTACACGTTCCCGGCACGCGTGGTCACCGAGCAGCCCGACCTCGCCGGCACGGGCACTCAGCCGTTCCTGGACAAGGAGCTGCTGACGGTCGACAACCACACCGGGAGCCCGTTCCGCGACCGTGTCTACGTCACCTGGACGACGTTCGCCCCGGACGGCACGGCGTACATCTACGAGAGCCACTCCTCGGACTACGCCGAGACCTGGAGCGCGCCGGTCGTCGTGAGCGGGACGAGCGGTCTCTGCACGAACACCTACGGACTGGCCACCCCTCGAGGCACCTGCAACGAGAACCAGGACTCGCAGCCCTTCACGGCGCCCGACGGGACGCTCTACGTCGTCTGGGCGAACTTCAACAACACCGTCGCCGGCTCCGACAACCGCAACCAGATGCTGCTGGCGAAGTCGACCGACGGCGGGGCGACGTTCTCCAGCCCGGTCAAGGTGGCCGACTACTACGACCTGCCCGACTGCGCGACGTACACCGGACAGGACCCGGGACGGGCCTGCGTGCCGGACAAGCGGGACAACACGTCGTTCTTCCGGGCGACGAACTACCCGGTGGGCGTGGTGGACCCGCGGCACCCCACCAGGGTCGCGGTCACCTTCGGCTCCTACATCAACAGGCACTCCAACGAGTCCAACGGCTGCGTGCCGTCCGGCTTCGCGGCGGACGGGATCAACACCTACAAGGGCGTGCTGACCGTCGGGGCCTGCAACAACGACATCCTGGTGAGCGTCTCGCGCAACGCCGGGGCGTCGTTCACGGGCACCACGACCGACCCGCGGCACCTCGACTCGGCCGACCAGGCCCGCCGACAGGCCACGACCGACCAGTGGTTCCAGTGGGCGGACTTCACGAAGGACGGTCGTCTGGCCGTGTCCTACTACGACCGCCAGTACGGCGACGCGGAGCTGACCGGCTGGTCCGACTTCTCCCTGTCAGGCTCCCGGGACCTGGCCAGGTTTGCCACACGCAGGGTGACCACCTCGTCGATGCCGCCACCCACCCAGTTCGAGGGAGTGTTCTGGGGCGACTACACCGGCCTGGCGGCGTTCCACGGCACCGCGCACCCGGCCTGGTCCGACACGCGCACGCCCGAGGTCTTCACGTGCCCCGGCGTCGGTGGTCCACCGACCCTGTGCACCATGCGGTCCGGCGTCGGTGTCCTAGCCAATGACCAGGAGGCGTTCACCGCGGCGCTCGCGATCCCGACTCCCTGACCTCGCCCCGGGGCGGGTGCACCTCGACCAGCGTAGGCAGCTGTCAGGACCGGCGGAGATCCTCGATGATCCGCCGGCTGGCCAGCCGGCCCGGCGCGCCGATCACGCAGCCGCCGGGGTGGGTGCCCGACCCGCACTGGTAGTAGCCGTCGATGGGCGTGCGGTAGCGGCTCCATCCCGGTGAGGGGCGGAAGAAGTACATCTGCGGGGCGAGGAACTCGCCGGCGAAGATGTTGCCCTCGGTCAGCCCGGTGGTCCGCTCGATGTCGAGGGGCGTGACCACCTCGCGGTGCAGCACGAGGTCGCCGAACCCCGGGAAGTGCGACTCGAGCACGGCCTGAGCGGTGTCGCCGAAGCGCTCCCGCTCGGTGTCCCAGTCGCTGCCGCGCAGGTCGTACGGCGCGTACTGCACGAAGCACGACATGACGTGCTTGCCCGGCGGCGCCATGTCGGGGTCGACGACCGACTGGATGGCCGCGTCGATGAAGGGCCGCTCGCTGTACCAGCCGTACTTCGCGGCGTCGAACGCCTTCTCGACGTACTCGATCGTCGGGCCGATGTTGAGGAAGCCGCCGTAGTGGTCCACGGTGTCGGGCAGCGCGGGGAAGACCGGCAGCCCGTCGAGCGCGAAGTTGACCTTGGCGGAGACGCCGCGGAACCTCATCCGCTCGACGTTGTCGACGAGGTCGGAGGGCAGCTCGCGCGGGTCGACGAGGTCCAGGAAGGTCCGCCGAGGGTCGAGGGCGGACACCACGACCGGGGCGCGCAGCTCGGTGCCGTCGGCGAGCACGACGCCGAGCGCCCGACCCTCGCCGGTCAGGACCGCGCTGACCTCGGCGCCCAGCCGGATCTCCGCGCCGTTGGCCTCGGCGGCCCGCGCCAGGACCTGGGTGAAGCCGCCGTTGCCGCCCTTGTGGAACGCCCAGGAGCCGAGGTCGCCGTCGTGCTCGCCCATCTTGTGGAACAGCAGGACCAGCCCCGAGCCGGGCGACATCGGGCCGACCTTGGAGCCGATGATGCTCGAGGAGGCGTGGAAGCCCTTGACCGCCTCGTGCTCGAAGTAGTCGTCGAGCCAGTCCGCGGCGCTGCCGGTGAGCAGGCGGACGACGTCGTGCATCACCGAGCGCTCGACGCTGCCCAGGTGGTCCAGCAGCCAGGCCACGTCGGCCTGGTCCTCGGGGTCCTTGCCGAAGACGTCGGGGGGCGGGTTGTCGAACAGCGGCTGGACCGCCTGCACGACACGGTCGAGGTCGTGGTGGTAGCGGTCGTAGGCGTCCGCGTCGTGCGGCGAGTGCCGGCGGATCTCCTGGATGTTCTGGTCGTGGTCGTCCCCGAGAAGCAGGTAGCCGCCGTCACCGGTGGGGTGGAACGAGCTCGGCATCATCAGCGGCATGAAGCCGTGCCGCACCAGGTCGAGCTCCTGGATGATCGCGGGCCGCAGCAGGCTCAGCGCGTAGGAGAAGGTGGTGAAGGAGAACCCCGGCACCAGCTCCTCGGTGATCGCGGCGCCGCCCACGAGGTGCCGCTGCTCGAGGACGAGCGTGCGCAGCCCCGCCTTGGCGAGGTAGCCGGCGTTCACCAGCCCGTTGTGGCCGCCGCCGACCACGATCGCGTCGTACTGTGTCATCGCCTGGCTCATGGCTTCGCCGTCTTCCTCGCGGGGTTGAACAGCGGCAGCCTCGCGGTGCGCGCCGACACGGTCGTGTTGTGGTGGTGGATCGCCAGCTCGAGGTGCACCTCGGAGCCGGGCGCGGCGTGGTCGGGGCGGACCCGCGCCAGGCCGATGTGGCGCTGCAGCACGGGGGAGTACATGAAGCTGGTGGTGTAGCCGACCTGGCTGCGGTCCGCGGAGCCGGCGCCGGCGTCGTACAGCATCGAGGCGTACGGCAGCGGGTGCTCGTCCTTGGGCGGCAGCAGTCCGGCGTCCTTGTGCAGCCGGTCCCAGTGCGCCCAGTCCACGACGACGCCGACCGTCGCCCAGCGCGAGGTGCCCTCGCGGAGCTCCCGGCGGATCGCGTCGCGCCCGACGAAGGGCCGCTCGCCGCCGGACCGCTTGGGCAGCATCCAGCCCATGCCGAGCTCGCTGGGCGTGACCCGCTCGTGGTCGGTGAACGCGAGCCGGCTGTTGCGCCACTCCACGTCCACGAGCGGCAGGCCGGCCTCGATCCGCAGCATCATCAGGGCCTCCTCGCCGAAGGGTCGCAGCCCGTGACCGCGGCCGGCCTCGAGCACCGCGTCGAGGACGTCGATGGCCTGGTCGGCCGCGACGGTGATCTCGAAGCCGAGGTCACCGGTGTAGCCGGTGCGCGACAGCGTCACCGGGGCGGAGGCGACCTTCGCCGGAGCATGCGAGAAGAACGCCAGGGACCCGGCCTCGGGCATGAGGGCCGACAGCACCGTGCGCGAGCTCGGGCCCTGCACGGCGAGCACGCCGTACTCGTCGGAGACGTCCTCCAGGGTCACCCGCTGCCGCCTGGCGAGGTCCGCGAACCAGCCGAGGTTCGGCCGGGCCGCGGTGAGCAGGAACTCCGTGGCGGAGTGGCGGAACACCACGCCGTCCTCCATCACGAACCCGCGCTCGTCGCACCAGAGGGTGTACTGCGCCTGTCCCG
>JAICKK010000168.1 GCA_025927955.1 Nocardioidaceae bacterium
AGCTCGCCACGCTCGGTCACCTCGACGGTCTGGCCAGCCTTCACCATCGCGAGGTAGCGCGAGGCGTTCTGCCGGAGCTCCCGGACACCGATGCGTTCCACGAACCGACTGTAGCACCTATTGTGCTACGTCAGTCGTGGGACCAGGCCTCGGGCCGGACTGGCGGTGTCCCGATGTCGTCCACCTGGACGAGATCGGACGGCCCCGCCCACGCACAGCCGTTCGTTGTCGTCCACCTGGACGACATCGGAAGACCGGGAAAGGTAGACGCAGTCTCATGAACAGCTACCGCACGTCATGCCCCGCCGCGGCCAGGGCCTTCTTGACCTCGCCGATGCGCAGCACGCCGAAGTGGAACACGGTCGCGGCGAGGACGGCGTCCGCGCCGGCGTCCACGGCGGGGGGGAAGTGCTCGACCCGGCCGGCACCGCCGGAGGCGATCACCGGGATGTCGACCTCGCGCCGCACCAGCCGCAGCAGGTCGAGGTCGAAGCCGTCCTGGGTGCCGTCGGCGTCCATCGCGTTGAGCAGGATCTCGCCGGCACCGAGCTCGGCGGCCCTCCGGGCCCAGGCCACGGCGTCGAGGCCGGCGCTGCGCCGGCCGCCGTGCGTGGTGACCTCGAAGCCGCTGTCGGTCGCCGCGCCGGGACGGGCCCGGCGCGCGTCCACGGACAGCACCAGCACCTGGTTGCCGAACCGGTCGGCGATCTCCGCCACCAGCTCGGGCCTGCGGATCGCGGCGGTGTTGACCGCCACCTTGTCCGCGCCCGCCCGCAGCAGCGCGTCGACGTGCCCGACGCTGCCCACGCCGCCGCCCACGGTCAGCGGGATGAACACCTGCTCCGCGGTCGCGGAGACGATCTCCATGGTCGTGGCCCGACCCTCGTGCGAGGCCGAGATGTCGAGGAACGTCAGCTCGTCGGCACCTTCGGCGTCGTAGAGCCTCGCCAGCTCGACCGGGTCACCGGCATCGCGCAGGTCGGTGAAGTTCACGCCCTTGACGACCCGGCCCGCGTCCACGTCGAGGCACGGGATGACCCGGACCGCGAGGCTCACCGCGCCTCCCGGGTGAGCGCCAGCGCGTCCTCCAGGCTGAACCTGCCCTCGTAGAGCGCGGTCCCCACGATCGCCCCCTCCACGCCCAGCGGGACCAGCTCGGCGAGGGCGGCGAGGTCGGACAGCTCCGTGATGCCGCCGGACGCGACGACCGGCCGGTCGGTGGCGGCGCACACCTCACGCAGCAGGTCGAGGTTCGGGCCCTGCAGCATGCCGTCCCTGTTCACGTCGGTGACCACGTAGCGCGCGCAGCCCTCGCCGTCCAGGCGCGCCAGCACGTCGTACAGGTCGCCGCCGTCCCGGGTCCAGCCCCGGGCGGCCAGCGTGCGGCCGCGGACGTCCAGGCCGACGGCCACCCGGTCGCCGTACGACGCGATGGCCCTCGCGCACCACGCGGGCTGCTCCAGCGCCGCGGTGCCGATGTTCACCCGCCGGCAGCCCGCCGCCATCGCCGCCTCCAGCGACTCGTCGTCACGGATCCCACCGCTCATCTCCACCTGTACGTCGACGGCGCCGACGATCCTGGCCAGCAGCTCGCGGTTGTGCCCGCGGCCGAAGGCGGCGTCGAGGTCGACCAGGTGTATCCACTCGGCACCCCGGCGCTGCCAGCTCAGCGCCGCCTCGAGGGGGTCGCCGAACCGCTTCTCGGAGCCGGCGACGCCCTGCACCAGCTGGACGGCCTGGCCGTCGGCGACGTCGACGGCGGGCAGCAGCTCGAGGCGGCGTCCTGGGCCGGTCGAGGGGGAGGCGCTCACGACGCCACTGTAGGAGGAGCGGGCCGGCTCAGATGCCGAGCGGGGCGCCGGCGAGACGGGCCAGCGCGGCCTCGCCTCCGCGCAGGTCCACCCGGGCCTGCTCGCGGCGGCCGAGGAGGTAGAGCAGCACCTCCGCGGGCGGGCCGCTGACCGTGACGCTCGGCGCGGCGTCCCTGAGGACCGCGACCTCGGCACCGGGGGTGCGCTCGGCGGTCACCCCGACGGGCGCCTTGCGGACGAGGCGCCTGCCGAACCCGGACACGGCGGACCACAGCCGCTCCTCGGTGGCCTCGTCCAGGTGCCGCGGCTCCCAGCCCGGCCGCGCCCGCCGGATGTCCTCGTGGTGCACGAACATCTCGATCCCGTTCGCCAGCTCGTCGACCTTCGGCAGGGCGTACGGCGAGAGCCGGGGCGGCCCGTTCCGCACCTGCTCGACGAGGGACTCGAACGGTCGGCGCCGAGCCCGCTCGTAGGCGCGCTCGGTGAGCGCCGCCAGCGGCCGGACGGCGATCCCGACGGAGGCCGGGCTGCCCTCCCGCACGACCAGGTGGGCGAGCAGGTCCTTGACCCTCCAGCCCGCGCACAGGGTGGGGGCGCCCTCACCGGTCTCGAGGGCCTCGTCGCACAGGGCGCTGCGCTCGGTTCGCGCGAGTCGTGTCATGGGTCGATCGTAGGGTGAGCCTCGTGACCAGCCCTTCGTCGAACGCCTCGGCCCGCCGGGGCACCCTGCGTGACGGCTTCGCCGTGCTCGGGGTGGCGATCCGCCGGGAGCCGTGGATCTTCACGCTCTCCACCCTGGGCAGCGTGGTGTTCGGGGCGCTGACCGTGGCCGACGCCTGGGTGCTCGGCTGGTCCACCGACCACGTCCTGCAGCCCGCCTTCCACACGGGGCGGGTCGGTGCGGGCGGAGCGGTGACGGTGGTCGCCCTGTTCGTCGCCGTCGCGCTGCTGCGCGCCGTGGGCATCGTCGCGCGCCGGCTCGGAGCCGGCGTCATGCAGTACCGCATGCAGGCCCACTACCGGCGGGCCGTCACCCGCCAGTACCTCAGGCTCCCGATGTCGTGGCACCAGCAGCACCCCACCGGCCAGCTGCTGTCGAACGCCAACTCCGACGTCGAGGCGGCCTGGGCGCCGATCGCGCCGCTGCCGATGGCCGTCGGGACGGTGGCGATGATGGTGATCGCGGTCGCCCAGATGCTGGTCACCGACCTCGTGCTCGCCCTCGTGGGCCTGCTCGTCTTCCCGCTGGTGATCGTGGTCAACGTCGTCTACCAGCGCCTCCAGTCGCCGCTGATGACCCGCGCGCAGGCGCTGCGCGCGGAGGTCAGCGAGGTCGCGCACGAGTCCTTCGACGGCGCCCTGGTGGTCAAGACCCTGGGCCGCGAGCCCGAGGAGACGGAGCGGTTCGCGGTCCGCGCCCGCCAGCTGCGCGACACCAACATCCGGGCCGGCCGGGTGCGCGCCGCGTTCGACCCGCTGCTGGAGGCGCTGCCCAGCCTGGGCGTCCTCGCGGTCCTGGCCGTCGGGGTGGTCCGCGTGGAGCGGGGGCTGACCGATCCCGGCAACGTGGTGACGATCGGCTACCTGCTGACGATCGTGTCGTTCCCGATCCGGTCCCTGGGCTGGCTGGTGGGCGAGTTCCCCCGCAGCGTCGTCGGCTTCGGCCGGGTGCAGGCGGTGCTCGACGCCTCCGGCGAGATGCTGTACGGCGGGCGGCGCATCGCCGTTGCCGGCACGGGTGCCGAGCCGGGCGCGAGGCTCGAGGTGCGCGGTCTCGGCTACCGCTACCCCGAGGCGCCGCCGCTGCTGCAGGACGTCTCCTTCGAGGTCGAGCCCGGCCGCACGGTCGCGGTGGTGGGTGCCACCGCGAGCGGGAAGAGCACGCTCACCTCCCTGCTGGTGCGGCTGGTCGACCCCGACTCCGGCGCGATCGTGCTCGACGGCACGGACCTGCGCGACCTCGCCCCCGGCGCGCTGGCCGAGCACGTCTCGCTCGTGCCCCAGCAGGCCTTCCTGTTCGACGACACGGTCCGCGGCAACGTCACCCTGGGGGCCGACGTGGCCGACGAGGAGGTGTGGGCGGCGCTGCGCACGGCCCAGGCCGACGGGTTCGTGGCCGCGCTGCCGCAGGGGCTCGACACGCGGCTGGGGGAGCGGGGGACCACGCTCTCGGGCGGCCAGCGGCAGCGGCTGTCGCTGGCGCGGGCACTGGTGCGCCGGCCGCGCCTGCTCGTGATGGACGACGCGACCTCGGCGGTGGACCCCGAGGTGGAGGCGCGGATCCTGGCGGCGCTGCGCCGCGGCCACGACAGCCAGCACGACAGCGCGGGCTCCGACAGCGCGGGCTCCGAGAGCACCGTGCTCGTGGTGGCCTACCGCAAGGCGACGATCGCGCTGGCCGACGAGGTGGTGTTCCTGCGCGAGGGCCGCATCGAGGACCACGGCAGCCACGCGGAGCTGCTCGCGCGCAACAGCGGCTACGCCGACCTGGTCAACGCCTACGAGCAGGAGCGGCCCGACCCGGCCGCGCCGTCGGGTGGGAGCCAGGAGGTGGGCGTCCCGTGAGCAGCCCCGACAGCAGCACCGTCAGCAGCCCCGACAGCAGCACCGGCAGCAGCCCCGTGAAGAGCACGGGAAGCACCGTCGACACCGGCGAGTCGCTGTCCGCCATGCGCACGATCGCACGCGGCATCGAGCTGTCTCCCGAGCTCACCGCCGGGATCCGCGGCACGATGGTGCTCGCGCTGGTGGCGACCGTCGGCCGGATCGTGGTCCCGGTGGCGGTGCAGCAGACCCTCGACAAGGGCGTGGACGCCCCCGGCGGCCCGGACCTCGGGTTCACCGCGATGGTCGCGCTCGTCGCCGGCATGGCGGTGGTGGTGACGGCGCTCGCGTCGTACTCGATGACCTACCGGCTGTTCCGCAGCGCCGAGCGGGGACTGGCCACGCTGCGGATCAAGGCGTTCCGCCACGTCCACGACCTGCCGCTGCTGACCCAGAGCACCGAGCGCCGTGGAGCACTCGTCTCCCGCGTCACCAGCGACGTCGACCAGGTCTCGCAGTTCCTGATCTTCGGCGGCGTGATCGCGATCGTCAGCGTGGGGCAGATCGCGGTGGCCACCGTGGTCATGGCGGTCTACAGCTGGCAGCTGACGGTCGTGGTGTGGGTCGCGTTCCTGCCGCTCTTCTTGTCCCTGCGCTACTTCCAGCGCCGGCTGTCGGAGGCCTACGGCACCGTCCGGCAGCAGGTCGGGGTGATGCTGAGCAAGGTGTCCGAGCCCGTGGTCGGGGCCGCGACCGTCCGGTCCTACGCGATCGAGCGGCGCACCCAGGAGCGCATCGACACCGCCGTCGACCGCTACCAGCAGGCCAGCACCCGGGCGCAGGGGCTGACCGCGTTCTCGTTCTCCCTCGGCGGGGTCTCGGCCGGTCTCGCCAACGCCGGGGTCATCGTCATCGGCGTCCTGCTCGGCGTCGACGGGCACCTCACCTTGGGCAGGATCCTCGCGTTCGCCTTCCTGGTCACGCTGTTCGTGGGGCCGGTGCAGCTGGGCACCCAGGTGCTCACCGACGCGCAGAACGCCATCGCCGGCTGGCGGCGGGTGATCGGCATCCTGGACACGCCCGCCGACGTGGTCGACCCGGGCGCGGCCGGGACTCCCCTGCCGGACGGCGCGGTCCGGATCGAGTTCGCCGCCGTGGGCTTCGGCTACCCCGGCGGGCCTCCCGTGCTGCACGGGATCGACCTGCGGGTCGCGCCGAACACCCGTCTGGCGGTCGTCGGCGAGACCGGGTCGGGCAAGACGACGCTCGCCAAGCTGCTGACCCGGCTCATGGACCCGACGACCGGGTCGGTCCGGCTCGACGGGGTGGACCTGCGCGAGGTGCCGTTCGCCTCGCTGCGCGAGCGGGTGGTGCTGGTGCCGCAGGAGGGCTTCCTGTTCGACGCCACCTTGAGGGCCAACGTGCTCTACGGCAAGCTCGACGCCACCGACCAGGACATCGTGCGCGCCGTGGACCAGCTCGGCCTCACCGACTGGCTGGCGGGGCTGCCGCGGGGCCTCGACACCCGCGTCGGACAGCGGGGGGAGTCGCTCTCGGCGGGGGAGCGGCAGCTGGTCGCGCTGGTCCGGGCGCATCTCGCCGACCCGGACCTGCTGGTCCTCGACGAGGCCACCAGCGCCGTCGACCCGGCCCTGGAGATGCGCATCGCCCGCGCCCTCGAGCGGCTGACCAGGGGCCGCACCTCGGTGACCATCGCGCACCGCATGTCCACCGCCGAGAACGCCGACGAGGTGGTGGTCGTGGACCGGGGCCGCATCGTCCAGCGGGGCGCGCACCAGGAGCTGGTCGCCGAGGGCGGCGTCTACGGCAGGCTGCACGCCAGCTGGGTCGCGCAGCAGGCCACCGCCTGAGGCCCCGCATACTGGGGGCATGAGCGGCCTCGACCCCACCATCGCCGCGCGGCTGCGGCGCGACACCCAGGGCCTCGTCCCCGCGGTCGTGCAGCAGCACGACAGCGGCGAGGTCCTGATGGTGGGCTGGATGGACGACGAGGCCCTGCACCGGACGCTGACCACCGGCCGGACGACGTTCTGGAGCCGCTCCAGGAGCGAGTACTGGGTCAAGGGGGAGACCTCCGGCCATCGCCAGCAGGTCGTGGAGGTCCGCCTCGACTGCGACGGGGACACCCTGCTGGTGAAGGTCGACCAGCTCGGCCCGGCCTGCCACACCGGCGACCGCACCTGCTTCGACTCGGCCCTGCTGCCGCTCGCCGATGGCTGACGCGCCCGCCGTACGGCCTCGGCGCCGGCGCAGCTTCGCCCCCACGGTCCTCGTCGGGCTGGCCGCCTCGGTGCTCACCGCCGTCGCGGCGGGCCGCGACTGGGCCACGGCGTCGGGGAGGGCCGCCGGCGTGGTCGTCACCGCCCGCGCCACCGGCTCGTCGTCGGCGCCCCTGGCCCTCTCCCTGGCCCTGGTGGCGCTGGCCGCCTGGGGCGTCGTGCTGGTGCTGCGCGGCCGGGCGCGACGGGTCGTCGCGGTGGCCGGCACGCTCGCAGCGGCGGGCGTCCTGGCGACCGCGGTGAGCCAGGCCGGCCGCGCGCGCACCGACGCCGTGGCGCAGCTGGTGGCCCGGGGCGGCGTCGCCGACCAGGCCACCACGGGGCTCACCGGCTGGTACGTCGTCTGCGCGGTGGGCGCGGCCGTCTCGCTGGCCGCGCTGGGCGTCGCGGTCGCCCTCTCGCCGCGCTGGCCGGGGATGGGCGAGCGGTACGACGCCCCGTCGGCGCGCACGCACGCCGACGGAGCCCCGAGCCCGGCGACCGACCCGGACGGGGGCCACGTCACGGTCCCCACCACGGAGCAGGACATGTGGCGCGCCCTCGACGACGGACGCGACCCCACGCAGTGAGCCCGCCGCGAGCGCCTAGGATGTCCTCGTCAGCGCACCCCACGGCGAGGAGCAAGGATCGATGGCTCACCACGGCAACACCCCTGCCGCCTGGACCGGGGTCCTGATCATCCTGGTGGGGTTCGTCGTCGGCGGTCTCGGCCTGGTCGTCGGCAGCTGGCTGGTGTTCTGGATCGGGGTGGGGATCTGCGTGCTGGGCCCGGTCGTCGGCAAGATCATGCAGATGCGGGGCCTCGGGGCCGAGCCGGTCTCCGAGTCCCACGCGGACTCCCACCGCTGACCGGCGGGTGGGGCGGCCACCGTGTGTGCCGGGCCCCGGGGTCCCGGACGCGGGTTCGAGCCACGCGCGGCGACGTGAGAGTCTAAGGTCCTGGCCGCGACGGTGAGGGAGAGGCGTGGATGTCGGTACTCGACGAGATCATCGACGGCGTTCGTGCCGACCTCGCTGCGCGTGAGGCCACCACATCGCTCGAGGACCTCAAGGAGGCCGCCCGCAGGGCCCGTGAGGCGCTCGACCCGATGCCGGCGTTCCGCGCCGACGGGGTGAGCGTGATCGCGGAGGTCAAGCGGTCCAGCCCGAGCCGCGGTCGGCTGGCGCGGATCTCCGACGCGGCTGCGCTCGCCGCGGACTACCAGGCCGGGGGAGCGGCCACCATCAGCGTCCTGACCGAGCAGCGCCGCTTCGGCGGCAGCCTCGACGACCTGCGCGCGGTGCGGGCGGCGGTCGAGATCCCGGTGCTGCGCAAGGACTTCATCCTCACCTCCTACCAGCTGTGGGAGGCCCGCGCGGCCGGGGCCGACCTGGCGCTGCTGATCGTCGCCGCGCTGACCCAGACCCAGCTCGAGTCGCTCGTCGAGCGTGCCCACTCCATCGGGCTGACGCCGCTCGTGGAGGTGCACGACGAGGAGGAGGTGGACCGGGCGCTGGCCGCCGGCGCGACCCTGGTGGGCGTCAACGCGCGCAACCTCAAGACCCTCGAGATCGACCGGGAGATCTTCGCCCGGCTGGCCCGCCGCATCCCCGACGGGGTCGTCCGCGTGGCCGAGTCGGGCGTGCGCGGCCCGCACGACGTGTTCGAGTACGCCAAGCAGGGAGCCCACGTGGTCCTCGTCGGTGAGACCCTTGTGCGGGGGGACGACCCGCGCAGCGCGGTGGCCGACCTGGTGGCCGCCGGCTCGCACCCCGCGCTGCGACAGCGCGGCTGAGGAGGTCCCGACCTCGTGACCCACCGCCCCTCCACCGCGCCCGCTCCCGCCGACGACGGCCGGTTCGGCCGGTTCGGCGGCCGGATGATGCCCGAGGCGCTGATGGCCGCGCTCGACGAGCTCACCACCGCCTGGCGCGAGGCGATGCAGGACCCCGCCTTCACCGACGAGCTCGGGCGGATGCTGCGCGAGTACGCCGGCGTGCCAAGCCTGCTGTACGACGCCACGAAGCTGTCCGAGGTCGCCGGCGCCCGGATCCTCCTCAAGC